>CAYVVB010000434.1:0-38406 GCA_964454955.1 uncultured Bradyrhizobium sp. | reverse complement strand
GTGCATGAAACCGCGCAGATGCCCGCCGGCCGCTATTGGGACATGCAGTTGGTCCAGAACTACATCTATCCCAACGCCACGCTCGGCGTGGAGCCGCTTGCGACCCGTCTGAAGGCCAGGGCCGACGAACTGATCCCCATGTTCCTGAAGGAAGCCATCAACGTCGTCGTGGTCGGTGGTGAAACCAACGGTTACTGGCAGATCATGGGCGCGAAGCATCGGGCGACGGTGTCGATCGACGAGTGGCGCTGACGGTTACTGCTGCGGGATGTGATGCGCCATGCAAGACGCTGATGTCGTGGTCGTCGGTGCCGGTGTCGCCGGCCTGACTGCGGCCATGATCGCCGCCAGTTACGGCGTGAGCACACTCGTGCTCGAACAGCTTGCGCCGGGCGGCCAGGTCGCGACGGTGGAAAAGATCACGAATTTTTCCGGATTTCCCGACGGCATCGCCGGCTATGAGATCGGGCCCCTGCTGCAGCAGCAGGCGGAAGCTGCCGGCGCTGTTATCGAGCTCGAAACGGTGTCGGCGATTGCGGGCGGCGATAATGGTTACCGCGTGATTTGCGGTGGCGGCGAGATCTCCGCCCGCGCCGTGATCATCGCTGCGGGATCAACGCTACGTAAGCTCGACATAGCGGGTGAGAGTGAATTCGCCGGTCGCGGCGTATCGCACTGCGCCTCCTGCGACGGTCCGCTCTTCAGGGGCCAGCCCGTAGCGGTCGTCGGCGGCGGGGATTCTGCCTTCGATGAAGCGCTCGTGCTTGCCGGCTTTGCGTCCGAAGTCACGCTTGTTCACCGTGAGCGCGCGCCGCTCGCGCGGACGTCCGCCGTCGAGCGGCTCTCGGCGCTGCCGAACGTGCGCATTTTCGCCGACTCCGAACTCGCGTCGATCGAGGGCGATGCGCGGGTATCCGAAATTGCGATCCAGCACCGCGGCGAAATCCGGCGTCAGCCGTGCAGTGCCGTGTTCGCCTATGTCGGGTTGGAGCCGCGAACGGGGTTCCTGCGCGATTTTGCCGCGCTCGATGACGGCGGCCACATCGTCACCGACCTGACAATGCGCGCGTCGCGGCCGGGGATATTTGCCGCCGGCGACATCCGGGCCGGTTCGGTCAAGATGCTCGCCTCCGTCGCCGGGGACGCCGCCACGGCGGCGATCGGTGCGGTGCGATATCTTCGGGATCTGCGGGCGGCCCGCGAAGACAATAACAAGATGATGACATGAACCGGGAAGGAAACAGCCTTGGCGTTGGAGGTAGAAGTCGTAGCGCGTCCGGCCTCTGAAGAGAGAGCATGGACGCTGTCTGCGTCATCGCGCGCCTGGTACAGCGTCGTGGTGCTTTCACTGGTGTCGATGATGTCGAACATCGATCGCGGGATCGTCAACCTTCTGGTCGGGCCGATGAAGCGCGACCTGCATTTGTCCGACACCGGCGTCAGTCTTTTGATCGGCCTGACCTTTTCGCTGGCCTACGTGGTGTTCAGCTTTCCGCTGTCGCGCCTCGCCGATTCAAGGAACCGCAAGCTGATCCTGACGACCGGCCTCACGCTGTGGAGTTTTGCCACCATGTTGTGCGGACTGGCGCAGCAGCTCTGGCAATTGTTTGCGGCGCGCGCGCTCGTCGGCGCCGCCGAGTCGGTCAAGGGGCCGTGCTCGATGTCGATGATTGCGGACTTCGTTCCGCGCGACAGGCTGCCGCGGGCCTTCGCGATCTATCAACTCGGCATCACCGGCGGTATGGCGGGTGCGCTCGTGGTCGGCGGATTTCTGCTGGCGATCTTTGCTGGCATGCCGCCGCTGGTTCTGCCCGGCGGCTTGGTCGTTCGCGACTGGCACATGGTCCTGCTCGTGACAGGACTTCCGGGCCTGCTGCTCGCGTTGATCATGGCGACGACGGTCGGCGAGCCGGCCCGGCGCGACCGCAAGACAGCGGATGCGGTGCCGGTTCGCGCCGTGCTGCGCTTTCTCGGACTGAACTGGAAGTTCTACGCGCCGCTGTTTCTCAGCATCGCGATTGCCTCGATCGAAAGTTATGGCCTGCAGGCCTGGCGGCCGGCATTTTTCGAGCGCACCTATGGCTGGGGGCCGGAGCGCGTCGGCGCTCTGCTCGGCGGCGCCATCCTGATCGCCACACCGCTCGGCCTGTTCCTCGGCACGGTGCTGGCGGAGTATCTCACGGCCCGCCGCCCGAAAGATGCGTTGATGATGGCCTGCCTGTTGTCCTATGCCCTGGCGCTGCCGCTTCTCGTCGCGATGCCCTTGATGCCGAGCCCCTGGCTCGCTCTGCTCTGCGGCTTCCTGGGTTTCACCGCCTGGAGCATGACCGCGCCGGGTCAGAACGCCGCCATCCAGATCGTGACACCCAACGAGATGCGCGGACAGATCAGCGCACTCTATCTGTTCTCGATCAGTGTCGTCGGGGGCGGGTTCGGGCCAACCGCGATCGCGCTCATCACCGACAGGGTGTTCCACAACGAGGCAATGCTGCGCTACGCTCTTTCCAGTTTCACGCTCATGGTCGGCCCGATCGTCCTGCTGCTGATCTTCAGCGCGATGAAGCCCTATGCACTGGCCTATCAGCGCATGCAGGCCGGCGCCACATGATCATCTGCACCACAACCGCCGGCTACAGGCGGGAGAGAACCAAGACGGCAAGATCGCCAAACCGGAGGAACAAATGTTTCGCATCAACCTGGCAGCGATAGCGGTGATATGCGGCATGGCCGGAGGCCTTGCGCACGCGCAAGCCACGGAAGCGCCGAAGGACCTGCGTTTCGCGTGGCAGCAGGCGACCCCGACCAGCACGTTCTGGGTCGGCTTCGAGCTGAAGACCTTCGAGGCCCAGGGCCTGAAGCTTGACCTGACGAGCTTCAACGACAACGCACCTCAGCTCGAAGCCGTCGTGGCCCGTCAGGCGGACCTCGCCGCGGTCGCCCCGGCGCCGACCTTGCAGGCGATCTCGTTCGGTGCGCCGCTGAAGATCATTTCCGCGGTCGAATATTCATTTACCGACCAGCAGGGCAAGCACTGGTCGGCGGTCAATCTGGTCGGGCGCAAGGACGCCGGCATTCAATCGTTGAAGGACCTGGTCGGCAAGCGGGTCGCCGTTTTCGGTCTGTCGTCGAACTGGTATCTCGCGCTTTGCGACCGGCTGCAGGAGGCGGGAATCGATCCCAAGTCGATCACGTTCCTCAGCATGCCCTATCCGCAGATGGAGGGCGCGCTGGTTCATAACGAGGTGGACGCTGCGGTCATGACGTCGATCGGCGCCTATCATGCTTCGCAGCGCGTGCCGATCAACTTCCTGATGGCGAGCGATCAGATCACCAAGATTCCCGTCGACATGTCGCAGGTGATTGTCGGGCGGGCGGACTGGATGAAGGCGCACGAGGAAGAAACGGTTCGCTTCCTCATGGGGATGCTGGCGACACGGAAGATCATCGAGGACGACGTTGCTCATAATGACGGCGCCAAGATCAAGGCGATCACCGCCAAGACCCTGAAATACGATCCGGAGACCAACGAGGCCTTCTACAAGCTCCGCGTCTCCTCTGCGGGCAAGGAGCTCTTCATGCTCAATTCGCTCGATCTGCCGAAGCAGACCTTTGAGGCCTATGGCAAGATGCTGACGAGCGCCGGGCAGCTACGCGGCAAGCCGGCGGCGACGCCCGAACAGGCCCTCGACACCAGCTATCTGCGCAAAGCCTATGCAAGGCTTGGCATGACATGGAACGACGCCTTGGGGGCGGGCCAATGATCGGATCGGCGGAGCGGAACGCGGTTCACGTCGATATCAGGCGGATCAGCCAGCGCTTTCTTTCCGGTCGCGGTGCTGACCTGCTGGCGCTCGACCGGGTCGATCTGCAGGCACGGCAGGGCGAGTTCGTCAGCATTGTCGGTCCGAGCGGATGCGGCAAGTCGACGTTGCTGTACATCGTCGCCGGGCTGCTCAAGGCGAGCGATGGCGAGGTACTGGTGGACGGCCGGCCGGTCGACGGGCCCGATCCGGACCGCGGCCTCGTGCTGCAGAACTCCAGCATCTTTCCATGGCGGACCGTCGAGGAGAACATCGCATTCGGTCCGCAGATGAGCGGGGTGCCGCAGGGCGAGCGCCGGGACCTCGTTACGCACTACCTCGAGATGGTCGGCCTTTCGAAATTTGCCGGCTTCTATCCGCGTGAGCTCTCCGGCGGCATGAAGCAGCGCATCGCGATTGCGCAGATGCTGGCCTGTGGTCCGAGCGTGCTGCTGATGGACGAGCCGTTCGGCGCGCTGGATTCGCTCTCACGCGAGGTCTTGCAGGATCAGTTGCTGCAGCTCTGGGAACGTGATCGCAAGACCGTGCTGTTCGTCACTCACAGCATCGACGAAGCGGTGCTGCTCTCGGACCGCATCGTGGTGATGTCGCCGCTGCCGGGACGGGTAAAGGAAGTCATCGAGGTCGACCTGCCGCGTCCCCGGCAGGAGACCCGCGCGCTGCCGGAGTTCGGCCGGTTGCGCAGCCATATCTGGTCGGCCATTCGCAAGGAAACCATGGAGGTGATTGGATGACGAGCGTGAGCGCATCCGATTCCGCTGCGCGTGCGGGTAGCAAGCAGCTGGACGCGGTGAAGTCTTCGGCCAGGGCGAAGACGGCCGCCGGAGAGCCTCGCTGGGCCAGGCTTACGGCGGTGGCCCGCTACTATCCGGTGTTCCTCATCTTCCTGATTTGGGAGGTCCTGTCGCGGCTCAATCTGCTCGATCCCATGTTCATGCCGCCGCTCGAGGATGTGGCGAGGACCTTCTATCAGCAGGTTTTCGTTACCCACGAGCTCCTGCATCACATCGCGGTAAGCTTCATGCGCGCCGGCGCCGGGCTGGCGCTTGCCGCGATCGCCGGCATCGGCGCAGGCATCCTGATGGGGCGTATCCGGGCGTTCGAGAGCTTCCTGGACCCGCTGATCTCCGCGCTGTTCCCGACACCGAAGCTTGCTCTGTTCCCGCTGATGATGATCTTTCTGGGAATTGGCGACGCCTCGAAGGTCGGACTGATCTTTCTCGGCTGCTTCTTCCCGATCGTGATCAACACCTATACCGGCGTGAAGAACGTCGACAAATTCTTCATCTGGAATGCACTGACCAAGGGCGCCAGCCAGCGCCAATTGATCTGGCACGTCATCATACCGGCGTCGCTGCCTTTCGTGTTTGCCGGTCTTCGCGTCGCCACATCGACGGCGTTTCTGCTGATCGTCGCTTCCGAACTGATCGCCGCCAATGATGGTCTTGGCTATCTCATCATGTTTGCCGAACGCTCGTTCGATCCCGCGCTGATGTGGTGCGGCATCCTGGTGATCGCAGGCATGGGATTCGCCGTCGATCGGTTGCTGCTCGCGCTGGGCGCACGCCTGTTCGTCTGGCAGGACAACAACAACAAATAACGGAAGGACCGGGAGGCCCCATGACTGCCCCAACGACTGAAGCGACGCGAGCCGGCTCGCAAATCACCGCGATCGGACTCGAAGTGAAAAATGCCGGCGGCATGAAGTACCGCAGGGTCGGAAAATCCGGACTGACGGTATCGGAGATGGGCATCGGCTGCTTTTCCTTCGGCGACTTCGTCGATCCGAAGGGCGCGGAGGCGGTGGTGCATTCTGCGATGGATCGGGGGATCAACTATTTCGACACCGCAGACAGCTACGGTATCGGGCAATCGGAAGAGAAGCTGGGAGCCGCGCTGGTCGGCCGTCGCGAAAAGGCGATCATCGCCACCAAGTTCAGCAACCGGATGGACCACGGTCCCAACGACATCGGCACGTCCCGTCTGCATATCGTGAGGGCCTGCGAGGCGAGCCTGCGGCGGCTCAAGACCGACTACATCGATCTCTATCAGGTGCACTGGCCAGACCGCCGGACGCCGATCGAGGAGACACTGAGCGCGCTGGACGATCTGGTTCACGCCGGCAAGGTGCGCTATCTCGGCGTTGCCAATTTCTTCGAGTGGGAGATCTGCGAAGCGCTCTGGATCGCCGAGAAATACAATTGGCAGAAGTTCATCTCGGCGCAGGATCACTACAGCCTGCTTTACCGCGACATCGAGAAGCGGATGGAGCCGTTCTGCGTCAAGTACGGCATCGGCATGAATTCGTACTTTCCGTTGGCGGGAGGATTGCTGACCGGCATGTACCACCGCGATGCGCCGGCCGTTCCCGGCACGCGCGCCGCCGCAAGCCCGAACTACGCGGCCTGGAACAGCAGGCGCAACTGGGACGTCCAGGAGAAACTCAAGGCTTTTGCCGAGTCGAGAGGATGGACGCTGCCGCAGATGTCGCTCGCATGGCTGCTGTCGCGCCCTGCGATGTCGACCATCATCGCCGGTGCGGACAAGCCGGAGCACATCGCGCAGAACGTCAAGGCGCTCGACATCAAGTTCACGCCGGCGGATCTCATCGAGATCGACCGCCTGACCTTGGTGGATGAGGACCGCAGTGTGGCGCCGGTTTATCGCAAGCTGCGGCCCGAGAAGGTGCACGAATTCGAGCCGATGCAGCTTGCAAAGGCGCGAGGCCTCTGAATGCGTTCGCGGCAGCCCGTTGCTGTTGAAGAAGCGGGCCCGCTGGCTCCGGCTAATGCTCCCAGTCTGCGCGGTCGAGTGCCTGGGACAATTGATGCAGCAGCAGGTTCAGATGCTCGGTCTCGTCAGGCGTGAAATCGTTGAACAGCCGCGCTTCCCGTTCGCTCGAAACCCGAACCAGCTTTGCCGCGAATTTGCGTCCGTCGGCCGTCAACTTCGCGATCGCGGCCCGGCCGCGGGATCGCGTTTGCTCGACCGAAATGAGATTGCGCTCCTGCAGAAGGGCAAGACTGCGGCTTGCCGCCGCCTTGTCCACGTCGGCGGCGTCGGACAGTTCGCTCACATTGAGCGCTTCGATGCTGTTGAGCGTCATCAAGAGGCGCCATTCGACCATGCTGATATCCCAGACAGCGCGATAATAGGCCGTGGCGCCGCGGCTCAGTCGCGCGCCAATGTTGGACAGAAGCACCGTGGTGTGCTCACGCGCCAGCATCCCGGCAACTCGTCCTCGGCCCTGTGGCAGATCCGGAACCGCCAATCCCTTTTTTGTCGGCATGCCAAAATTTCCTGACGGGTTCTCGGCAGATTCGCGCTGCTGCTCAGGAATTTATGTCATGCGCATTGATCCAGATCAAATTTCTTGACAAATCATTTATTGATCCGTCAACATAAACCCAATCTCCGGCGAAGAAGGAAATGGAGAGCTGTGGCAGGAAATCTCGAGGCGGGCGTTGACGCGGCGAAATACGCAGGCGCGATAGATTGCGACCTTCATCCCGCGGTGCCCGGGATGGGCGTGCTCTTGCCCTACCTGAACGACTATTGGCGCGAAATGGTCGCGGTTCGTGCGCTCGACCGCTTGAACCTGAGCCTCACCAGTTATCCGCAGAACACCCCGTTATCCTGTCGTCCCGAATGGAAGCTCGATGGCGGCCAGAAGCCCGGCTCATCGCTGCGGGCGATGCAGGAGCACGTGATTGATCGCTATCGGCAGCGCTGGGGAATTCTCAATTGCCTGTATGGAGCTCAGGTCTTCCACAGCGAAGACATGGCGGCCGCATTCTGCCGGGCGACCAACGACTGGATTCGCGACGAATGGCTCAATCGCGATCCCCGCTTGCGCGCGTCCATCGTGATTGCCGCGCATAACACGGAGCTCGCGGTCGCGGAAATCGAACGCCGCGCGGACGATTTCCGCTTTGTCCAGGTACTGATGCTGGTCTCCGGAGAGAGCACTCTCGGCCGGCGACAGCTATGGCCCATCTACCAACTGGCCGAGCGCCTGGGGCTGCCGATCGGCATTCACGCCGGAAGTGCATATCGCTATGCGCCGACAGCGGCCGGCTGGCCGTCCTACTATGTCGAAGACTATGTGTCCCAGTCCGCCGCCTTCGAAAGTCAGCTGCAAAGCATGATTTCCGAAGGCGTATTCGCAAAATTCCCCAACCTGAGGGTCGTCGCGATCGAATCCGGGCTGACCTGGCTCAGCGGATTCGCCTGGCGGGCCGACAAGACTTGGAAGGGCGTGCGGGCGGAGGTTCCCTGGGTGACTCGCGCGCCATCGGACATCATCCGCAACCACATTCGCTTCACCGTTCAGCCGATCGATGCGCCGGATGAAGCGGAGGCGGTTCTTCGCCTCACCGATCATCTCAGGTCCGACGAGTTGTTTCTGTTCTCGACGGATTATCCGCACTGGCAGTTCGACGACGACAGGGTGCTGCCTGAAGGCCTGCCGGATCGCCTGTTTCGCAAGATCCTCAGTGAGAATGCGCTCGGCACTTATCCGAGGCTGGCGAAGGCAGCCCAAACTCTGGAGGTTTCGCAGTGAGCATCATGGACGTGGAGCGAAGCCGCCCCGCCAAGTATCAGCTGCGGGTCATCGATTGCGACATCCACCCGGCTATGACCTCGTGGACCGAGGTCCATCCCTTTCTGGAAAAGCGATGGATCGACCACCTCTCGGTCTATGGCAGCCATTTGCGCCATGCGTTCTCCGAGGCGCTGTCGCATCCGCGCATGTCGCCGGATGCGGCAAGGATCGATGCCTATCCGGACGAGGGAGGTCCGCCGGGATCGAGCCTCGAGTTGATGCGCAGGCAGCACCTCGATCCGAACGGGATCGAGACCGGAATGCTGATACCGCTGCGCTGGAATCCCGGCAGTCAGAGAAACCTGGACTTTGGCGCAGCGCTCACCCGCGCCATGAACACCTGGCAGGTTGAACGATGGGTGAAACCCGAGCGCCGCCTGAGAGCCTCGGTTCTTGTGGCGCAGGAAGACTCGCTCGCGTCCGTTGCCGAGATCGACGCGCGGGGAGGTGATTCGAATTTCACCCAGATCCTGCTCCTGCCGCGAACCGACGAGCCGCTTGGCCGCCGCCGCTATTGGCCGATCTACGAGGCGGCGGTGCGCAACGATCTGCCGGTCACGGTTCACGTCGGAGGCACCAACGGTCATCCATCAACCGGTGGAGGCTGGCCGTCCTATTACATGGAAGAGCATCACGCCGTCGCGCAGACCATGCAGGCGGTGCTGACCAGCCTCGTGTTCGAAGGCGTGTTCGAGCGCTTTCCCAAGCTACGCGTCGTGATCATGGAAGGAGGGCTTGGCTGGGTTCCGTCGCTGAACGCGCGAATGGACAAGCACTGGTCGCGACTGCGCAGCGAAGTGCCGCATTTGAAGCGCCCGCCGTCGGAGTACGTCCGCGAGCAGGTGTGGTTCACGACGCAGCCGATGGAAGAACCCGGAAGCGCCGCCGAGCTTCTCGATCTGTTCGATCGGATCGGGTGGGA
Organism: uncultured Bradyrhizobium sp.; assembly: GCA_964454955.1. Lineage (GTDB taxonomy): Bacteria > Pseudomonadota > Alphaproteobacteria > Rhizobiales > Xanthobacteraceae > Bradyrhizobium. Next base: position 29,057 of record CAYVVB010000434.1, on the reverse strand, counting down.
CCGCCTGCTGTTCTCGACCGACTATCCTCACTGGGATTTCGACGATCCCCGCTACGCTTTCAAGGCCAATCTCACCGAGGCGCAGCGCGAGCAGCTCCTTTACGGAAATGCGCACAAATTCTACGGGTTCGATCGATGACAAAGCACATCGTCGCAACCGTCGAAGAGATTCCGCCCGGCCATCGCATGCTGGTGAAAGTGAGCGGCCGCGAAATCGGGATCTTCAACGTTGAAGGCGAATATTTCGCCGTCGGCAATCGCTGTCCTCACGAGGGCGCGTCGTTGTGCAAAGGCCGTGTTGTCGGGCTCGTCGAGGCGGAGGAGCCCGGTTCCTATCGATTCAGTCGAAAGGGCGAGCTTCTTCGGTGCCCGTGGCATGGCTGGGAATTCGATCTGAGAACCGGAAAATCATGGTGCGAACCCGACCGTACCAAGGTGCGCAGCTACGAGCTGAAGGTCGAGTCGGGCGGGGCCCTGGTTGAAGGTGCCCTGCAGGCTGAAACGTTTCCGGTATCGGTTGAAAAGCAATACGTGGTCGTCGAAGTCTAGAAGTCATCGGCGGCGAGTCAGAAAGAAAGGCGCGGGGAGGAATGACGTGTTGGTCAAGCTGAAGGTTGCGCTGATCGCGTTGCTTGCCGGTCTCGCCGTGCCGGCGCACGCCCAGGACTCGTCGTGGGACGCGGTCGTCGACGCCGCCAAGAAGGAAGGCAAGGTCGTCGTTTACAATATGGCGCTGGGCGCTCCGTACTTTGCGGCTGTCATCAAGTCCTTTGAGGCGAAATACGGAATTGCCGTCGAGAGTCTCGACCTGCGCGCCAGCGAGCTCGCCGAGCGCATTCGAACCGAACAGGCCGCCGGCAGATATCTGGGCGACACCGAAATTGTCACGACCACGATGGTTGAGGAGCAGCTCAACAACGGCGACTTCGTGCAGAAGCTGCCGCCAATTCCGAACGCAGCCAATCTCCGCCCCCCATTCCAGGTCGGTGAATTCAGCGTGCCGGCTTACGTCCAGCCGATGGGCATTCTGATCAACACGAGGATGGTCAAGGACCAGGACGTTCCGACCAGCTGGAGCGATCTCACCAACCCGAAGTGGAAGGGCAGGATACTGTCCGACGACATGCGGCCGCTCGGCAGCGGCAATACCATGTTTGCGATCTTGCAGAAAAATCTGGGTGAGGACTTCAACGAGAAGCTTGCCGGGCAGAAGCCGGTGTTCAGCCGGGATATGCGTAACGATGCCCGCCGCGTCGCGCGCGGCGAGTATGCGATGTACATCCCGCAGATATTCGCCTTTGCGTCCGATCTGAAGGGACTTCCGGTCAAGGTCATCGTGCCCAAGGAGGGCGCGCCTTACGCCGAAATGGATTTCGCGGTTTTGAAAAACGCGCCGCATCCCAACGCCGCCCGGCTCTTCATCCAGCATTTCCTCGATACGGAATCGCAACTGCTTTACGCCAACGCTTGGATGCTGCCGGTCGTCGCCGGGGTGGCTGAGCGTGCCAACCCGGAGGCGCAGCCCTTCGCGAACGCCAAACTCATAGGACCGGCGAAGCTTTCGGAGCGGCCGTCCATGATGGCGCTCGCCAAGAAGCTTTATCCTTAAAGCGGCGCCATGACCATTTCGGCCGAAGATCGCGCAGGTAACCTTGCCGGGACGTCCTTTACCGGGGCAGCGTCGCGAACCTGGCGGGTGTTGCAGTCGGCGTCGGCGGGCCGCATCGCGGCCCTTACGCTGCTCATCCTTCTTCTGGCTTTCCTGTCGGTCTATCCGTTGTCGATGCTGCTTTACGGCAGCCTGCATTCGACGCCTCCCGGGATCGCGGGAACCTTCAATCTGGACGGCTATCGCGAGATTCTCTCCGAGCAGAGCTTCGTCACGCTGCTCAATACGATTGGCATCGCCCTCGCGAAGACGATCCCCTCGGTGGTGCTCGCCGTTCTGCTCGCCTGGATTCTCGCGCGGACGGACACCCCGTTTCGCGGTTCGCTCGAAGTGCTGGTGACGCTGCCGTTCTTCATCCCGCCGATCCTCACTGCAATGGCATGGGGCATGCTGGGCAACCCGCAGGTCGGGCTGCTCAACCAGCTCTATCAGTGGATCACGGGATCCGACCGCTCGCCAATCAATGTCTATTCCTACGGCGGTATCGTCTGGCACATGATGCAGTATGCCGTGCCGTTCCTCTTCCTGTTGATCGTCGACGCCTTTCGGGCGATGGACCCGAGCCTGGAAGAGGCCGCCCGGATGTGCGGAGCTTCGCGCTTCAGGACGTTCCGCACCGTGACGCTGCAGCTCATGCTGCCTGCGCTGACCAGTGCGGCGATCCTGAGCTTCATCCGCGGCATCGAGAATTTCGAGTCGCCGCTGTTCTTCGGCTCGCCCGCCGGTATCCACGTGATCACCACGGATATCTACGATTCGATCAACCAGCGCTCGCCGCCGCAGTATCAGTACGCCACCGCCATCAGCTTCGTCATCCTCGCGCTGCTGTTCCTGATCGTGCTTCTGCAATGGTGGATGCTGAGAGGGCGCAGCTTCCAGACCGTCACCGGCAAGGGCTATTCGCCGGCGGTCATCAAGCTGGGAAAGTGGCGTTGGGTGACCTTCAGCTTCTGTCTGCTGTTCTTCGTGGTGACCGTCGTCTTGCCGGTGGGACAGCTCCTGATCGGGTCGTTCTTCAAGTTTTTCGGCTTCTATCAATGGGACATGCTGACGCTCGAGCATTACCAGGCGGTGTTCGGCAGCAGCGAGTTCTGGCGAGGGTTCGGCAACACCATGCTCCTGGGCCTGGTCGGCGCGACCCTGACCATGGCGCTCGGCGGCGCGGTGGCTTACATCTCCGTCCGCACGAAATGGCGTGGCCGGTTTCTGATCGACTCCATGGCCTGGCTGCCGTGGATGATGCCGGGCATCGTGCTTGGAGTCGGCTTCCTGTGGGGCTTCGCGCTGCTCCCGCATTCCATTCCGATCTACGGAACGATCTGGGCGCTGCTGCTCGCCTATATATCGCTCGGAACGCCGCTCTCGGTGCGCGTCATGTCGAGCGCCTATGCGCAGCTCTCGTTCGATCTCGAGGAGTGCTCGCGCGTCCACGGCGCCGGCTGGCTGCAGACGATGTGGCGCATCATGGTCGCGCTGGCCTGGCCGTCGTTCGCCGTCGGCTGGGTCCTGGTGTTCTTCGGAATCATGCGCGAACTGAGCGCTTCGGTCCTGCTCTATTCGGTCGGTTCGGAAGTGCTGTCCGTCGTGTTGCTCAAGCTCTGGGCGAACGGAAACGCGGAACAGGTCAGCGTGATCGGGCTCATCATGATGCTCATGGTGATCGTGTTTAGGTGGGTACAGCTCCGGGTCATCAAGACCCGCATCAGTACCCTTTGACCGGCTTCGGAGCATGTGATGTCGAATGTCATTCTCGAGAAGGTCAGCCGGAACTTCGGCGAATTCGTCGCGGTGAACGCCGTCGACCTGCGCGTGAACGAAGGTGAGTTCGTCACGCTGCTTGGCCCGTCCGGATGCGGCAAGACGACGACCTTGCGGATGGTGGCGGGACTGGAGCAGAACACCGGCGGCCGCATCAGCATCGGCAACGAGGTCGTCAGCGATGCGGCGCGAGGCGTATTCGTTGCGTCCGAGCGCCGCAGGCTCGGAATGGTCTTCCAGTCCTATGCCATCTGGCCGCACATGACCGTGTTCGAAAACGTTGCCTATCCCTTGCGGGTGCGCCGGCGTCCGGCCGCCGAAATCCGCGATCTGGTATCGAAGGCGCTGCGTCTCGTCGAAATGGAGCGGTTTGCAGAGCGGCCGGCGCCCGCCCTGTCAGGCGGCCAGCAGCAACGGGTCGCCATCGCGCGGGCGCTGGTGTTCGAACCGAAAGTCCTGTTGCTCGATGAGCCGCTGAGCAATCTCGATGCAAAGCTTCGTTTGCAGATGGGGGACGAGTTTCGTTCGATCCAGAAGCGGCTGGGCATGACGAGTCTTTACGTGACGCACGATCAATCGGAGGCGATGGCACTGTCCGACCGGGTCGTCGTGATGGATCACGGCCGCATCCAGCAGATCGGTTCACCGGAAGAGATCTACCGGTACCCGGCCAACCGGACCGTCGCGGCGTTTTTCGGAACGCCGAACCTGCTCGAAGCCAATGTCGAGGCTTGTGCGCGGCTGGATGGGCGCCGCGTACGGCTCGAGGTCGCGGGACGGGGCTGGCGGGGACGTTGCGAGGCAGCGAGCGAAGTGCCGGCGGGGCAGGCCGTCACTGTCATGGTCCGGCCGGAGGACGCGCGCATCGCTTCGGCAGGGTTCGATGCCGGCGGCCATGAACTGAAATGGTCGGGCCGGATCGCACACACGATCTTCCGCGGTGCGACGCGGTCGATCGTCGTGGAGACCGACGAAGGGCGGCTGAACGTCGACGCTCCTTCGCTCGGAGACTATTCGATCGGCGACAACGTAACTGTCGTGGTGCCGCAGCAGGCCGCGTGGGCGGTCGTCGCAGCGACGGAGAACAAGCGATGAAACTTCCATTCCGCGGCGCCATCGATTGCGACATTCATCCCGCGGCCCCACCGATAACGGCGCTGCTGCCGTACATGAGCGAATACTGGAGCGCGCAAATCCGCACCCGGTACATCGATCGGATGGGTTTTGCGATGACGAGCAACAACCCGCTCTTGCCGATTCACGGGCGGCCGGACTGGAAGCCGAAGGGTGGCGCGCCCGGTTCCGATCTTGGTCTCTTACGAAGCCAGGCTCTCGATGGGTTCGGCTCGGCGTATGGGATCTGCAACATCCTGCACGGTGCGGTGGCCCTTTATCATGGCGACATGGCGGCGGCCATTCTGAGCGCGTTCAACGATTGGGTCGCAAAGGAACTGCTGCCGACCGACCCCAGGCTGCGCGGCTCCATCGTGGTCTCGCTGCAGGATCCCAGGCTTGCCGTGATGGAAATCGAGCGCCTCGCCGACAATCCCGGTTTTGTGCAGGTCTTGCTGCCGGTGGTCGGCGAACTGACCATCGGGCGCCGAATCTATTGGCCGGTGTTCGAGGCTGCCAGCCGGGCCGGTCTGCCGATATGCCTGCACGCCGGAGGCCTGTACCGGCACGCGCCGATGGGCAACGGCTGGCCGTCCTATTTCGTCGAGGATTATGTCACCCAGTCCGCCGGTTTCGAGGGGGCGCTGGTCAGCCTGCTGGCTGAAGGCGTGTTCCAGAAGTTTCCCGATCTGACGTTCGTCCTTGCCGAATCCGGTGCCACATGGCTTCCGCAATTTCTGTGGCGACAGGACAAGATGTGGTTCGGTGTCCGCACCGAGCTGCCCTGGATCGACCGGCTACCCCATGAGATCATCGGCGAGCGCGTGCGGCTGACGCTGCAGCCCTTTGACGCGCCGTCGGACCCGAAGCTCGTGGAGCGCGTGCTCGATCATTTCGGGACCGACGAGGTCCTTCTGTTCTCGACCGATTATCCGCATTGGCATTTCGAGGGGCAGGACGTCGTGCCGGAGGGCTTCTCTCCGGACCTGATCCGAAAGATCGCGATCGACAATCCCTATGCTGTCTATCGCAGGCTGCAGAGGGTCAATTTCCAATCCACCGCATCGGAGGTAACGGCATGAACCAGGCTGTACTCGAGCGTCCCAAGACCGGGCCGGCACGGGCGCGCGCCTACATCGTCGATTGTGACGTGCACATCACTGCACGTTCGGCGGCCGATCTCTATCCCTGGCTCCCCGCAAAGTGGCGCGAGCATGCCGAGCGCATCGGGCCGCATGTGCGTGGCGGAATCTACAACCAGGAGCCTCATCCGCGCATGATGGGGCGTGGCATGCGGGTGGACTCCTATCCCGAAGACGGCGGCCCTCCGGGTTGTTCGCTGCCGCTCCTGCAGCGGCAGCATCTCGATCCGAACGGGATCGAGTTTGGAATGCTGATCGCGCTCGGGCGCGGCATCTTTGAGGAGCGCAACCAGCATTTTGCGGAGGCGCTGAGCCGCGCGATCAATGACTGGCAGTGCGAGCGGTGGGTCGATCAGGACAACAGGCTCGCCGCCGCCATCATCGTTCCCCAGGAGGATGCGGACGTCGCCGTCGCTGAAATCGAGCGGCGCGCCGGCGATCGCCGTTTCAGGCAGGTTCTGCTGTCGCCGAAGGCGATGGAGCCGCTGGGACGCAAGCGCTACTGGCCGATTTATGCAGCGGCTGAGCGCGCGGGCCTGCCGGTTGCCTTTCATCCGGCGGCGATCGGGGGCGGACATGCATCGTCCGGGGCCGGCGCGCCGACCTACTATCTGGAGGAGCACAATACGTTCGGAACGATCACGCAGGCGGTCCTGACCAGCTTGATCTTCGAAGGCGTGTTCGAGCGCTTTCCGAAGCTGAAGGTGGTCGCGGTGGAAGGCGGCTTCACCTGGGCGCCGTCGCTTGCATGGCGCATGGACAAGCACTGGTCGCGTTTGCGTGTGGAAGTGCCGCACGTTCGGCGGCCACCCTCCGAGTACCTGCGTCAGAACCTGTGGTTCACCACCCAGCCGATGGAAGAAACTCGCAAGCAGGCGCATCTCCGGGACATTATCGACTGGCTCGGCTGGGACCGCCTGATGTTCTCCAGCGACTATCCGCATTGGGATTTCGACGATCCGCGCTACGCCATCAAGATCGTGCTCTCCGACGAAGAGCGCGCCAGGCTCTTCAGCGGCAATGCCAAGGCACTTTACGGTCTGCCATGAGCCGCCATGTCGTAGCTAAAGTCCCGGAAATCCCGCCGGGCACGCACAAGCTCGTGGAGGTATCCGGTCGGCAGATCGGGGTCTTCAACGTCAAGGGCGAATTTTTCGCCTTGTTGAATCGCTGTCCCCACGGCGGCGCCGAACTCTGTAAAGGCATGGTCGTCGGACTGGTCCAGCCGCAAGGCGTGGGCGAGTACGCTGTCGCCCGTAATGGCGAATTTCTGCGGTGCCCCTGGCACGGCTGGGAGTTCGAAATCAGCAGCGGGCAGTCCTACTGCGATCCCTCGCGGCTCAAGATACGCAAATACGACGTTGCCGTGCAGAGCGGCGACGAACTGGTCAAGGGGCCCTTCGTCGCCGAAAGCTACGAGGTGCATGTCGAGGACGATTACGTCGTCCTGACCGTGTGAACAAGCAAGTGAATCAACAACAATCGGCGGAGGGGGAAATGATCAGGCAATGCTTTGGCGCGCGGCAGGCGGTCCTGCGACGGGTCATTCCCGTTCTTCTCGCCGCCCTTGCGCTCATGTCGATGAGTGCTCCCTCTCACTCCCAGGACGCCGATTGGAACAAGGTCATTGCAGACGCAAAGTCCGAAGGTGGCCTCGTTCTTTATACCGGGCTTGTCGGAGCGCCTTCGACCAAGGCAATCGCAAAAGCCTTCGAGACCAAATACGGCATACCGGTCCAGGTCCTGGAAGCGCGTGCCAGCGAGCTTCGGGAGCGCATACGGACCGAGCAGGCGGCTGGACGCTATCTCGGCGACGTCATGTTCAATTCCGAAAACCAGGACGTGATCATGAACGCCGAGGACAAGTCGCTCGCGCGGCACGAGCCGGTGCCCAACGCCGCAGGGCTCCTTGATCAGTTCCGGGACGACGGCCTGAAGTCGCCGGTCATGACCATCAACTACGGATTGCTCCTCAACAACCGGCTCGTGCCGCCGGGCCAAGAGCCGAAGAGCTGGCGCGATCTGACCGATCAAAAATGGAAGGGGAAGATCCTGTCCGATGATATGCGCGCTGTCGGCGGGGGCTATGTCGAATTCTTCGTGACGGCCGAAAAGTTGGGCAAGAGCTATCACGAGAAGCTGGCGACGCAGGATATCCAGTTCACGCGCGAGATGCGCGAGGCGGCTCGGCGCGTGGCCCGCGGAGAAATGGCGATCTACATGCCGTTCATCCTCGGCGATATTCAGAACCTGAAGGGACTGCCGGTCCGCTCCGTCGTACCGGCAGAAGGGGCGCCTTATGTGCTCTACGCGACGGCCATGCTCAAAGGCGCGCCTCATCCCAACGCAGCACGCCTCTATATCGATTTCGCGATGTCGGACGAGGTCCAGAAGATATTTGCGCAGGACGGGTTTGGCATCGTCCGACGCGGCGTTCTCGATCAGGTCTCTCCGGAGGCGCGTGCGATCGCCGAGGTCAAGCTGATGGGCGCTTCCGACCCGGCGCGGCAAAACGAAATGCTGGATCTCGCGCGCAGCATCTATAAGTAGGTGCGGGCGCAAGAGCATCCGCCGAGCTGAGTGATCAGACGATGCGCACCCAAACTCCGGGATCATTGCGAGCGTAAGCGAAGCAATCCAGGCTTTTTCTGCGGATGCAGTCCGGATTGCTTCGTCGCTTTCGCTCCTCGCAATGACGGGGTGGGTGGTTGAAGGGACTCGTCCGTTTCTGCAACTTGATCGGTGGACGCTTTAGACCCGCTCCAGAGCCGCTTTCAACAACTCGGCGCTCCTCTGAAGTCCGGCGCGCTCTTCCTCGGACATCTCGGGTTCGAGCACCTCGATCACGCCATTGCGCCCGACGACGCTCGGCAAGGACAACGTCACGCCAAATCGCTTGTGGAAGCTGCCGATCGGGACCACCGCGCGCTCGTCGGTCGCGATCATTTCGGCGATCCGCGCCGAAACAATGCCGATGCCATACTGACTGGCGTTGTGGCCCTCGATAATGGTGATATTGGCATAACGGACTTCTTTTTCGATTTTCTGACGAAGGTCCGCAAGTTTTTCTCCGCGCTTGTCGAGCAGATGCGCGATCGGCACGCCGCCCACGCGCGCGGATGACCAAAGGAAAACCTGCGCCGTCCCATGGTCGCCGATGACCTGGGCCTCGACATGCGCCGGGTCGACGCCGAAATGCCGTCCAAGGTGGACGCGGAACCGTTGGCTATCCAGATAAGTGCCGGCGCTCAAGACGATTGCATCTTTTCGCACCTCTCTTGCGATATCTGCGAGCGGGTCGGGTGGATCAGTGACGACGACAAGGACTGCGCGCGGGGCGGCATCCGCAATCTCTGGCACGATATCGCGATAGATCGCGGCGTTCTTGTCGAGAAGCTTGAGGCGGCCTTGCGGGTCGTTGCGGTCGGTCGCGCCGCCCGTCTTTTCATTGACGCCCGAGGTTATCAATACGACATCTGCGCCTTCCAGATCGTCATAGTCACCGTCGCAAATGTCCAGCTTGTGGGCTAGCGGAACGCCGTAACGGATGTCGGTTGCCACCGCCTCGGCGGTCTTGCGGGTGCGATTGACCAGGACGATCGTTCGTGCGCTGCCTCGCAGAGTTGCCGCCATTGCGCAGGCGCATCCAACATTGCCCGCACCCACAATTCCGATCTTCATCGCGCTCTCCGGATTTATGATCGTCAACGGATCGGCAGCGCTCCGGTTCCTGTATCGGAACGCGTCTCCGGCATGATCGCCGGCTTGAGGCGTCGATGCAAGATCTAGACGACGTGGAAGTTGGACACTGAATCGTTGGCGAGCTGTGCCACGAGGTGCAGCTCCCAATCGATATAGGCCTGCATGGCTGCAGCCGCATTGTCCGTCCCTTCATAGGGGCGCTTGTAGACATCGTCGGGCTGCGAAATCCAGGAATGGCGGTCGCGCTCCAACGGTCGATTGCTTTCGACCCATGCGCGCGTGCCGCCGTCCAGCACGGCCACCTTGCGCCGGGTCGAGATGGTTGCATCGGCAAGCGCAAAAAGTGCTTCATCGCCGTCGCTGCTGGTCAAGACGATCAGTCCTTCGCCTGGCAATCGCGGCAGATCCTCCGCAAAGCGCGAAGCCAGCACGAAATGTGCGCCCGGGATGTGGCCTGCGGCGTAGGCGGGGCTTCGTGCGACATCGACGACGGTCCAGCCGGCGCGGTTCGCCGCGAGCGCAGCGACATCGATGGTCGCTTGACCCGGATCAGGCGGAGCCGGACGGCGCGGCGGCGGTGTGCCGGTCTCCGTCGGCTTGATCACGTCCGTTCCGACAACATACGCTTCCCAGCCCATCTGGATCAGCCAGGATGCCGTCATGCGTGCGCGTACGCCGTCGTCATCGAACAGCACGAGCCGCGCGCCGCGCACGGCCACCCATTCATCCGTCGCCTGCACGAGCTGACCGCCGGGGGCCGAGGTGAAGCCGGACGGATGTCCTTGCTGATATTCTTCCGGCGTCCGCACATCCAGAAGATACAGCGTATGCTCCGTCGCGTGCGCGAGAAAATGGTCGAACGTGCGCCGATCGAGCACGGAAACGCCGACGCGTTCGGCCCATGCCCTGGCCTCGGCGAGCGCAGAGGGATAGGAGGCGTCGGGCCGCTGCGTGAAGCGATCGGCTTTGCCGCGTTCGACCGTGTGCCCGGCCAAGGCCCAGCCGATCGTGCCGTTGCGCAGCGCGAAAATCTTGTTGGGAAGGCCGGCGTTGATCAGTGATTGCGTCCCGATGATGCTGCGCGTCCGGCCGGCGCAATTGACGATGATGGTGGTGTTCGGCGACGGCGCAATTTCCCTTGCGCGAAAGGCGAGCTCGCCGCCGGGAACGCTGATGCCGCGCGGAATGCTCATGGTCCGGTATTCTTCGAACCGGCGGGCATCGAGCACGACGAGATCGGGCTCGCTTTCGATCAGCACCTTGACTTCGTCGGCCGGCAGCGAAGGGGTGTGGCGGATGGCCTCGACGAGCTCGCCAAACGCCTTGCTCGGCACATTGACGTCGCGGAAGACTTCACCGATGCGGGCATATGCCTGCAGACCGCCTCCGAGTATCGACACGTCGCTGTAGCCCAGCGCCAGGATGCGGGCCGCCGCGCGCGCCGCATATCCCTCGCCGTCGTCATACACGACGATGGGGACGGTAGTCCGCGGGATCAGATCGAAAATGCGGAGCTCGATCTGTGACAGCGGCAGCGAAACGGCGAAAAAGGGGTGGGCCAGCGAATAGGGGCCTTCCTCGCGCACATCGAGCAGTGCGACTTCTTCACCAGCACGCCAGCGGCGGCGCAACTCGGAGGATGTCACGATCGGAACAGGATCAGGCCGGTCCGACGTCTCCCAGAGGTTGGGAATGGCTTCATTGGAATATCCGGAAATGAACTCACGGGCGGCCCCCGTCTGCGCATCGAAAACGGACCGCCGTATGGTTCCGATATTTCCGCCATAGACGTGAATGCTGATCGAGGAGGCGTTGGGAAGACCGTTCGAAATCGCGTGGATGTCGCCGATCCGGGGTGAGACGGCAACAACGGCGCCCTCGGGCAGCCGCATGGCCGGCCCGGCCTGCAGCGAGCCGTCGCCCCGTCGTTCGTAGCTCACCGAGACTTCTTCGCCGCGCAGAACTCCGACCAGCCCCCAGACACGATGATCATGGATCGGCGTGCCCTGTCCTGGTCCCCAGACGAAGCTCACGACCGACAGACGGTCGAGCGGATCGGCATAGAGCAGATATTGTCGATAGCTGCTGTCGCCCGCGGTGGCATAGGCAGGCGGCAGCCAGTCGTCCACACCTACCAGCGCTTCCAGTTTCGGGGCAAGTTCAGCCAGGAGGGCGGCCTCGCTTTGCCCGCTCTCGATCGCTTGGATGGCATCTGCGATGAAGGATTTGAGCCTGAAGAAGCCGCTCATCGGGTGCCCAGGAATCTTTCAGGAAACAAGCCCGGCTCGACAAAATCGGCCACAGGCAAGCGGTTGCTCGGCTGCTCGCGCTGCAGCAGCGCCGGGGCCAGATGTGCACCGTCGCCCTTGCGTCCGACTGCGATGGCGATCTCGACCGCAAAGCCCTCGGGAATCCTGAGCACCTTGCGCGCCGCATCCACGTCCAGTCCGCTCATGCCGTGCGCCACCCATCCGGCCTGCGCCGCCTGATTGGCGAAGTTGGCCCACGCGGCGCCGGCATCGAAAGAGTGTGTGCGCGAAAACTGCGGCTCGGCCTTGCCTTGCGACGTAAAGTCTTTCTTCGATACCAGATAGATCAGCGCTGCCGCATGTCGTGCCCAGCCGCGATTGAACTCGACCAGCGGCGTGAGAAAGGTCTCGAATTCGCCTTGCCCGCGCAACGCGTAGAGAAAGCGCCACGGTTGCGAGTTGTAGGCGGAGGGTGCCCAGCGGGCGGCCTCGAAGAACGTGCGCAATACGGATTCGGGAATCTCGTCCTCGGCAAATCCACGTGGCGACCAGCGGTCCACGAAGATCCGTTCCGCTGGATATTCGGGTGACCGATTGGTAACGGGCAGGTCGCGGACGGTCACGGCTTTCTCTCCTGATCTTGCATATGTCGCTTTGGAAGTGACGAAATGGTTGTGAAGAGAGCTGATCGGCCGCGCCAGGCAGGTCCGTCCGCTCGCTTCATGATGCCGGGTTCCGATATCATGGCCGAGGCGGCTCCGAACACAAGGAAATCGGGCGCCTCGCGATTTTGACAGGATTTCCCGGGTGGCACGGGCTTTATGGAAATCCGTTTGAATTTATGTGTCCGGGCGGAGAAATCCTTCTGCCGGCAATTTGATCTTGCACGCGACTTGCGGGCCGGCTGACAGCGCTGCTTCCGGGCTGCGCTGTTCGGTCCAGTCCTGCTTCCGGCGCCGGACGCGATCACAAGGCGCCGTTCACTCCACCGTATCGGCGCGTGCAAGGTCCTGATAAGCAGGTGCGGCGGACGGCGCGCTGGCGCTGTCGTTTCAAGCGGACGTGAGTTGGCCTCGGGCCGCTCAGGAGACGGAAAGGACACGAGCAATGGTTCAAACGGTTGGCATCATCGGGGCAGGCACCATGGGGAACGGGATTGCCCAGGTCAGCGCGGCGGCCGGGTTGAGCATTACCATGGTTGATATCTCCGACGCTGCGGTGGCGCGGGGGCTGGCGACCGTGGGCGGCAGCCTGGATCGCCTGGTCAAGAAGGACAAGATCACGGTCGCAGATCGCGAGGCCACGCTGGCGCGCATCACCGGGACGACCGACAGGACGAAGCTCGGCGCTTGCGATCTCGTCATCGAGGCCGCGACCGAGAACGAGGAACTGAAGATCAGGCTGTTGAAGGATCTTTGCCCGACGCTGAAGCCGCAGGCGCTGATCGCCACCAACACCTCGTCGATTTCCATCACGAAGCTGGCGACGGCGACCGACCGGCCGGACCGCTTCATCGGCATGCATTTCTTCAACCCGGTTCCAATGATGGCGTTGCTGGAACTGATCCGAGGCCTGCAGACCTCGGACGAGACGCACGCCAGGGCCGAAGCGTTCGCAAAACGAATTGGCAAGGCCCCGATCACCGCAAAGAACAGCCCCGGCTTTGCCGTCAACCGCATCCTGTGTCCGATGATCAACGAGGCGATCTTCGCCCTTCAGGAGGGACTGGCGACGGCTGAAGACATCGACGAGGGCATGAAGCTCGGCTGCAATCATCCGATCGGTCCGCTGGCGTTGGCCGACCTGATTGGCCTGGACACCATGCTGTCGGTGATGGACGTCTTTTACAAAGGCTTCAATGATCCGAAGTACCGGCCGGCTCCGCTGCTCAAGGAGATGGTCGATGCAGGGCGCCTCGGCCGCAAGACCGGCAAGGGCTTCTACGACTACGGGAAGTAGGACGTAACAACCGGCGGGGTGGCCCGTTTCAGGGCTGCGCGTTCGAAATGAAATCGCCGATATGCGCGATCGCCTGTCTTGCTTCGGGCAAGACAGGCGCGAACAACTGCCAGACGTGCGGCATGCGCGGCCAGACCTCGAGCCTGCTGCGCGGATTGTGAGATTGGAGCTTCTCCGCCATTCGCAACGAATCGTCGCGCAGGATTTCGTCGCTGCCGACCTGGATCAGCACCGGCGGCAGCCCGCCGGCATCGCCGTATAGCGGCGAGGCGTATGGCGTCCGCGGATCGGCTCCGGCGAGATAATAACGCGCGAACGCCGGCAGGTGGTCGGCGCTCAACATCGGGTCGGCTGCGGCGTTGGACTGCAGGGATTGCCCGGTCAGCGCCAGATCTGTCCATGGCGATAACGTAACCGCAGCTTCCGGAAGCGGCCTGCCTTCGTCACGCAGCTTCATCAGAAGCGCGAGCGCCAGTCCGCCACCTGCTGAATCGCCCATCACGAAAAGCCGGGCGGCGTTCGGCGTATTGTGAAGGAGCCAGTCGTAGGCGGCAAACGCGTCCTGAACTGCCGCCGGAAACGGATGTTCGGGAGCAAGGCGATATTCCAGCGCCCAGACGCTGGCTTGCGCAGTATCGGCAATCCGCCAGGTGAAATGCCGGTAATGGGCGGGCGCTCCCGACACATAGGCGCCGCCGTGAAGGTAGAGCACGTTGCGCTCGGGGTGGGATCTGTCCGTCATGATGCGATAGAGCGCGAGCCGGCCCGCCGCAATGCGCTCGGTCCGGCTGCGCGCCGGCGGGCGGGGCACGAGCTTCTCCATGGCGCGCATGTTGTTGCGCCAGCCGTCGATATCGAGATGCCGGCTGCGGCGCTTGAGAAAGATGCGAATGCCCAGCCGCAGCAATTCGGCGCGCAGGCTCATGGGTCTCTCTTCCCAGTCTCCTAGGCGCTCATGGGGCCGAATCCGGCCGCTTTCGAGACGCGCATGCGCTCGAGTTCGTCCGATGGACTGTCGGTGAGCAGCCCGTCCTCGATGTGAATGATGCGATCGGCGAAGGGAACCACGCGGGGATCGTGCGTCACGACCAGAACCGCGCGGTCGCGCTTGTGCGCGGTATCGGCGAGGATACGCATGATGGTTCGGCCATTTTCACCGTCGAGTGCGGCGGTTGGCTCGTCCGCGAGGACGGCCGAAGGGTTGGCCACGATGGCGCGCGCGATGGCCACGCGCTGCTGTTCGCCGCCGCTGAGCTCGTTCGGCCCCGTGTCGACCTTTTGCTCGAGCCCGACCATTTCCAAGGCTTCGCGGGATTTCTTCTCGGCCGCGCGGCCGTGCTCGCCGCGGATATCGAGCGCCAGTTGCACGTTCTGCGCGGCCGTCAATGTCGGGAAGAGATGATAGGACTGGAACACAAATCCGATATGGTCGCGCCTGATCTTCGCCAGCTCTTCCGTCTTGAGCTTGGAAATATCGGTGCCGCACACCGTGACGCTGCCGGACGTCGGCGAGAGCATGCAGCCAAGAACAAGCAGCAGGGTGGTCTTGCCGCTGCCGGACGGGCCCATCAGCAACGTCAGCTCGCCGCGGCGGAGCGCCAGATCGATCCCGCGCAGCGCCTTGACCTCGCGGGCGCCGCTGCCCAGCGTCTTGGTGAGGTCTTTGACTTTGATAACGCAATCGTTCATCGCATGAACACCGTGGCTGGATCGATGCGTACCACGCGGACGATCGCGCCGATCGCCGACACCACGCACATCACGACCGTCAATGCGAACAGCGCGGCGACCAGCCATGGCGTGATCACGATCGGCAGCGCGCTCTTGGCTGTCATCTGCACCACCACCGCGCCGATCGCCGCGGCGATGCAAAAGCCGATCACCGCGTTGAGCAGCGCCTGATAGATGATGACGCTGTAGATATAGCCGTTGGACGAGCCCATGGCGCGCAGGGTGGCGAATTCGCTCAAGTGATCCTTGGTACTCGCATAGAGCGTCTGCGCGACAATCACCGTGCCGACGATCACGCCAAGCAATGCGCCGGCAAACAGTGCTGCGCCCGCGCCGGTGCCGAACAGCCAGAATGAGCGGCTGCGGCTGCGGAACTCGTCGGTCGAGAGCACCTCCGCATCGCCAACCTTGTCCCGAATGGCCTGCGCGACCTTGCCGCGATCGGCGCCCGGATTGAGACGCACGAGCAGAAAGCTGGCGCGGTCCGGGGGCGTTCCCGTATAGGTGCGCGCATTCTTCGGGTCGACAAAGATGTAGGGCGTCGTGGTGAAGGAGCGAATTCCGTCGGTGAGGGCGACGACCTTGACGCGTCGCCCGCGGATTTCCGCGGTCCCGCCGAGACCTTTGACGCCGAGCCGGTCGAAATAGGAGCGGTCGACGGCCACGTTCGCCCCTTGCGACAAAGCCCGCACATCGCCCTCGACCACGTTCCAGGGATGCAATCCGCCGTCGCGCTGATCGGCGCCGACGATGAAGACCGGCGTCATTTCGCCGCTCTCGAGCCGCCAGTCCGAAAAACCGATCACCAGCGGGATGGCGCTTGCCACGCCATCGACCGCGGCGACGCGATCGCGCAGCTTGATGTCGAGCAGGGAAGGATCCTCAAAACATTTCGCGCCTTTCGGCACCACCCAGAAATCCGCGGACGCATGATCGATCATGGTGGTGACCATGTGGCCGAAGCCGAGAAACAGGCCCATCTGGACCATGACGAGGACCACGGAAAAAACGATGCCGACCAGGGTCGCGATGAAGCGCAGCCGATCATGAAAGAGGTTGCGGGATGCAAGCGTCAGTGTCAGCGACATCTGCCCATCCGTCATCGCGGTTGACCCGCAATCGCTCGCTTGCCCAATAGACCCGGATGGCGCGGGTTGAATGCAGCAAGTCCGCTGCTCGCCATCCAGCTCAGTGCCAGCGCGGCGGCGAAGACGATGACGGCCTTGCCGACGGCATTGAGCGCAACGCCGAGCAGCGCATATTGCAGCCACACCACGAACACGTAATGCATGATGTAGATACCGTAGGCGTTGTGGGAGAGGCTGTCGAGCGGGCGCGCCTGTACCTGAAGTCGCAGGCAAATGGCGAGCATGCAGAGCGCACCGCTTGCACAGGCAAGGGGAAAGGCAAGGGCTGCCCCGAGCCGATAGGCGAACGGGCTCGAATCCCAGCCCTGCATGGTCAGCGACGTAAGGCCGCCCCATATCGCGAAGCTTGCGGCCGCGGCCAACAGCCAGAGCGGCCACTCCCGCGCGAGTGGACCGTCAGACCGCAGAATGCCGCGGTCGAGGCCGTAGGCCCCGATGGAAAACCCGGCGAAGAAATAGACGACATAGTGCAACGGCCGGCAGAGCTGGAAGGCAAATGGCCCCCAGGACGTCCAGTCCCACGGCGTGAAGGCCATCGCCAGCGGCACATAGGCGAGCATTGAAAGCGTCGTCAGGCCAGCGAAAAAGGCGAGCGGACGATCCTTGATGCGTTCGCCGAGGCCGGACAAGACCCTCAGGCTTTGCGGCGCGGAAGCGTAGAGAGCGGCGGCAAGGGTGCTGACGACCAAAAGCTGCCACAAGAACCATGCGGGACCGGCCGGCCACATCGGCAGCGCCAGCCAATGCTCCCAGAACGCGGCGAGCGAGGGGTCGGCGGCCGTCGAACGATAGGAGGCGAAGTAGGCCATCGGGCTGAGAACGCCGGCCCCGATCACGAATGGGAGCCCGATCCGCCACGACCGCTCCCGGAGATAGGTGAGGCTTCCCTTGCGCTGCAGACTGGCGGGCGTGAACAGGCCCGCAAGAAAGAACAACAGTGACATCAAGCCGATGTCCTGCCAGGCGCAAAACAGATCAAAGCCGAACCAGCGCTCCTGGTCGATGATCGGAAAGGCAACCCAGCGGTACGGTGCCTCGTCGAAGGCAAAGGGCTGAGCTGGCTGCGAGGCGAGGTATGGCAGCACAGAGTGGAACGCGACCACAATGGCGATCACCACTGCGCGCAGGTTGCTGAGGGGAACGTTGCGAGGGGGCACGTGCAATTGTCCAAATCAAATGGAAGCAGCCATGGAACCAACGTGGAACCGCCCCGCTCGTTCCGGGGCGCGGAGGCAATCCGCTGATACGTTAAGATGTTGAAAGGATACGCTTTCCTTCCTTGAAATCGGCCAGAGGCGCATCATTTCTGGGGACGAAACCCATTTTCGGGCTGCCAACAATGCCCATGACAGACAATTGCGATGACCACTTTGACAAGACGTCACGGTCGGTTCTGGACCGAGGAGGATGACAATCAGCTGCGCTCGATGGCAGCGGCTGGCAAAAGCATCACGCTGATGACGGTAAAACTCGGCCGACCGATCAGGACGATCAAGGCCCGCGCCCAGGAGTTGCATATCGCGCTTCCCGGCGAGGACAAGAACACCAAGCGCTGGCTCGGTTAGCGCGAGTCCGTTGCCCGCTGCCATCATGCGGCCCAGGCCGGATGCGCCGCGCGTATTGTCGCGTGGTCCGGCCGGGTTGTTCTTGCCGCCCTTTTCGAGCAGATTGCGCACGAGGTGCGCTCTGAAGGCCTGCTGCGGCTTGAGCCTGGGGCAGAGCGGAGCAACTTCCCGAGGGGACAACGAGTGCCGGTGAGATTTTCGCGCCGCAGTTTTGCGAAGCTTGCGGGACTGGCCGCACTCGATTTCAGCGCAACGTCCGCCAAAGCTGAGGAGCTACGCGAGGGTCCGGCATCCGCTCCGCGCCCGCCCCTTGGCTTCCCGCGCGGATTCATCTGGGGCACCGCAACCTCCGCCTATCAGGTGGAGGGCGCGGTCACCGAAGACGGCCGCGCGCGCTCGATCTGGGACACGTTTTCGCATCTGAGCGGCACGATCGCCGATCACAGCAACGCGGACCGCGCGAACGATCATTACCATCGCTACAAGGAGGACGTCGGCCTGATCAGGGAGCTCGGCGTCAGGGCCTATCGTTTCTCGATCGCCTGGCCACGGGTCTTTCCGGAAGGGACGGGGGCGCCCAATTCCAAAGGCCTCGATTTCTACGATCGTCTGCTCGATGAGCTGCTGGCCAATGGCATCGAGCCCTATGCGACGCTGTATCACTGGGACCTGCCGCAGGCGCTGCAGGACCGGTTTGGCGGCTGGCAATCCACCGAGACCTCGAAAGCCTTTGCCGATTACGCGGCCTATGTCGCGGAGCGTCTGACCGACCGCGTGAAGACCATCTTCACCGTCAACGAAGTGGGGCGGTTCGTGACCTTCGGCTATGGCATCGGTATCGATGCGCCGGGGCTCAAGCTCGCTCAGAGCGAGCTCAACCAGGTCCGCCATAACGTCGCGCTGGCGCACGGTCTTTCCGTGCAGGCCATTCGTGCGCACGGGCGGGCAGGGACCAAGGTCGGGCCCGCAGAGAACATCGCCGCCTGCTTGCCCACGATCGATACGCCGGAAAACGTCCGCGCTGCCGAAATCGCAACCCGCGAACTCAACGCTGGCTTCCTCAATGTGATCATCGAAGGCAGATACACCGACCGGTTCCTCGCCTATGCGGGCGCGAATGCGCCGAAATTCACCGAGGATGAGCTCAAGATCATCGGCTCTCCGAACGATTTCATCGGCCTGAATATTTATGCGCCGCAGTGCTATGTGGTCGCTTCCGATTCCGTGCCGGGCTTTTCCGTGCTGCCGTTTCCAGCCTCGTTTCCGCACATGGAATCCGATTGGCTCAGGATCGGGCCGGAGACGGCCTATTGGGTGCCGCGGCTTGCCGCGAAAGTCTGGAATCTCGACACCATCTATATCAGCGAGAACGGCGCGTCCTCGGCCGACCAGGTGCGTGCCGACGGCAAGATCTATGATCTCGACCGCATCATGTACTTGCGCAACTATCTCATGCAACTGCACCGCGCCATTGCGGAAGGCGTGCCGGTTCGCGGCTATTTCCTCTGGAGCCTGATGGACAATTTCGAATGGATCTACGGCTTCGAGAAGCGCTTCGGACTCTATCACGTCGATTTCGGCACGCTGGCGCGAACAGCGAAACTCAGCGCGTCCTTCTATCGTGGTGTCATCGCAAGAAACGCGGTGGACATCTAGGGCCGTAAGAATTCTCTGCCCTCCACGGCAAGGGCGGCCCAGAATTATCCTGTGTTAATCCGGCGCCGAAGGAGAGCCGAATTAACTTCTTTAGGAACCAACATAGCTTGGCGGCATTCTAAAAGCATCATCGTAAGTGTGCGCACTGGAAGCCAGTCATGAGCTATCTCGGAAGGCTGACCTTCGCCACGGCGGCTATCCTTCTGATAGGCGGTGGCATTTGGGCCAACACGGTCAAGTCGCCGCTGTCGGAAGTACGCGGGGTTTGGGTCACTCAGGCTATGCGCGGCATGGCATATTGAGCCTGACGCTGTGAGTTGAATGGGCCGGATTCGCCTGCGGCGAAGACGGCCTGTGCGTTGAGGTCATGCTGATGAGAGACAGAGGCTTTGTCTTGGTGGTGACCTGTGTGCTCGTGGCCCTCCCACTCGGTTTCGCGGGGGCGCGGGATGATGGGCGGTACGCAAATTCTCCCCTTAAACCATGGTTCGACAGCCTCAAGAGCAGCAAGGGACTCTGCTGCTCCGTTGCAGACGGATACGCGGTCGCCGATCCGGACTGGGAGTCGAAGGACGGTCACTACCGCGTCCGGATCGACGGCGAGTGGGTCACCGTGCCCGACGATGCGGTGATTACGGAGCCCAATCGCGCCGGACGGACCATGGTCTGGCCGATCAAGGGCTCGCTCGGCATCACGATCCGCTGCTTTCTGCCGGGAAGCATGAGCTGAAAAAAACCTCTGACGCGCGCCTGCCTATGATGCTGCATCGCGCAGGCAAAGCACGAGGTTCCGCGTGCGGGTTTTCTCGGTTTGTTGAATTGACCATCCCATCAGCGATGACATCCTCTCCGCGTTTGTGTCGGACCGGGCGAAATGATTGTCCGTCAGGTTAGCTCGTTTTTGATTCTGGCTTTGATACCTTTCGTGGCGGCTGCGGCGGAGCTTGATCCGGCGAGCATGAATGCGGCTGACTATGCTGAGCTCGCGCCCGACGAGCAGATCCATCCTGAAATTGCCAAGGCCCAGGTCCTCCTGGACCGGGCCGGCCTTTCCCCGGGGGAAATCGACGGCAAATACTCCGCGCGGCTCGATGCGGGGATTGCGGCATTTGCCGAGGCCCATGGGCTACCTGCCGACACCGGCTGGAGCCGATCGTTCTGGCTGGCGCTGACGTCGAGCATCGCCGGCCCGGTGCTGACCGAATACGCGTTGACCAGAGACGATCTGAAGGGGCCTTTCGTTCAGCTGCCGACGAGGCTGGAGGATATGCGACCCTTCAGGACTCTTGGTTTCGCCAATATACGCGAAGCGCTTGCCGAGAAATTCCACATGAGCGAGCAACTGCTGGCTGCCTTGAATCCCCAAGCGTCACTTTCTGAAGCTGGCGAGAAGATCGTCGTTCCGAATGTGACCGGCACGCGGCAGGGAGGAACCGCTGCCCGGATCGACATCGACAAGGATCAGCAAACCGTCAGGGTCTATTCGGCCAGGAACGAATTGATCGCGTTCTTTCCCGCGTCCGTGGGCAGCGATGACAAGCCGTCCCCGTCGGGCACATTGAAGGTCAAGCTGATCGAGAGCGAGCCGTCGTTCCACTACAACCCGAGATACCAGTTCAAGGAAGTGGAGACGCAAAGGGCGTTCGACCTGAATCCCGGGCCGAACAATCCGCTCGGCACCACCTGGATCGCATTGTCCAAGCCGGGCTACGGCATTCATGGAACGCCTGAACCGTCACAGGTCGGCAAATCCGCCTCCCACGGCTGCGTGCGTCTGACCAATTGGGACGCGCAGCGGCTTGCGGGAATGGTCACCAAAGGCGTTCCCGTCAATTTCAAGCAGCGTAGCGAAGCCAGCGCCGGGTTCACGGCTTACTGATGATCCTGTTGCACCAAGACCCTGATGCGCCTGTCATTTGCTCCGTCATTCCGCGGCGCTCGTGTCAGCGAGCGAACCCGGAATCTCGAGATTCTCAGGTGCGCAGTTGCGCACGTAGTTCACTGCTTCGCATCGCCCTGGAATGACGGAGCAATGACTGGACGCTTTCGATCCCTCGTCAACGAGCGCGTTTCAGGCGCCGGCGAACACCAGCAGTGTGCCGTTGGCGGCCGCAGGCGGCACGCAAATGGACTTGCCGCTGCGGATGCCGGCGCCGCCGAGCGAGTTGGCGGCGGCGGCCGGATCGGCCTCGATCACCAGGCCCGCGCTGCCGCGGTCGGGCAGCGTGTCCAACGGCACTTCGGGATAACGCCGGCTCAATTGTTCCTTGCTTGAAAAAACGAAATCGGCGCGGTCCGTCCCCGAAGGGACGATGACGCTGCCGTCCGGCTGGTTGAGAGCCTCGCGATCGATCATGCGCGATAGATGCGCGGCTTCCCTGGCCGGCTCTGGCGCTAGGAGCAGCACCTGCTTCAGGCGTCTGGCGCCATTGGCATGCTTCATCAACTCGGGAATCCAGACGGCGTCACGCGTTTTGTGCTGGCAGGCGAAGATGCGCACGCCGCCAGGCGCTTCCGCAACCGGCCATTGGAAGGTCCTGAACCGCGCTGCCGACAGCCGGCCGTCCGGCATCGTCACGGGCCGCTCGAAATCTGTGGGGCCGATCGGCTGATAGCCGCGTGCGCGAATTTCCTCGGCGCCTTCGGCCGAATCGATTGCAGTGAAGGCGATGCGCTCGATGCCTTCGCGGCGAGCAAGAAAGGCGCGCGCCGGCGCGTTGAGCTCGGTCTCGGTGAGAACGCCGAGCAATTCGACATAGTCGGGATCAAGCATGGTGGTATAGTTGCCCGTTCCCATATGCGCGCTGTGCGTGCCGCGCGGGGAGACGGCAAATCCCAGCCGCTTCCAATTCTCCGCAGCCTCGTCGAGGTCCCGGACCATGACGACCGCATGGTCGATTCCGATGACGTTCCGGAGTGCCACTTTTGTTATTTCCCGAGGTTATTTCCCACAAAGGCCGGCTTCGCATCTAGACTAGCCGCATCGTAAGCAAGCGCCCGGCACAGGACAATGCGGTTGTGCTGACAGGGCTCCATATCGACCCGGACAGCATGACAATCGAAACCAAGATACGACCGCCGCGCTTCGATGCGGCTTTCAGGGCGCAGTTCGCCGAGCTGGTGCGCTGGCGACGCGACGTGCGCCGTTTTCGACCTGACCCGGTCGACCGCGAGCTGGTCGAGCAATTGCTGGCGCTGGCCGATTTCGCGCCGTCGGTCGGGCTCAGCCAGCCCTGGCGCTTCATCCTGGTCGAAACCGAGGAGCGGCGGCAGGCGATCCGGGACAATTTCTCTCGAGCCAACAAGGCGGCCCTCGACGGTTATGCGGGCGAGCGGCAGGCCTGCTATGCGCGGCTCAAGCTCGAAGGGTTGTCGCAGGCGCCGGTCCACCTTGCGGTCTGCGCGGACGAGGAGACCGGTCAAGGTCACGGCCTCGGACGCCAGACGATGCCGGAAACCATCCGCTATTCCGTGGTCGCGGCCATCCAGACGCTCTGGCTTGCTGCGCGCACCGAAGGGCTTGGCCTTGGCTGGGTTTCCATTCTCGATCCGGAGACGGTCGGATCAATTCTCGACCTGCCGGAGAATTGGACCTTCGTCGCCTATTTGTGCCTGGGCTGGCCGGAAGAGGAACATGATGATCCGGAGCTGGAGCGCCATGGCTGGCAGCACAGGACGCGCGCGGCGTCCGCGAAACCCCTCAAACGATGAGACCCGGCCGCCTCGATTGCGGGGATGCAATGGCCCTTGCTTCCAGCGCCAGCGGCTGCAATGGATGCCGCCGGATACAATCGGCCACGGGGAACGATAATGAGCCAACTGATCATCCGCGCTGGCGATTTCACCTTTGAAGCGCGTTTCGAAGAGGCGCTTGCGCCCAGGACCTGCGACGCTTTCAAGAAGGTGATGCCGTTCGAGAGTCAGGTCATTCATGTGCGCTGGAGCGGCGAGGGCGTCTGGATGCCGCTCGGCGACCTCGACTTCGGTGTCTCCTACGAGAACCACACCAGCTATCCTGCGCCGGGCCAGATCATCCTTTATCCCGGCGGCATCAGCGAAACCGAGATTCTGCTGGCCTATGGCGGCGTATGTTTTGCAAGCAAGATGGGGCAGCTCGCCGGCAATCATTTCATCACTCTCACCTCTGGGTTGGAAAATCTGCCGATGCTCGGCAGGACCGTGCTGTGGCAGGGGGCGCAAAAGATCCGCTTCGAGACGGTTTGATGGTGAGCACCCAAGGATGCCGGGCGCCATGGAGCAAACGCGAGCAATCTGGATCAGGGACCCCTTAGGCGTCCTCGCCGAGGGCGCCGAGCGCGGCATCGTCGTGCGCCAGGGCAAGATCGTCGAACTGGTGCCTGCTGGCGGCCAGCCGGCGACTGCGGACGCGGTCGCCTTTGACGCCAGCCAGCACGTGGTGTTGCCGGGACTGATCAACACCCATCATCATTTCTTCCAGACTTTGACTCGGGCGCTGCCTGCAGCGATGGACCGGGAGTTGTTTCCATGGCTGCAGGCGCTCTATCCGGTGTGGTCGCGGCTCACGCCGGAGGCGCTGGAGCTCGGCGCGACCGTCGCAATGTCCGAATTGCTGCTGTCCGGCTGCACCACCACGACCGATCATCACTATCTTTTTCCGGCCGGGCTCGATGACGCGGTCGATATCGAAGTCGCGGTGGCAAGGCGGCTGGGAATGCGGGCGCTTCTGACGCGCGGCTCGATGAATCTCTCGCAGCGCGACGGCGGATTGCCGCCGGACAGTGTCGTGCAGGACGAAGACGCCATCCTCTCCGACAGCGAACGCGTGGTCGCCAAGTATCACCAGAGGGGCGCGGAGGCGATGGTGCAGGTCGCGCTTGCGCCGTGCTCGCCGTTTTCGGCAACGACGTCGCTGATGCGCGGGTCGGCCGAGCTTGCCGAAAAGCTCGACGTGCGGCTGCACACGCATCTCGCGGAAACCGAGGACGAGAACAGGTATTGCGAGCAGATCTACAATTGCCGGCCCCTCGACTATCTCGAGCAATGCGGCTGGCTGAATGCGCGGACCTGGCTTGCGCACGGCGTTTTCTTCAATGCGGAGGAGATGAGGCGGCTCGGCAGGGCCAAGATCACCGTCAGCCATTGCGCCTGCAGCAATCAGGTGCTGGCGTCTGGCTGCTGCCCGGTCTGCGAGATGGAAGAGGCGGGCGTCGGCATTGGCCTGGGTGTCGACGGCTCCGCCTCCAACGACGCCTCCAACCTGATGCAGGAGGTGCGGGCCGCGTTTCTGTTGCAACGTGCGCGCTACGGCGTTCTCAAGGTCAGCCACAAGGACGCCTTGCGCTGGGCGACCAAAGGCTCTGCCGCCTGCGTGGGCCGGCCCGAGCTCGGCGAAATCGCACCCGGCAAGGCCGCCGACCTTGCGCTGTTCAAGCTCGACGAGCTGCGCTTTTCCGGTCACGGCGATCCGCTTGCCGCATTGGTGCTTTGCGGGGCCCATCGTGCCGACAGGGTGATGGTTGCGGGCAGGTGGGTGGTCACCGACGGCGCCATTCCCGGCCTCGATGTCACCGATCTGATCCGCCGTCACAGCGCCGCCGCACGTGCCATGCACTGACTGCTCGCCGGCTTCGTCAGGCGATCGCGCGGCGTCCGATGATCGCAAAGCGCAGCTTGCCCGAAATCCAGTCGATCGCGGCCACCGCCACCAGGATCATCAGGATCAGGAAGGAGACGTGCTGCCATTCCAGCACGCGGATCTGCTCGGCGAGTTGCAGGCCGATGCCGCCGGCCCCGACGATGCCGATGATCGTGGCCGAGCGGGTATTGGATTCGATGAAATAGAGCACTTGGCCAGCGATCACCGGGATCACCTGCGGCAGCAGGCCGAAGCGGATCTCGTGCAGCGCGTTGCCACCGGAGGCGCGGATGCCTTCCACCTGCTTTCGGTCGGCGGCCTCGATGGCTTCGGAGAACAATTTGCCGAGCGCGCCGAAATCCGACACCGCAATCGCCAGCACGCCGGCAAACGGGCCAAGCCCGACAACGTTGATCCAGACCAGCGCCCAGATCAGCGTGTCGATGCCGCGGATCGAATCCAGAAAACGCCGTACCGGAAATCGCAGCAGGTTCGACGGCACGACGTTGCGCGCGGCGAGCAGGCTGACCGGCAGCGCCATGATTGCAGCGAGCGTGGTGCCCAAGAGCGCAATCGACAGCGTCTCACCGAGCGACTTCAGATAGAGTGGCAGTGACGAGCCGGGATCAGGCGGCAGCATCATCAGGGTAATCCAGCCGAGCTGATGGAGCCCTGTCAGGAACCGCGTGGGGTAAAAGTCGAGATCGACCAGACCGAAGATAAAGATGGCGAGCGCGAGGGCCAGCATCGCGGGCGTTGCGAGCCTTGCGGAGGCCGGAGGGTTGAATATCGCGGGATAGCGTTTCCGCAACTGTGCCGGATCCGGCGGCGGCATCCGGCTCATGTGCGCGCCTCCTTGCCGAACAGGTGGCCGCGGAGCCAGCCGGTGGCAATATCGATGATGAAGACCGTGAGGATGATCGTCACCAGGATCGCGCTGACGTCGGAGTAATAGAATTTGCGGATGGCGACGATGAGCTCCTGTCCGATGCCGCCGGCGCCGACAAATCCCATGACGGACGCCTCCCGGACATTGATCTCGAAGCGGAGCAGGGCATAGCTCGCATAGCCGGCGATCACCTGCGGCAGCACGGCAAATCGCATGCAGGGAACCCAGCTCGCTCCGGTCGAGCGGACGCCTTCGACCAGCTTCATGTCGGCATTCTCGACAATCTCGGAAAACAGCTTTCCAAGCGCGCCGGTCGAATGAATGGCGATCGCCAGCACGCCGGCCATCGGACCAAGCCCGAAGGCGATGACGAAGATCAGTGCAAAGACGATGGAGGGAACGGTGCGGGCAAATTCCAGAAGCCGGCGGACCACAAAGCGAAGCCGCGGCCCGGGCGAGGTGTTCTCCGCGGCAAGGAAGTTGAGCGCGAAGGCGAAAACCGTCCCGATCAGGGTGCCGACGTAGCTGATCAGCAGCGTCTCGCCGAGCAGGCGCAGCCATTTGCGCAAGCCCCAGAACCACTCGCCGAAATCGGTCCAGACCCTAGCGCCGCTGTCGAGCTTCAGGATGCGGTCGAAATAGCTGACGAAGTTGCCGAAATAGGTGAAGAAGGTTTTCAGGTTCACTTCCGCGCCAAGCGCCGCGACGACGAGCGCTGCGGCAAAGAGCAGGGCCGCGAACGCAACGCGCAAGCGCCTGCGCGCCACCGCCTTGCGGTAGGCGGCATTGAGCTCGGCGAGTTGCTGGCTGGGAAGAATGGAAACGGCTGTCATCATCGAGGCTGCCGGTTCGCTCGAACTGAATGAAAGGGCCGGGTTGCCGGCCACAGGGCTATCGCATTTGCGGATGACGCGGCCGTGCCGAGCATCTGCGCGCCACCCTCCGGCACCGTCATTCCGGGTTCGCCCTTCGGGCGCCGCGGAATGACGAAGCAAGTTCGTGGCTAGCCTGTCGGTGGCACAGGCGATAGTCCGGCGGCCGATCCGGCCTTAAATCAGGTGCCGCTCGCCTCAGGATGCCTTCTTGCGCAAGCCGTCGACGAATTTGATCAGCTCGATGGTTTTGTTGTAGTCCTCGTTGGTGACCGGTTCCCAGGGCCGGTTCTTGCCGTCGGAAAGCTTCTTGAACGCCTCGGCATCCTTCTTCGGGGCGTCGAGGAAAGCCTGCTTGATCGCGGCCTTCATGTCGTCCGGCAGGTCGCTCAGATAGGCATAGGGCGAATTGATGATCAGGTCCGACTTCACGATGATGCGGAAGTCGTCCTTCTTCAGCGTCGTGCCGTCCGTGGACTTCACCATGTTCTTCGAGAGCATGCGCGTGAGGTTCGAATCGTCGTCGGCGTTCCACCAGTTGGCGGCGACGTCGACGGTGCCCTGCGCCAGCGCCAGCACCGCGTTCTCGTGGCTGCCGGTGAAGATCACCTGGTTGAAGAAGTGATCGGGATCGATGCCCATCTGGTTCATCTTGAAGCGCGGCATGTTGTTGCCGGACGTCGAGTTCGGATCGACCAGGCCGAGATTCTTGCCCTTGAGATCCTCGAGCTTCTGGTACGGGCTCTTGGCGAGCACGTAGAACACCGAATAGTAGCCCTTCGAACCGTCGGAATTGACGTCGATCACGAAGGCGTCGGTCTTGACTCCGGTGAGCCGCGCGCGGGCAAAGGACGCCGGACCGTAATAGCCGATCTGGATGTTGCCGGCGCGCTGTCCTTCGATGACGGCGGCATAGTCGTTGGCGACGCGCAGGGTCACCTTGATGCCGAGCTCTTTCGACAGGTAGTTCACGAACGGCGTGAAGCGCTCGACGACGCCGGAGCCGTTCTCGGCCGGGATCACGGCAAACGTGATCTCGGGATATTTCGCCCGCCAATCCTCGGCGGAGGCCGAACTCGTGAACGCCAGCGCGGCGACGCCGGCAAGGACCAGTCTGCGGTTGATCATGATGCACCTTCGTTGTTGGTAATCGTCAATCTTTCAAGGAGCGCGTCCCTCGGCGAGGCGATACGATCACGCCGCGGCGGCGTTGCCGAGAGCCGGAACGGTCGAACCGGGCGCACCGGCTGAGGCCGCGCCCATCACCTCGTTGGCCTCGAGGTCGTAAAGCTCGCGCGCGATGTGCTCGGTCAGCGCGGCCGGCTGACCGTCGAACACGATCCGGCCCGAGGCCATACCGATCAGGCGGTCGCAATAGCTGCGCGCCAGATCGAGCGAATGCAGGTTGCAAAGCACGGTGATGCCGAAATGCTTGTTGATGCGCAGCAGCGCATCCATCACGATCTTGGTGTTGCGGGGATCGAGCGAGGCAATCGGCTCGTCGGCAAGGATGATCTCGGGCTGCTGCACCAGGGCGCGGGCGATCGCAACCCGCTGCTGCTGGCCGCCGGACAACTGGTCGGCGCGTTGCGCCGCGAGCGAAGCCATGTCGAACTGCTCGAGCGCCGACATCGCGATCGCGACGTCCTGTTCCGGCCAAAGCTGCGCCAGCGACCGCCAGGACGGGACATCAGAAAGCCGGCCCATCAGCACGTTGGTGAGGACGTCGAGCCGGCCGACCAGGTTGAACTGTTGGAAGATCATGGCCGCGCGCGCCCGCCATTGCCGCAGCTCCTTGCCACGCAAGGCCGTGACGTCGACGCCGTTATGAAGAACGCGGCCCTCTGTGGCCGGCGCGAGGCGGTTGATGGTCCGCAGCAGCGTCGACTTGCCGGCACCGGAGCGGCCGATCACGCCGATGAAGGCGCCCGGTGCAACGGAGAAGGAGGCATTGTCGACTGCGGCTTTTGTGCCGAAACGGCACGTC
>CAYVVB010000433.1:0-7894 GCA_964454955.1 uncultured Bradyrhizobium sp. | reverse complement strand
GCGGAACGGACGGTGGAACCACATTGCGTGGTCGAGGCTTGCGGGCATCATGCGCTTGTCGAACAGCGTGCGGCCATAACGTGCCATCACCGCATCGAGCAACGAAAAGTCCGAGGCATAAGCAAGCGCGCACAGATGCAGCGCCGGATCGTCGGGCAATTTGGCGGCGGTGCGGATCCAGACATGAATGCGGCCGTCCCCGATCTGCTGGCCGAAATAACGGCCGAGCTCGACCGGCCGCAATTCGATCGGGCGATCGGATTCATAGTAGCGGCGGATGAAATCC
This sequence comes from uncultured Bradyrhizobium sp., assembly GCA_964454955.1. Taxonomy (GTDB): domain Bacteria; phylum Pseudomonadota; class Alphaproteobacteria; order Rhizobiales; family Xanthobacteraceae; genus Bradyrhizobium. Next base: position 7,608 of record CAYVVB010000433.1, on the reverse strand, counting down.
GGCATCTCGCGGAACATTGGCTGCTTGGATACCTCCTCCGCCGTGAGCTTTTCCGGCGGCGGCACGTCGGGCATTTTGTCCTGGTGGTCGAAGGCGCCCTGCTCTTCGGCGTGAAACGACACCATGACCGAGAAGATCGCGTTTCCGTGCTGGATCGCGGTGACGCGCCTCGTGGTGTAGCTCTTGCCGTCGCGCAGCCGTTCGACCTGGTAGATGATCGGCACCTGGGGATCGCCGGGCAGGATGAAATAGCAATGCAACGAATGCGGCAGCCGGCCCTTGACGGTGCGGCAGGCCGCCACCATCGCCTGCCCGATCACCTGTCCGCCGAACACCCGTTGCCAGCTCGTCTTGGGGCTGTTGCCGCGGAACAGGTTCACCTCGATCGGCTCGAGGTCGAGAATGGAAATCAGGTCGATCAGGCTCTTGGACATTGTGTGTTTCCGGTTAACCCCGTCATTCCGGGACGCCCGCGCAGCGAGTGAGCCCGGAATCCGGAGAGGACTGATCGAGATTCCGGGTTCACGCTCGCGTGCCCCGGAATGACAATCGGGCCGATCGGCCCTTGTTTCGTCCCCCTGTTTCGCCCAGGTATAATCCGGTAGCAAGACCAGAAGGCGAACAGGGTGATGACCACACAGGCAGGCATAGTCATCGGCGGCGGCGCGTTTGCGGGACTGGCGCTGGCGCTCGCCCTGCGCCAGGGGACGGGCGCCGAAATCCCGGTCATCGTCGCCGATCCGGCGCTGGCGACGCGGCCGAGCCGCGATCCCAGGGCAACCGCCATCGTCGCCGCCTGCCGGAGACTGTTCGCGACCATCGGGGTCTGGCAGGACATCGCCGATCAGGCGCAGCCGATCCTCGACATGGTCATTACCGATTCCAGCCTGCATGACGCCACCCGCCCGGTGTTTCTGACCTTCGCCGGCCAGGTCGAGCCGGGCGAGCCGTTTGCGCACATGGTCGAAAACCGCCACCTGATCGACGCCCTGGTCAAGCGCGCGGAAGAAAGCGGTGTCGATCTCAGGGCCACTGCGGTCGCCAGCTACGAGGCCCGCCCCGACGGCATCGACGTCACGCTAGCCGACGGCAGCGTCGTTCCCGCGAGCCTCCTGGTTGCCGCCGACGGCGCGCGCTCGAAACTGCGGGAGCGCGCCGGCATCCCGACCCATGGCTGGGATTACGATCAATCCGGCATCGTCGTTACCGTGGGCCATGAGCGCGACCATGGCGGCCGCGCCGAGGAGCATTTCCTGCCCGCCGGTCCGTTCGCAATCCTGCCGTTGACGGGAAAACGCTCCTCTCTGGTCTGGACCGAGAAGCGCGCGGAAGCGGCGCGGATCATTGCCTTGAGCGACGACGAGTTCCTGAGCGAGCTCGAGCAGCGCTTCGGCCTGCATCTCGGCGAGATCAAGGTGCTCGACAAGCCGCGCGCCTTTCCCCTGTCCTATTTCGTCGCGCGGTCCTTCATCGCCGAGCGCCTGGCGCTGATCGGCGACGCCGCGCACGTGATCCATCCGATCGCCGGCCAGGGACTCAATATGGGTCTGAAGGACGTGGCTGCGCTGGCCGAAGTGTTGGTCGATGCGGCGCGTCTCGGCATCGATATCGGCCAGCCCGACGTGCTCGAGCGCTACCAGCGCTGGCGCCGCTTCGACACCATGGCGATGGGCGTTGCCACCAACTCGCTGAACTTCCTGTTCTCGAACAAGTCGACGCTGCTGCGCACCGTGCGCGACATCGGCCTCGGCTTCGTCGATCGGGCTCCGCCGCTGAAGAGCCTGTTCATTCGACAGGCCGCAGGCCTGACCGGCGAAGTGCCGCGGCTGCTGAAGGGCGAGGCTTTGTAGCTCGATAGCGCGCCCGTCATTCCGAGGCGATGCGCCAGCATCGAACCCGGAATCTCGAGCCGACAACTTCTGGATTCCGGGTTTGCTTGCGATGCGAGCGCCCCGGAATGATGTCTGTAGATCAGTGACCGCGATCCTCCTCAATGAAGTCTGCCACCGCTTCGATCATCGCTGCGTCTAGCGGTCGCTCGGGCTCGTTGTAGGAGGCGAGATCATCGGCATCGTCGCCGACGTCGACCAGAACGTGGTTCATCTCGGGAGCCCATAACGTTTTCGCCTGGGGCGCTGCCGTGCTCAGGGCCAGAAAATCGATCCGGGCAAGCTGGCTGTCGCGACCGCCCTGGACGATCAGCACCGGCATGACGATTTTCTTCAACGGGTCGATGGGGTCTTCCGTAAAGGCCGAGGCAATGCTGGGCTGCAGGGCCGGCGGCATCGAGACGCCCGGCGGGAACGGATCGACGATCTCGCCGGCCATCATCGCATCGATCGCCTTGGCGATCGGCTCATAGGTCTCGGGCGCAAGCTTCTTTTCGAGCTGCGCCTTGAACAGCTCGCCCTGTGTTCGCGCAGCGGTCGCCAGTAACACGATGCGATCGATGGGGGCCTTTCGCGCGGCGAGAAGAATGGCGACCAGCCCGCCCTCGCTATGTCCGACTACAACGAGCTTGGAAAATTTTCCGCTGTCGTGCAGGTAATTCACCAGCGCAACCGCATCTTCCACATAGTCCTTGAAACGAAAATCCTCAGGTCGGCCGAACTCGGGCTTCCATCCTCCGGCGCCGCGCTTGTCGTAGCGAAGCGTTGCGATGTTGCGCGCCAGCAATTGCTCGGAGAGCTTCTTCAGCGTCGCGGGCTTCAACTGAGGCCCGTTGCCATCGTGGTCGGTGGACCCCGAGCCCGCGATCAACAGCGCCACCGGCGGCCGCTCGACGCCGTCGGGGACGGTCAATACCGCATCGATGGCGCCGACATTGATCTTGCTCTCCGCGGCGGATGCTTCGGTGGCGAATGCGCTTGCCAGAAGGGCCAGTGCGGCCAGAACGGCGCGCACGTCGTGCTACTCGATCTTCCGCGCCTCTTCCGGCAGCATGATGGGAATGCCGTCGCGGATCGGATAGGCGAGCTTGGCCGAGCGCGAGATGAGCTCCTGCTTGGCCGCATCGTATTCCAGCGGGCCCTTGGTCACCGGACAGACCAGGATTTCAAGGAGCTTCGGGTCGACGGTGTTTTCGGGACGTTCAGGCGAGGCGGTCATGCATGGAGCTCCGGCTACTAGCTGTTTCTAGCACAGAGCATGATCCGGGAAAGTGGGGTAACGGTTCTCGAATCGCATTCGTGATCGTGACCTCGTCGCGCATCATCGGTCTGTTGCAAACGCGGTGCGCACGAGCTCGGCGAGCACCACCTCTTGCCGGGCTTTCGGCAACGGCCTGTCCGACAACGCATAACCGACAAACGCCCAATAGAGAATTTGCGCCCTCGGCTGCGCGATCTCCGCGTTGAGCCCGGCCTCGCGCAGCAGGAGTTCCACATAATCCAGGCGGCGACGGTCGATCGCCTGAACCGCGGCACGCGCCTGGGCGTCGAAAGTCGCCCAGCTCCGCACGGCCTTTTCGAGCGCGAGCCGGCCGGAAAAACTCCGGCGCAACAAACGCGTCAGCGGGCTTTCGTTGGCGGGGCCGGTTTCGAGGTCGGCAATGATCCGTTCGGCGGCGACCTCGCGCCAATAGTCCAGGACGGCCGCGTGATAGGCGTTCAAATCGGCGAAATGCCAATAGAAACTGCCGCGCGAGACTCCCATGGCTTTCGCCAGCGGCTCGGCTTTGAGCGCTGTAAACCCTTGCGCAGCCAGCGTCTTGAGGCCCTGGTCGAGCCAGTCCCTGGCGGAAAGTTGATCGGCCATGATGCGCTGACCATACACTGATGTATTGACAGGTGCCAAGCCGGAGTTCATACACCATACATTGCTGTATGGCGTATGAGGAGGCCTCGATGCGTGACATCCTCCTGCAATGCTCCGGGCTGCTTGCGATTGCGGCGGCCTTGATTCACGGTGTGCTTGGCGAAACCAAAGTGTTCGCCCGCGCCAGCATCGAGCCGAAGCGGCTGCGTACCCTGATCCGCGCCGTCTGGCAGGCGGGCACGGTGGCCTGGATCGGCGGCGGCGTGGTTCTGCTCGCAGCACCCTGGATGGACTCCGAAGCGGCGCGGCACTGGATCGTCATCACCTTCGCCGTCGTGTTCGCATTCGCCGCGCTCGGCAATGCCTGGGCGCTGCGGGGTCGGCATTTTGGCTGGGTGGCGATGAGCGCCGTCGTCGCTCTTGCTATCGCCGGCTACTGAATTGGAATCCTTCCAGTTTAGAAGAAGTCTTTTTGCTGCGCGCCCACCGAAGCGTTAGCTGATCTCATCGAGCAGCGGCAAGCGACGCGACAACGCGGCATTCGCAGAGCGGCCAGCGCCGCGCGAGGCCGTCAATACGCGACTGCTCGACCTGTCGGAATTTCAGCGTCGCCGCGCCAGCCTGAAATTCCCTTGGGAAATTTCGAGTCTTCGAACAAGGGGCGACCATGTCTCACCATCCCGTCATTCCGACCCGCCTGACCGTCACCGCCGCTTGCGCGATCGCGCTTCTGCACGCGACCCCGACCCTCGCGCAACAGCCGGCGGAAATTCAACTCACCTATTCCAACGGCGCGTTCCAGCCCAACGAGGTGCACGCGCCGGCGGATCAACCCGTGGTGTTCCGCGTCAAGAATTTGGACGCCAAGGCGATGGAGTTTGAAAGCAGGTCGCTGCGGTTCGAAAAGGTGGTGACAGCGCGGAGCGAGGGCGTGATCAACGTGCGGGCACAAAAGCCGGGCCGCTATGAATTCTACGACGATTTCAACCATGCCGCGCGCGGCGCATTGAACGTTCAATAGGAAGGGGCAAAGGTGCTCGCGGCGCTCATCATCGTCTTTCGCGAGGTCTTCGAGGCCGGCCTCATCGTCGGCATCGTGCTCGCGGTCACGGGTTCGGTGCCGCATCGCAACCGGTGGATCACCGGCGGCGTGCTGGCGGGTGGCTTGGCGGCGTGCCTGGTCGCAGCCTTTGCCGGCGCATTGTCGCAACTCTTCGAAGGCATGGGGCAGGAGTTGTTCAATGCCGCGGTCCTCGGCATCGCCGTGATGATGCTGACCTGGCACAATGTCTGGATGGCGCGGCACGGCAAGGAGATCGCCGGCGAGATGCGCGCGGTCGGACAGGCCGTTGCCGCCGGCGACAAGCCGCTGTGGGCGCTTTCGATCGTGGTCGGGATCGCGGTGCTGCGCGAGGGGAGCGAGGTTGCCCTGTTTCTCTATGGCGTGGCGGCGTCCGGCGGCAGCTCGGCTGCGATGCTCACCATCGGCGGTACGCTCGGCCTCTTGCTCGGCGTCGCCGTATGCTTCCTCACCTATTTCGGCCTGATGCGGATTCCACCGCGCGCGCTGTTCGCAACCACGACGGTTCTGATCACTCTGCTCGCGGCCGGGATGGCGGCGCAGGCCGTCGCTTTCCTCGAGAGTGCCAACTGGCTGACTTCGCTCGATCACGTCGTGTGGGACACGAGCTGGCTGCTCTCCGAAGCAAGCATCGCCGGGCGCACGCTGCACACCTTGATCGGCTATACCGATCAGCCCACGCAAATGCAGCTTCTGGTCTACCTTGCCGTGATCGCCGCGACCTTTCTGCTGACGCGGCTGGCCGCGCCGCATCGCAGCCACCACGCGGTCGCGGCGGAGTAGCGCTATTGCAGAGGCGGGTCGCCGCTGGTGCGCTTCTTGGCCAGATCGATCTGGGTGATGGCGATCAGGATCTCGGCGCGGGTCTTCAGGTCGGGCGCTTCCAGCATCGCCTGTTTCTCGGCCGGCCCATAGGGCGACATCATCGCCAGCGCGTTGACCAGCGCCTCGTTGGGGGCGCTCTCGACGCCCTCCCAATCGACGCTGAGGTTGTTGGCCTTCAGGAAATCCGCAAGCACAGCGAGCAATGCTTCGCGGTCGACCGCGTCCTCGCCCTTGCGGGCCTTGAAGTCGTCGATGAAGGGAAAATAGTCGACCTTGCACTGCCGATAGGCGGTCAGTGCGGCGATTTCCTCGATCACCTTGAAGCGCGAAATTCCGGTGAGTTCGAGAATGTAACGGCCATCGCCGGTTTCGGCGAGCTGGGTGATGCGGCCGACGCAGCCGACGCGGAACAGGGCGGGATTGTCTTCATTGGGCGAGTGCGCAACGTCGGGCTGGATCATGCCGATCAGCCGGTGTCCATCGCGGAAGGCATCGTCCACCATCGCAAGGTAGCGCTGCTCGAAAATGTTGAGCGGCATCTGGCCGCGCGGCAACAAGAGCGCGCCGGGAAGCGGAAACACGGGTATCACCTCGGGCAGATCGCCGGGACCACGATATTCGGCGTTAGTCGGCATCCAGTGCCCCGCTTCCAAGACCTTCAAACGGCTGTCCCGCACCACCTTGGCGGCTAGAGCATGATCCCGAAAAGTGTGCAGCGGTTTTCCGAAAAGATCATGCTCAATCAAAGAGCTAAAGCGCGATGGTGATTCAACCCAATCCCATCGCGCTTTAGACCTCAGGAGAACAATATCGTCGACAGCCGCTTGCGTCCTTCGGCGGTCGCATCGTCGGCACCACCCCAGGCCTCGAAAAACTGCACGAGCTGCTTTCGTGCGGCGTCATCGTTCCACTTGCGGTCGCGCTTGACGATCTCGAGCAACTGATCGGTGGCCTCACGCCGCATGCCTTGCGCGTTGAGCGCTGTTGCAAGGTCGAAGCGCGCCTGATGATCCCCAGGATTTGCGGCGACCGTCCGTTCGAGCTCGGCCACCGGACCGAGCGAAGAGGCCTGCTCGGCGAGATCGATCGAGGCTTGCACGGCCTTCACCGCAGCGTCGTTGCGCTTCGCTTCGGGGACCATGCCGAGCGTCTGCTTGGCTTCCTCGATCGCGCCGCCTGCGACATAGCATCTCGCGAGGCCCGCAAGCGCAGCGGTGTTGGTCGAATCATGCGCCAGCGCCTCGGCATAAATCTGCGCTGCGGCGGCAACGTCGCCTTCGGCGAAGACCGCGTCGGCCTCCTTGACGATTTCCGCGACATTGGGTTCGCCCGCAGCCGGCACGCCCCGGGTCACCTTCTCGATGAAGGCGTTGACCTGGCTTTCCGGCACCGCGCCCATGAATCCGTCGGCGGGCTGGCCGCCGATAAAGGCGATCACGGCCGGGATCGACTGGATGCCCATCTGGCCGGCGACCGCCGGATGCTCGTCGATGTTCATCTTGACCAGCTTGACCCTGCCCTTGGCGCCACGGACCGCCTTTTCAAGAAGCGGCGTGAGCTGACGGCACGGACCGCACCATGGCGCCCAGAAGTCGATCAGGACCGGCTGGCGCCGCGATTCCTCGATCACGTCCTTCACAAAGGTCTGGGTCGTGGTCTCCTTGATCAGATCGGGCACGGCCTCTCCCGCCGCTCCGCTGCCCTGCTCTATTATCGTCACGGGGTCCTCGTCCGATGTCTCGAGATATCTTGAAGGGGCCCTTCTAGCACGGCCCGCACGTCGATTCTGAAGTTCTGTTCAGGTAGATGGCGGTCTGCCGACAAATTTCAATCGGCCCCGGCTTCAATCGGCCCACGCGCTCGAAAGACGGCTCGAATCATGGTCCGCGGGCCGGAAGCGGCGGGTTCATCGGTGCGACCGCGTCCAATCGGGGTTGAAAGGGAGA
>CAYVVB010000432.1:0-16371 GCA_964454955.1 uncultured Bradyrhizobium sp. | reverse complement strand
GCCAATAGGCGAGCGCGGAACCGTTTTGCGCGAACGTGAGGTCGCGAAACCGGCCCATCACCATGCCGGGGGAATTGCGCTCGATGATAACCTCGACCTAGCAGTCGATCACGGCGAGCGCGCCGACCAGCAGCGGCGCGCCGCCCGCGCGCGCAACCCATTGGCTGCCCGCAAAACGCGCCGCACCCTTCAGCCCGTTCTTGCCGGAAAACCGCTCCGCGATGTCGCGTTGCCCGGAGCTTAGGATATTCACGCCGAAAGAGCCGTAGCGCTGCAGAAGCGGCCACGAGGACGCCGCGCGGTTGACGCTGACGATCAGTGACGGCGGCTCGACCGAGAGCGAAGACAGCGAGGTCACGGTCATGCCGCTGACGTCGTCCCCGTGCCCGACCGTGATGATGCTCACCGCCCCGACCAGATGACGCATCGCGTTACGGAAATCGCCGGGCGACGTCTCGCGATCGAGATTGATGACTTGCGCGGAGCCCATGGCACCCTCACAGCACGGATTGTTCCTCGCCGGTCTTGAGCAACTCGCGAAGGATCGAGCCCTCGAGCCGGGCAAGGTCTGCGGCGCCGCGCTGGCGGGGGCGGCGAATATCCACGTCGATATCATGCGCGATGCGACCGTCCTCGATCACCAGCACGCGATCGGCGAGCGCGACCGCCTCCGAGACGTCATGCGTCACCAGGATCGCGGTAAAACCCTCCTCGCGCCAGACCCGCTCCAGCAGGCGTTGCATGGAGATGCGGGTGAGCGCATCCAGCGCGCCGAGCGGCTCGTCGAAGGCAAGCACGCGGGGCCTGCCGACCAGCGCACGCGCGAGCGCCACGCGCTGCTTCTGGCCGCCCGACAGCACGGCCGGCCATTGCGCACGTTTCTCGGCAAGACCGACCTCGGCGAGCGCCTGTTCGGCGCGCGCTTGCGCGTCCGGCAGGCTGCGCTCGCGCCCGAGGCCGACCTCCACATTGCCCAGCACCCGCGCCCAGGGCAGGAGCCGCGGCTCCTGGAACATCACGCGGATATCCGCAGCTCCCGCCGCTTCACCGAACTCGATTGCTCCGGCATCGACCTTTTCCAGCCCGGCGATCAGACGGAGCAGCGTGCTCTTGCCGCAGCCGCTGCGGCCCACGACCGCGACGAACTGGCCTGCCGGAATGTGCAGGTCGATGCCGCGCAGCACCTCATGGTCGCCGAAAGACTTGCGCAAGCCGCGGATCGTCACCGGCAGAGCGCGGCTCGATGCGGCCGGGCGCTGTCGCGCGATCCTTGCGTGCTCGACAAAGCCGGTCCGATCCAGGGCGTCGGCTTCGATTCGGAATTGAAGGGCTTCCTGCATGGATGATCGATCTCGTTATTTCTGGAAGGCGGGGTGCCAGGCGAGCGTCAGCCGCTCGAGGAGGCGCGAGGCGCTGTCGGCAAGCTTACCCAACAGCGCATAGATCAGGATGCTCAGCACGACGACGTCGATCTGCATGAATTCGCGCGCCTGCATCGCCATGTAGCCGAGCCCCGACGAGGCCGCGATGGTCTCGGCGACGATCAGCGTCAACCACATGATGCCGAGCGCAAAGCGAATGCCGACGAAGATCGAGGGCAGCGCGCCGGGGAAGATCACGCGAAAGAACAGCTCGCGATTCGACATGCCGTAGATCCGGCCCATTTCGATGAGCTGCGGATCGACGGTGCGGATGCCGTGCAGCGTGTTGATATAGACGGGAAAGAAGACGCCGAGCGCGACCAGGAAAAGCTTTGCCGTCTCGTCGATACCGAACCACAGGATGACGAGCGGGATCAGCGCCAGGTGCGGGACGTTGCGCACCATCTGCAGCGTCGTGTCGCTCAATTTGCTGGAGAGCTCCGACAGGCCATTGGCGAGCCCGAAGGCGAACCCGATGCCGCCGCCGATCACGAAGCCGATGCCGGCGCGCCAGAAGCTGACCCAGATGTTGGTCAGGAGCTCGCCCGAGCGCGCGAGCTTCCAGCCGGCCAGCGCCACATCGCTCGGCGCCGGCAGGACCCGCGCCGGAACCAGGCCCGTGGCACATGCCGCCTGCCATATCAGGATGATGCCCAACGGCACGATCCACTGGATCAGGCCGTCGGCGCGCGGCAGGCGCAGGCCGCGGACGCGCGGCAGGCTCTCGATCAGGCTCATGACTGCGACGCCTTCACCAGACGTTCATTGGCGATCGTCTCGCCGAACGGGCCGGTATTGACGCGAAGCGGCGTGACGTTGCCGCCCTGCTCCAGCGCAAGATGCGGGAACACCAGCTCCGCAAAGCGATAGGCTTCTTCCAGATGCGGATAGCCGGACATGATGAAGGTGTCGATGCCGAGATCCTGATACTCCTTGATCCGCGCCGCCACGGTTTGCGCATCGCCGACCAGCGCGGTGCCGGCGCCGCCGCGCACCAGCCCGACGCCGGCCCAGAGGTTCGGGCTGATTTCGAGCTTGTCGCGGCGGCCGCCATGCAGCTCCAGCATGCGCCGCTGGCCGACCGAATCCATCCGCGAGAAGATCTTCTGCGCAGAGGCGATGGTGTCGTCGGTGACATATCTGATCAAATCGTCGGCGGCGTTCCACGCTTGCGCATTGGTCTCGCGGACAATCACATGGAGGCGAATGCCGAAGGAAATCGACCGCCCGCGCGCGGCGGCGACGGCTTTGACACGCGCGATCTTCTCGGCAACCTGCGCCGGCGGCTCGCCCCAGGTGAGATATTTGTCGACCGTGTCGACGGCAACATCGATGCCGGCATCCGACGATCCGCCGAAGAACAACGGCGGCCGCGGCGACTGAACGGGATGGAACAACAGCCGCCCGTCCTCGATGCGGATGTGGCTGCCTTCGAAGTTGACCGACTTGCCCGCGAGCAGATCGCCGTAGACGCTCAGAAACTCGCGCGTGACCGCATAACGCTCGTCATGGCTGAAATAGACGCCGTCGCCCCTGTTCTCGACGGGATCGCCGCCGGTGACGACGTTGATCAGAAGCCGCCCGTTGGAAATCCGATCGAGCGTCGCCGTCATGCGCGCAGCGACGCTCGGCGACTGCAGCCCCGGCCGCACCGCCACCAGGTAGCGCAGCCGCTCGGTGAACGGCGCGACGCTGGAGGCCACGATCCAGGAATCCTCGCAGCTCCGGCCCGTGGGCAGCAGCACGCCGAAATAGCCGAGTTGATCGGCGGCCTGCGCGATCTGGCGCAGATAGTTGAAATTGACGTCGCGCGCGCCGACGTCGGTGCCGAGAAAGTGGCCGTCGCCATGGGTCGGCAGAAACCAGAGAATGTTGGCTCGGGGCGATTGCTTCGAAGACATGATGCCGGGCCTCCTTGCCCGCGTGAGGATTCCAGACGTGTTGTTTTCAGGAGCCCGGCGTCCACTTCCAGACGATGTCGGCCACCTTCACCGGCCTGGGGATCAGACCGAGCCGCGCAAAGCGATCGGCGACCGCCTGCTGGGAGTGGATGATGTCATCGTCGAGCGGAACGACGCTGTAGTTGGAGCGGTCGACGAAGCGCCGGATCGCTTCGAGATCGACGCCGGTCGCCTCGGCCTGTGCCTTGGCAACCTCTTCGTGATGCCGATTGGCCCAGACGCCCTCGGCCGCAAACGCCTGGTTCAGCCGCGCAACCAGCTCCGGATGTTTTTCGACGAAATCCGAACCTGCGATGTAGAAGGCGTTCGGCTTGTGCACGTCCTTGTCGAAGGCGATCACGCGCGCATTTTCCTTCAGCTCGGCGAGCGCGAGATAGGGATCCCAGATCGACCAGGCGTCGACGGAACCCTTGACGAAGGCCGCCGTCGCGTCGGCCGGCGCGAGCGGCGCAGGCGTGATCTCGCTCCAGGACAGGCCGGCCTTCTCCAGCGCGGCGACAAGCAGGTTATGCGCGCTCGAGCCCTTGCCGAAGGCGATGCGCTTGCCCTTGAGATCGCCCAACGTCCTGATCGTTGAATCCCTGGGAACGATGATCGCCTGGGTATTGCCGTTCTGCTTCACCGCCGCGACATAGCGAACGCGGGCGCCGGCGGCCTGCGCGAAGATCGGCGGAGAATCGCCGACATAGCCGAAATCGACGCTGCCGACATTGATGGCTTCCAGGAGCGGCGGGCCGAACTGGAAATCGATCCATTTGATCTCGATGCCGAGCGGCTGGAATGCGTCTTCCAGCGAATGCCGCGCCTTCACTGCCGGGAAGAAGCCGCCCTTCTGCGTGCCGATGCGGATTTCCTTCGGCTGTTCCTCCGCGCTCGCCCGCCGCGACAGCACCGCTGCTGCGACGATCCCCGTTGAAAATTGCAGAAATTCCCGACGCCTCATTGCCATCTCCGAAAAGCATGCGCGCGTCCCTGCGTGCACGCGATGGGATGGATGGAATGATGGTGCGGGAGCGAAAAGCTGTCGAGCGCTGCGCAAAAATAACGACGCCCGCACTGCCATGCGGGCGTCCGGCATCAGCTTTCTTGTCGCATTTCGCGGGCGCGCAGCGAAAATCTTTCCCCACGCAAACGTGACTTGCGCGCCGCGCTATCCGGTCGCCGCGACTTGCGCCGCGCGAGGCGTCAGTTCGAGGCCGAGCTTGCCGTAGCGGTCCTTGAACGCGTCGGTATCGATCTCCTCGAGCTTGATCGCGCCGTTCATGACGGACTGCTTCCAGGCCTCGTGCTCGGGATCGGAGACGAACTCCGGCATCACTTCGCTAGCGAACAGTTCCAGAGACTCGCAGATGTGCGGATGGGTGTTCTTGCCCGCCTGGTTGAGCAGGATCACCTGGTCGATATGCGAGGCGCGGAAGCGCCTGAGCTTCTTGCGCAGCGTTTCCGGCGAGCCGATCAACCCGCCGCGCAGCGCCTGCTCCTGGGCCTGCGGATTGTCGCGCTTCCACTTGTTGTACTCGTCCCACATGTTGACGGCGCCCGGCGCCGGGCGCTGCCGGTTCTGCGAGGTGCCGTAGTAGCGCAGCGCGAACTGGAAGAAGGTCGCGCCATCCGCACGGGCGCGGGCCTCCTCGTCAGTCTTCGCGCACATGAAGAACGACACCAGCGCCATGTTCGGATTGATCTCGTAGTCGGCGAGCTTCTTCAGCCGTTTGGTGATGGCGTTGTAATCGGCGTGCACCCAGGCATGCGCGGCCTCCGCGCTGACGAACTGGAAGCCGAGCGCGCCGAAGCCGCACCGGCCGGCGCGCTCGATGGTCGGCAAATGCGAGCAGGCCATCCACAAGGGCGGATGCGGCTTCTGCCCGGGCTTGGGCACCACGTTGCGCAAGGGGACGTCGAAATGTTTGCCGTGATGCTCGCAACCGCCATCCCTGAACATCGGGAAGATCGCGGCGACAGCCTCCTCGAACACCTCGCGCTTGGTTTCCATGTCGCGACCGAACGGTTCGAGCTCGGTGATGGAGGCGCTCTCGCCCATGCCGAATTCGCAGCGCCCGCGGCTCAACAGATCGAGCACCGCGACACGCTCGGCCACGCGTGCGGGATGATTGGTGGTGAGCTGCAGGATGCCGTGACCGAGCCTGATCTTTTCGGTGCGCTGGCTCGCGGCGGCGAGAAATGATTCCGGTGCCGGCGAATGCGAATATTCCTCGAGGAAGTGGTGCTCGACCACCCAGGCGTAATCGTAGCCGAGCCGGTCGGCCATCTCGAGCTGCGTCAGCGCGTTCTGATACAGGTTGAGTTCGTCGCCCGCAGCCCATGGCCGCGGCAGTTGCAGCTCGTAGAAAATGCCGAACTTCATGACGCCTCCCCGCGTGTTTTATTTTGGTTTGGCGCATTCTAGTCCGCGGCGTGGCCGTGTCCACGGCGATCAATTTCCACGGCGCGGGAGAACCGCCGGGCGTGCGAGTTCCTGGCCGCTGCTGCGCGGAACATCGCGTTCGCTCGCGTCGGCTTTCTTGCCCGTTGATTCAGATCAAAGTAATCTTGGAACTGCGCTTTTAAACGTGCGGTAAGGCAACGGCCCGGATGCCGTCTTTTCACCAAACGTCACGAGAGAAAGCATGTCCGTCGCTGGCGACGACATGCGCCGGCGTTCTCATCGTCGGCGCATGGAAATCTTTGCGTTCCTGTTTCTGACAGCAGTGCTGATGCCGGCCATCGCAGTCGCGACGGTCGGCAGCTACGGCCTTGCGGTCTGGGTCTACCAGATGGTGGCCGGCCCGCCCGGCCCGCCGACCGCGCATTGAACCGCAACATTCTCCGACAAGGACGATCACCGTGGGCGGACGTCTCAACTCCATCGACCGAAGAGCCCTGATCACCGGCCGCCTGCTGCAGGCCGACCGGGTGATCGCGCCGCCCGGCGGCGAGATCGCCAGCATTCTGGTGCAGGCGCGGCCCGAACGCCTCGACGAGGTCGAGGCGGCCATCCTCGCGCTGGCCGGATGCGAGGTTCACGCGCGCGATCCGCGCGGCAAGCTCGTCGTGGTCGTCGATGCGCCCGATTCGGGAAGCCTCGGCACAACGCTCAACACCATTTCACTTCTGCCGCATGTGCACGCGGCATCCCTCGTCTTTCACGCCATCGATGCGGCCTGATGAGGCCGCTCGGGGAGGACGCCATGACTCTACCCAAGCTCGACCGCCGCGAGATCCTGAAGCTCGAGGCCGCGGCGATCGCCGCAGCCGCCGCCGGCATACCCGCGCCTTCCCTCGGCGCGAACCTCGTGACCGAGCGCGAGGCCACCGAGCTGAAATGGGACAAGGCGGCCTGCCGGTTCTGCGGCACCGGATGCAGCGTCATGGTCGCCACCAAGGACAATCGCGTGGTCGCTACGCACGGCGACATCAAGGCCGAGGTCAACCGCGGCCTGAATTGCGTGAAGGGCTATTTTCTCTCGAAGATCATGTACGGCCACGACCGGCTGACGCAGCCGATGCTGCGCAAGATGAACGGCAAATACGACAAGAACGGCGAGTTCACGCCGGTGTCGTGGGATGAGGCCTTCGACGTGATGGCGGCGAAATTCAAGGACGCGCTGAAGAAGCGCGGCCCCGCCGGAGTGGGCATGTTCGGCTCGGGCCAGTGGACGATCTGGGAGGGCTACGCCGCCGCAAAGCTGTTCAAGGCCGGCTTCCGCTCCAACAATATCGATCCCAACGCGCGGCACTGCATGGCGTCCGCGGTTGCCGGCATGATGCGCACCTTCGGCATCGACGAGCCGTCCGGCTGCTACGACGACATCGAAGCAGCGGACGCCTTCGTGCTGTGGGGCTCCAACATGGCGGAGATGCACCCGATCCTGTGGACGCGGGTGACCGATCGCCGCCTCTCCGCGCCGCATGTGCGGGTCGCGGTGCTCTCGACCTTCGAGCATCGTTCCTTCGACCTCGCCGATATCGGCATGGTCTTTACCCCGCAGACCGATCTCTTCATCCTCAACGCCATCGCCAATCACATCATCAAGACCGGCCGGATGAACAAGGAATTCGTCGCCGCGCATGCCGTGTTCAAGCGCGGCCAGACCGATATCGGCTACGGCTTGCGGCCCGAACATCCGCTGGAGAAGAAGGCGACCGGCCGCGCCAAGGCCAACGACGCGACCGACATGAGCTTCGACGAATATGCCAAGTTCGTCTCCGATTACACGCTGGAAAAGGCGGCGCAGATGTCGGGCGTGCCGCTCAACCGCCTGCAGGCGCTCGCCGAACTCTATGCCGATCCGAAGACGAAGGTGGTCAGTTTCTGGACCATGGGTTTCAACCAGCACACCCGCGGCGTCTGGTGCAACAACCTCGTCTACAACATTCACCTGCTGACCGGGAAAATCGCCGAGCCCGGCAACAGTCCGTTCTCGCTCACCGGCCAACCATCGGCCTGCGGCACCGCGCGCGAGGTCGGCACGTTCTCGCACCGCCTGCCCGCCGACATGGTGGTGACCAGCAAGGAGCATCGCGACAAGGCCGAGCACATCTGGCAGTTGCCCGAGGGCACCATTCCTGACAAGCCGGGCTATCATGCCGTGCTGCAAAGCCGCATGCTCAAGGACGGCCTGCTCAATGCCTATTGGGTCCAGGTCAACAACAACCTGCAGGCGGCGGCGAATGCCAACGAGGAAAACTATCCCGGCTTCCGCAACCCCGAGAACTTCATCGTCGTCAGCGACGCCTATCCGACGGTGACGGCCCTCGCCGCCGATCTCGTGCTGCCGACCGCGATGTGGGTGGAGAAGGAAGGCGCCTACGGCAACGCCGAACGGCGCACGCAATTCTGGCACCAGCTCGTGAATGCACCGGGCGAGGCGCGTTCCGATCTCTGGCAGCTCATGGAGTTCTCCAAGCGGTTCAAGATCGAGGAGGTCTGGCCGGAGGAGCTGATCGCCAAGAAACCGGAATACCGCGGCAAGACAATGTTCGACGTGCTGTTCCGCAACGGCCAGGTCGACAAGTTTCCGCTCTCCGACATCGAGCCCGGTTACGCCAACGACGAATCGAAGGCGTTCGGCTTCTATGTGCATAAGGGCCTGTTCGAGGAATACGCCTCCTTCGGCCGCGGCCATGGCCACGACCTCGCGCCGTTCGATGCCTATCATCGCGAGCGCGGCTTGCGCTGGCCCGTCGTCAACGGCCAGGAGACCAGGTGGCGTTTCCGCGAAGGCAGCGATCCCTATGTGCGCCAGGGCGCGGGCGTACAGTTCTACGGCTATCCCGACGGCAAGGCGCGCATCTTCGCGCTGCCCTATGAGCCGCCGGCGGAATCGCCCGACAAGGACTATCCGTTCTGGCTGTCCACGGGACGCGTCCTGGAGCACTGGCATTCCGGCACCATGACGCGCCGCGTCCCCGAACTCTACCGCGCATTCCCGGAAGCCGTCTGCTTCATGCATCCGGACGATGCGCAGGCGGCCAACCTGCGCCGCGGCGACGAGGTGAAGGTGGTTTCGCGGCGCGGCTTCGTCCGCGCGCGGATCGAGACGCGCGGACGGGACCGGCCGCCGCGCGGGCTCGTCTTCGTGCCGTGGTTCGATGAGTCCAAACTCATCAACAAGGTGACGCTGGATGCGACCGATCCGATTTCGCTGCAGACCGATTTCAAGAAATGCGCCGTGCGCGTCGAGCGGGTGTGAGGTGCATCATGAGGAAATCCGCAACCCTAGTGCTGTGCGCCCTGCTCGCGGCCGCATCCACCTCGCTGTACGCGCAAACGCTCAACTCGCCGCTGCGCGGGCCCACGCCACTCAATGACGAGGGCCCGGCGTCGCCGATGACGCCGGCGCGCAACACCGCCGAGAGGGAAGCGCGCAACTATCCCGAACAGCCGCCGGTCATTCCGCACTCGATCGACGGCTACCAGATCGATATCAACGGCAACAAGTGCCTCTCCTGCCATGCCCGCGCGCGCACCATGGAGTCGCAGGCGCCGATGGTCTCGATCACCCATTTCATGGATCGCGACGGCCAGTTTCTCGCCTCGGTGTCGCCGCGCCGCTACTTCTGCACCGAATGCCACGTACCGCAGAACGTCGTGAAGCCGCCGGTGAGCAATGATTTCACCGACATCGACACCCTGCTCAGCCGCGAAGATGCGGGTGGACACCGATGAGCACGTCCGACAAGTCCGGGCCTCCTCCGGGGCTGCTGCGGCGGGCCTGGAATTTCGCGATGGACCTGCTGGACGTCCTGATCCGGCCCAGTTCCGTGTTCGGCCTCGGCGTGCTGGTGCTCGCGGGCTTTGCGGCCGGCGTGATCTTCTGGGGCGGCTTCAACACCGCGCTCGAAGCAACCAACACCGAGACCTTCTGCACGTCGTGCCACGAGATGCGCGACAATGTGTTCGCCGAGCTGAAATCGACCATCCATTTCACCAACCGCTCCGGCGTCCGCGCGAGCTGCCCGGATTGCCACGTCCCGCACAACTGGACCGACAAGATCGCGCGCAAGATGCAGGCCTCCAAGGAGGTCTGGGGTCACCTGTTCGGCATTATCGACACCCGAGACAAGTTCGTCGATAAGCGGCTGGAGCTCGCCGAGCACGAATGGGCGCGGTTCAAGGCCAATGATTCGCTGGAATGCCGCAACTGCCACAGCGCGCAATCCATGGACATCACCAAGCAGTCGCCCCGCGCCGCGGACGCCCACCAGCGCTATCTGTTCACCGGCGAGAAGACCTGCATCGACTGCCACAAGGGCATCGCCCATCATCTGCCGGACATGCGCGGCGTTCCCGGCTGGCAATAGTTCGTTTCGGAAAACGGGCCGCTTGCACCGGCGGCGCGAATGGCTAGTTTGCCGTTCGCGCGGGGACTGCCCGCGCCCGATTCCGCCAGGGACCATGCCGACCTTCAGCCCACACCAGGATTCCGCGCTCAAGGCCGTGGCGGCCTGGCTCGATGCAAAACCGGGACGAGCCGGCACGCCGCAGGTGTTCCGCCTGTTCGGCTATGCGGGAACCGGCAAGACCACGCTGGCGCGGCACATCGCCGAAGGCGTCGACGGCGAGGTGAAATTCGCAGCCTTCACCGGGAAGGCCGCACTGGTGATGCGCAGCAAGGGTTGCGACGGCGCCTCCACCATTCATTCGCTGATCTATCGCGCGCGCGAAAGCGGCGAGGAGCAGCCGAGCTTCGAACTTTGGGACGACGCGCCGGCCTCCAAGGCCAAGCTGATCGTGATCGACGAATGCTCCATGGTCGACGCCGACATGGGCCGCGACCTGTTGTCGTTCGATTGTCCGCTGCTGGTACTCGGCGATCCCGCCCAGTTGCCGCCGATCCAGGGCGGCGGTTTCTTCACGGCGGCCGAGCCGGATGCGATGCTCACGGAAGTGCACCGCCAGGCGCAGGACGATCCGATCGTGCGGATGTCGATGGATATACGCGAGGGCCGCCCGCTCGAAATCGGCACCTTCGGCGAAAGCGAGGTGGTGTCGCGCAGCCGGCTCGATCCGGACCGGGTGATGAAGGCCGATCAGGTGCTGGTCGGGCGCAACAACACCCGCCGCGCCTACAACCTGCGCATGCGGCAGCGGCAGAACATCGAGGATCCCTTCCCTGTCGCCGGCGACAAGCTGGTCTGCCTGCGCAACAACCGCAAGAAAGCGCTGTTCAACGGCGGCCTGTGGCGGGTGAAATCGCGCACGCAGCCGCGCGCGAAATCGCGGATCATGACCATGCGGGTGACGCCGGACGAGGAGTTCGGCCACAAGGTGACGAAAGTCTCGGTGCGGCACGACTGCTTCGAAGGCGGCATCGAGAGCATCCCGTGGGAGCAGCGCAAGCCCTATGACGAGTTCGACTACGGCTATGTGCTGACCGTGCACAAGTCGCAGGGCTCGCAATGGGACGACGTGGTGCTGTTCGACGAGAGCTTTGCCTTCCAGGACAGCCGCGCCCGCTGGCTCTACACCGGCATCACGCGGGCGGCGAAGCGGCTGAGCATCGTGGTGTAGAGCCCGCCGTCATTCCGGGATGGTGCGTCAGCACCAGACCCGGAATCTCGGCGAGACTTGTTCACGTACTCGTGTGGGCCTCCCAGTAACAAGGCCCTCCCGTGCCGCGTATCCTGCACATCACCGCAACGGGGAAATGCCATGCGCAAAAGCCTATTCAGCCGCCTTTCGCTCGTCGGCGCCGCCGTCGGCGCGCTGGCGATCGCCAGTTTCGCTCTGCCGCCCTCGCATGCCGGGGAAGCCGCCGTGGTGATCCCTGCGCCGGCCGCCGACATGCCGGCGGCCGCCGGCATCCAGACCGCCGTGCTGGCCGGTGGCTGTTTCTGGGGCGTCCAAGGCGTATTTCAGCATACCAAAGGCGTCGTCAGCGCGGTGTCGGGCTATGCCGGCGGAAGCAAGGTGAACGCCCAATACGAGCTGGTCTCGACCGGCACGACCGGTCACGCCGAGTCGGTGCAGATCAAATACGACCCGCAAAAAATCTCCTACGGCAAGATCCTGCAGATCTTCTTCTCGGTGGTGCACGATCCGACCCAGCTGAACCGCCAGGGTCCGGACAGCGGCACGCAATATCGCTCGGCGATCTTCACCACCTCGGACGCGCAGAAGAAGGTCGCACAGACCTATATCGCCCAGCTCGATGCGGCCAAGGTCTTTCCAGGGCAGATCGTGACCAAGGTCGGGCCGCTCGAGGGTTTCTATCCGGCCGAGGCCTATCATCAGGACTACCTGACACTGCACCCGAACCAGCCCTATATTGCCTATAATGATCTGCCGAAGATCGAGAATCTGAAGAAGATCTTTGCGGAAAGCTACATCGACAAGCCGACCCTGGTGCGGAGCGTTTCCAACTAGCTTCGGCTGTCGCGAGGAGTTTCCATGTCCGATACCAAGACGAGCGGGAAGATCACCAAGGGCGAAGAGCAGTGGCGGCGTGAGCTGACGCCGATGCAATATGCCGTGTTGCGCGAGAAGGCGACCGAGCGGCCGTTCTCCGGCGAATACGAGCATGAGCATCGGCCG
The DNA here is from genome assembly GCA_964454955.1 of uncultured Bradyrhizobium sp. Taxonomy (GTDB): domain Bacteria; phylum Pseudomonadota; class Alphaproteobacteria; order Rhizobiales; family Xanthobacteraceae; genus Bradyrhizobium. Next base: position 3,952 of record CAYVVB010000432.1, on the reverse strand, counting down.
GGCAAATATGTCTGCGCCGGCTGCGGCCAGGAGCTGTTCGATTCCGACGCCAAGTTCGTTTCCGGCTGCGGCTGGCCGAGCTTCAGCCAACCTGCGACCGAGAGCCACATCGACGAGGAAACCGACTTGAGCCACGGGATGATCCGCACCGAGGTGTTGTGCTCGCAGTGCAGCGGCCACCTCGGCCATGTCTTCAATGACGGCCCGGCGCCCACCGGCCTGCGCTACTGCATCAACTCCGCGGCGCTGAAGTTGAAGCCCCGCTAGAACATCGGCAGCCACAGAATAATTTCCCGCCCGGCGGTTCCTGCCTGGAACCGCCGGGGCCGGCTGTGCTTTTCTCGATGACCGGAGCGGCCGATGGCGTCCCTCGCCGCCTGACAGGGAGGGCCCGATGTCTCTTGGACTGATCCTCATCATCCTGGTGATCATCTACCTTGCCAGTGGCTTCAGCGGCCGTTTTCGGGGGTACGGCTACGGCATGGGCCATTCCGGGATAGGACTTGGCACGGTTGTATTGGTGGTTCTTATCGTCCTGTTGTTGCTGGGCAAGCTTTAGCTCCTACAAGCCATTGAAATAGCTCACGTTATGTTCGGTTCCAGGGAGTGGAACCTGATTCATTATTTGGGCTTTCAGGATTCGCAATTCTGTCAAAGAAGCCTATATTAGGGCCTATGAAATGCCATGCGCGGTGCGCCTTCGCGGCGCGACCGTCAGCCAACCCTCATCGCTAAACGCTAGCGCCAAAGAGATAAGAGGTCCTCGACCATGCGTCCTATGCGTCCGTTCAACTTCAACACCGCCGCCGAACTTTTCCCCGCCGCCATCCGCAAGAAAAAGCGGGCGGGCTTCACCTATCGGCGTTTTGGCACTGCGGCCGAAGCCGTGCGTTTCGCGATGGAGGAGTTGCCGGCGGATTCGCTGAATGGCGCCTATCTGCAGGTCGAGGAAGCCCGTTTCGACCAGAGCGGCATCCGCTCGCTCTATGAGAGCGACGCCTTCCCGCTGCCGCGCCGCAAGCGCGCCGCGGTGGCCGCTGACGGCGACAAGGACGCCGCCTGAAGCAGACAACCGGTTTGCACAACGCCCTCGGACTTCAAGGTCCGGGGGCGTTTTTTATTTGTTTGCAAAGGTTCTCAAATCTCACCTCGCCCCGCTTGCGGGGAGAGGGAGCGTAGCCTTGTCGCTGCCGCAGTTTCCGGCTTACGGCTGCCGCTCGAGCCAGCGGCGCAACAGGCGCGCGTTGCGCATGTTGGCGCGGAACAGCACGTCAAAGGCATCACCCGCCACCGGCACAGTGCCGGCCACGCCCTGAATCGCGACATTTCCGAGCATGCGCGCGGTGATGTGCCAGGGCGCGCCGAGCGCGCGCGCCTCGCGCACCAGCCACAGCGACAGGGCGGTCGCGATGATGTCGCCGACGACCGGGATCAGGCCGATGATGCCGTCGATGCCGTAGCGCACCTTGGTGCCCGGCAGGATGAAGGCGACGTCGAGCAGTTTCGCGATGGCCTCCAGCCGCGCCAGCCGCTGCTCGCGCGACAGGTTGCCGAACGGGTTGGCGGTGGCGAAATCGAAATGGAAGGCGCCGGACTGGCTGCGCAACGACTCGCGCGGAACCTCCCGCCCCTCCTGGTCGATGATGGGGCCGCGTGCCTCGGCTGCGCTGAATGTCGCACGCGAGGTCCGCCGCGCTCCCGCACGGGAGCGCGAATAGGCGTAATTATCGTGCATGCTCATCGACATATAACGCGCGAAACCTCGTCCGGTTTGCCTTTGTGTTAGCCGAACCGGGCCGCGGCGCCTACTTAAATCGGCTTCATCTGCCAGACGTCGGGCGGCGTCGAACCGGATCACGCGCTACGCCGAGACCGCCGGCTGCGGCTCGTCGGCGAATTTGTGCGAGAGCCAGGACGAGATGGTGGAGGGAATGAAGCCGACCAGGCCGTACATGATGAACTGCAGCACGCCGGAATCCGGTCCGCGCGAGCCGTACATCAATTCGGCGGCGACGAAGCCGATCAGCCCGACCAAGAGCACGCGCAAGGCAGGGCTGATGCGCTTGACGTGCCACAGGATGTCGTCGACCGCGCCCAGCATCAGCGAGGGCAGGATGCCGAACAGATAGGCGTATTGCAGCGTCTTGAAGAATACGACGAACAGCTTGCCCACCTCGGCGAGGGTCGTCTCATGGAAATAGCCGGACATGATGGTGCTGGTGAGCAGCAGCCAGAAGCCGCCGAAAAAGGGCCCGACGAACGCGAAGATGAGATAGCGCTTCATGACCGCCTCCGGCGGGTCTCCCGTCCTACTGCAGCAAACCCCCATGGTGATGAGAGCGTGCTAATCATTTGGCGCGTCATTCCAAAGCAGGCACGAGCGCCGTTCCCCGACGAGGCGCGCCCGCACCGTGATCATGGTCTTGCTCACTCGCCCCAGGCCGCGAAGGCGTCGTTGAACGCGCGCTCGCCGGGCGGTCCTTTTTCGATCGCGATGATGGCGCGGCGCTGGTTGGCGTAGACGAGCGGCACGTCGAACCAGGAGCGTTCCTTCAGGAGCTGGATGTTGCGCGAGCGGTCGGCGTCCACGTTGGACAGGCCGACGAGGAAGAAGCCGTCGGTGACCTTCACCGCAAGGCCTGCGAGCGGCGTGCCGCGCGCCTGCTCGTTGGACTTCATCAGGATGCCGGGCACATTGGCGACGCCGCCGCCGGCAAAATCCTGGGGCAGAATGAAGGTGAGTTCGGCGGTGTGGCTCGCGGGCAGCGATGAATCGGTGTTGCGGCGGAACGACATCGTCATCTTGAATTTGCGGTCCGGGACCTCGATGTCGGCACGCACGGCGATATCGGGCGGCTGGTTGCCGGACGCCTTGATCGGTTCGGTGCGCCAGACCACCGAGCCGACATATTGCTTGCCCTTGGGATCGGAGGGGTCCTCGTCATAGAGCACGACGCGCTGCGCCACCGGCGCCACCTGCTGATCCGAGGACGAGGGCTGGCCGACGCGGTCGGTGATCTTCGGCTTGGCGGCCGGTGTTGTGTCTTTCGGCGCCTCGACGACGGGCGAAGAAGACTTGAAGAAGCCGCTCACAATGGTGACGGCCGATTTGCCCCACAGGATCGCCGCACCGACCAGGATCAGCACGATGCCGACGGCAATCGCGCTCTTGAATGGGAACATCGCGCCCGAACGGACCCGCTTTCGCGCCTCCTCGTCCTGGTCGCGCCCCATGCGCGGACGCGGGACGCCCGGCGGGGGCGCGTAGCGCTCGGCCTCTTCGACCGACTCGTCATAGGAATAGGGCGCGCCGCCGTCGTCGCCCCGAGTCTCCGCGCCGTGCTCGTGATCGAATTCCGGCGCGGGCACGTTGGCGTAGGTATTCCGCGCGGCGCGGCTGGCCTGGGCTGCGGCGCGGCCGAGATCATCGGCATCCGCCGTGATGTCGCGAAAGCCGCGCACGCCCGGCGGCTGGTTCGCGCCACCCTCGGCGCCGCGGCGTTGGCTGCCAGCCCCGGGCCGCTCGCGGGTCGGCGGAGGCGAGCCCTCGGGCCGCGCACCGCGTTGCGGCCGCGGCTGGTCCGGCGCCAGTGGACGTTCGTCCTGCCCGAGCGGCGGCCGCTCGATACGCGGTGACGGAGGCGGCGCAGCCGGACGCGGGCGCGGCGGCGGTGGGCTTGCCTGCGAGCCTGGCACCTGGGGATCGGTCTGCGGTGCCTCTGCGGGCTGACGCACATTGGCGCGGCGGAGCGCATCGCCCGCGCGGGGAGCGGCGGCGGGGCGCCCGCCGTCGCGGGCGCGCTGCGCGGCCTCGGATTCCACCTTGCGAACCGCCTCCTCCAGCGACAGCCGTTCGCGGGTGATTTCGGACTCGCTCAAGGGAGGCTGCACGCTCCGCAACTGCGCAATCAGCGCGGCGCGGGCCCGCTCATAAAGCGCGCGTCGGCTCTCG
>CAYVVB010000431.1:0-1561 GCA_964454955.1 uncultured Bradyrhizobium sp. | reverse complement strand
ACACACCCGTCGCCCAAGGGCCCTAATTCGCCCAGCGCGCTCGCCGCGTGGGCCGCGGCGCTGAGTTTCAGCGCGCGCCCCCCCGCTGAAAATGGCGTAACCGACACCACGATCAAGATCGGAATGTTCGGTCCGCTGACGGGGGCAACGAGCGTCTACGGTTATCCGATCAACAACGGCGCGATCGCGGTCTACAACGAGGTCAATGCCAACGGCGGAATCAACGGCCGCAAGATCGAGATCGTGCACGAGGACGGTGCATGCGATCCGGCCAAGACCCGCGCGGCCGTCAAGAAGCTCATCTATCGCGATGAAGTCTTCCTGATCCATGGCGGCAATTGCAGCGCCGCGGTCTTTGCCGCACGCGAAGAGTTCATCGAGAACAAGGTGCCGTACATGGTCATGGCGGCGACCATGGACAAAATCTCGGAGCCGATGAACCGCTACATTTTCACGACCACGCTGCCGGGCTCGGGCGACAGCGGCGTGATCCTGAATTTCATGAAATCGATGCCCAACGTGAAGAAATTCGCCATCATCAAGCATCCCGATGAATGGGCGGAGGCCAAGGCCAGCGAGATCATCAAGAACTACAAGGCTGCTGGTCTCGAGCTTGTCACGACCGTCGAACTGGAGCGCAAGGCCTCCGATGCGACCGCGCAGGTGCTGCGGCTGCAGAGTGCAAATGCCGATGTCGTCGTGACGCTGCTGTATCCGCCGGAAGCGGCGGTCTTTCTTCGCGACGCGCTGAAGTACGGACTGAAGGGCCCGTTCCTCGGCACCGTCGGGACGCAGGACCTGAAGGATCTTGCCGACCGCGCGGGCGGCCCGGCGGCGCTTGCGAACTTCTATACGGCTTCGTTCCTCCGCCAGGGACCGGATCACGCGGACATGAAGCAATTCGCCGATCTGATGCGGAAATACTTCCCGAATGATCGTCTGACCGCGCTCAATTTCTACGGCATGTCCGGCGCCTACACGCTCGTCGATGCGATGAAGCGCGCCGGCAAGGACCTGACGCGCGAGAAGCTGATCGACGCATTGGAGCACACGAAGGACGGCTTCGCCGGACCCGCCGCCTGCAAGGTGACCATCACGCCGCAGTCGCATGTCGGCTGCCGTGAAGGCACGATGTGGAAGCTCATCAACGGCCAGATCGTGAACGTCGGGCCGACCTGGCGCGAGGTCGCAAACTGACGCTGCACGCCACAAGTCCGGGCGCGCGTTCATCGCGCGCTCGTTTCTTTTTTCGTCGAGGCGCGTAATGGAAGTCGCGACGCTCATCGTCGCCGGGATCGCCAAAGGCAGCCTGTATGCTTTGGCGGCCCTGGCGCTGGTGCTGATCTACAGGACCCAGGACGTCATCAATTTCGCCTTCGGCGAGATTTTCATGTTCGGCGCCTTCGCGGGCTATATCGCGCTGAAGATCCTCCAACTCCCTTATTGGCTCTCGTTTGCCCTCGCGGTCATCGCGCTCGGTATCTTCGGGGCCGTCATCGAGCGCGTCGCGTTCCGCCGCGTTGCGCACATGTCGCACCTTACTCTTGCGATGGTGACGGTC
>CAYVVB010000430.1:0-4444 GCA_964454955.1 uncultured Bradyrhizobium sp. | reverse complement strand
GGCCGGTTCGTTCTTCTTTTCCGAGATAAAGCGGACGGTCGCTTCCGACAGGCCCTTCGGGGCCTTCTCGGATTCGATGACCGTCTCAAACCCATATCGATATTGGTCGACGTCGATCCGGCGCACCCGGTCGACCGTCTCCTGAACCGCTGCCATTCGCCACTCCGTTCGGCAAGACCGAGGACGCCAGTGATTGCGACGGCGTTACGCCGGCACGCAGGTGTCCGGCACCGGACAGACGACCGCGCATTGCGGCGTATCGAAATGCCCCTCGCACTCGGTGCACTTCTTCGGATCGATCACGTACATGTCGCGCTTCAGGCTGATTGCGGCGTTCGGACACTCGAACTCGCACGCGCCGCATACGGTGCACTGAGAGGCGATGATCTTGTAGGCCATTGACTGCGACTCCTTGGGCGGGCGATGCCGGATGACATCTCCCTTTCAAGCCGCGTGCCAACCGCGAAAGCTTGATTTGTAACGGCTATTTGGCCGCAGCAGATGTCGCGCCCCCGACAGCATGTCGCAAGTGCGACAGTCGGCGTCATAGGCGCTTGATCTCGATTCCGTATTTCTTCAGCGCATAGCCGACCTGGCGCGGCGTCAGCCCGAGCAGGCGGGCTGCCTTTGCCTGCACCCAGCCCGACTTCTCCATGGCCGCAATGACGCGGTCGCGGTCGGTCATCTTTGCGCCGCCGGCCAATCCCGCATTTGCGGATGCCACAGCAGGCTCTACGGGAATTTGCGGGTTGGGCACCGCGCTCGCCGCCGCCGGATTGACGGCAGATACAGCCGGCTTCGGCGACAGCGGCACGATCGGCAGCGGCCGCAACGACGGATCTTCCGATCCGCTCTTCCACAGCATCGCCGACAGACACTGACCGTGGCAGCAGGCGAAGTCGTTCCGCAGGATGGCGGGGCCCGGCGCGAGCGTCGCGGTGCGCTGCACGCAGTTCTCAAGCTCGCGCACATTGCCGGGAAAACCGCAGTTCATCAACACGTCGATCGCACTCGCGTCGAAAGTCAGCACGCGGCCGTTCTCGCTGTTGAAGTTCTTGAGGAACTCGGCTGCGAGCAGCGGAATGTCGCTGCGGCGTTCGCGCAAGGGCGGCAACAGCATGGGAACGACGCTGATGCGATAATAGAGATCGGCGCGGAATTCGCCTCGTGCCACCGCCTCCTCGAGGTTCCTGTTGGTGGCGGCAATCACCCGCACATCGACCTTTATGGTCTGGTTTCCGCCGACGCGCTCGAACTCCTGCTCCTGCAGGACGCGGAGAAGCTTTGCCTGGAACGACGGCGAGATCTCGCCGATCTCGTCGAGAAACAGTGTCCCCTTGTCGGCGAGCTCGAAGCGCCCCTTGCGCGAATTCAGCGCGCCGGTGAATGCGCCCTTCTCGTGGCCGAACAACTCGGACTCGAGCACCGTCTCAGGCAGCGCCGCGCAATTGATCTTGATGAACGGGCGTTTGGCGCGCGGCGACAGCTCGTGGATGGCCTTGGCGACCAGCTCCTTGCCGGTGCCGGATTCGCCGCGCAAGAGAACCGTGGCATTGGATTTGGCGACGACCGCGATCTTTTCGAGCAGCACGCGCAGCGGCGGGCTATCGCCGATGATGCCTTCGACATGGACCTTCTTGCGGTCCCGCGCAGGCTTTAGTTCCGACAATTCCTTCTGCAGCCGATAGCTCTCCGCCATGAGCCGCTCGCGATCGCTCGCGACCAGACGGTGCAGCTTCACCGTCTGCCCGACCAGGTTCGCAATCATGGTCAGCAGCCGGACATCCGAATCGAGCCTGAACACCGACCGTTCATCCAGGATGCGATCGATGCTCAGGGTACCTCCAACCTTCTGGTCGATCCGGATGGGAACGCCGATGAACGACACGCGCATGGTGTCGGACGCGCCAAGCGCGTCCATATCGGCGGCGGAAAACGCCGGATGAACCGCGACATTCTCGGCGACCAGCGGCATCGCGGTCGCCACGATCTGGTCGATCGCCCTCTGCGGCAGGCGCATGCGGTAGCGCTCGTCGCTCCCCTCGCTCCAGCCGGCGCCCACGGTAATGTCGGGAATGCCGTCATCGGCGAGCAGCGCGACCACGCCGTGCCGCATCTGCAGAAAGGATTGCAGCAGGTTGACGACGTTGGCCAGCGTGACCTCGAGCCGCGAGGGCGAGGTCAGTATTTTCGAAATCTCGAAGATGCCGGTGAGCGCGATCTCGCTCAGCGGCACGACGGGGACCGGCTGGTCTATCGCCGGCCTTTCGAGCACAGGAGCAGCGCTATGCAGCATGACGGTGTCTCCGTTGTCATGAACGTCCTCCCACGCACCTCTTTCAGATTTGGGAATATTGTGTTGCATCTCGTTCCCGATGTCGCGCCCAACTTGATGGCATGGCAGCAAAAGATAACGCCTTGATTTGCTTAGTTTCTGCGCTATTTCGCAAAATGGCCGCGCGGAATCCGCGGAGAAACGGGGCGCATTGATCCAGCGCAAACCTTGCGGATTTTTCTCCTCACATGAACGGCCGGTCAGACGTGCTGACCACCGTTGATCGGCACCTCGGTGCCAGTGACGTAACTCGCCGCATCCGAGCACAAGAAGAAGACGACCTTCGCCACCTCCTCGGGTGTGCCGACCCGACGCAGCGGAATGGTTGGAGCCAGCCGGGCCTCGGTCTCCGGCGAAAGGATGTCGGTCTTGATCTCGCCCGGCGCAATCGCGTTGACCCGAATGCCATGAGGCGCGTAGTCGTGCGCCATCTCGCGCGTCAGGCAGCCGAGCGCAGCCTTCGATGTCGCATAGGCCGTCCCGGCGAACGGGTGCACGCGCGATCCGACGATCGAGGTGATGTTGACGATCGAACCCGAGGCAGCCTTCAACTCGTCGAACAACCCTTGCGCAAGAAGGATCGGCGCAAGCAGGTTGACGTGGAAGACGCCCATCCAGGTCTCAACCGGTGTCGTCAGCGACGTCAGCCTGGAGCCGTCCGCCGCCTTGGGCGAGATGCCGGCGTTGTTGATCAACGCATGCAGCGGCGCGCCGTGAAGCCGCTCCTTGACCTCGGCGACGGCGCGCGGCAGTGCGCGATGATCGCTCAAGTCGACCTGGACATGGTTGTCGTTGCCGGAATCCCAGGGACAACGTCCGCCATCGAAGGGCTGGCGCGCGCAGGTGATGATCCGCCAGCCCGCTTCCGAGAACAACTTTGCGGTGGCGTGGCCGATGCCGCGGGACGCGCCGGTCAGCACCAGGGTCTTCCTCTCCGCAGGCGCACGCGATCTGTCGGCATGGAACGGACAGGCTTCGACATTCGCGGCCGCAGGCGGGCCGGTGACTGGAACATCGCTGGGCAGGTCGAAACTCAAACGCGCTCCTGATCGTGTTCCCGCGAGGATCGTGCGCACGTTTCCGCGCATGTCACGGCGGTGCAGGATTTGGGCCAGCGCATTGCAGCAAATTCTTGCGGTTTTTCTCCCGTGATGTCGCGTTCGCAACATGTTGGCGGGTTCGAAACAAGAGAAGCGTTTGCTTTCGGACAGATCGGGGCTGCCTGCGGCCAATCCTGATTTTCCTGCACATTGGCCCGCCTTTTGCTCTCGTCTCTGTCATGAGCGTGTGGGGGCGCCGCTTTGTCGCGATTCTCGCCTGCTGCACGACATTGTCACGCGACGTGGTTCGAATGCATCAATCAACTGCTCACCGGACGCCCCCTTTCGCCATCATCCTCGGCACCAACGAGATTGCCTCCGCAATCGCCGTGCATCTGTCGCGGGCCGGATACTGCGTGGTGCTGTCGCACGACCCTCACCCGCCCGTGATCCGTCGCAAGATGGCGTTCCATGACGCGCTCTTTGCCGACACGATCCAGGTCGAAGGCGTCGTCGGCGAGCGGGTCGACGACGCCATGCAGGTGTTCAGGGCGTTTCGCGGCCAAGGCCAGGTTCTCGTTTCCTGGCTTGGTCTTCTGGACCTGCTGCCGATCCGCCCGATTGACGTGCTGGTCGATGCGCGTCTGCAGAAGCACCGCATCACGCCGGACCTGCGGCGGCTGGCACGGCTCTCCATCGGGCTCGGCCCCGGCTTCTGCGCAAGCTCCAACTGCGATGTCGCCGTCGAGACGCGGCCGGGCAAGATCGGCTTGGTCAACCAGGGCGGCTGGACCGATGCCGCCGATGGCGTCGCGAGCCAGCTTGGCGATGTCAGCGCCGAACGATTTGTCTATTCGGCCTGTGCGGGCCGCTGGCGAACGCCGATTGAAATCGGCACCCGCGTCTACAAGGACCTCGTGCTCGGCCATCTTGCGGGCGTGCCGGTTGCAGCGCCCCGTGATGGCATCCTGCGCGGCATCGTCAGGGATGGCAGCGAGGTCGCCGCCGGCGTCAAGCTGCTGGAGATCGACCCGCGAGGGCGGCTTGCGCAATGGACCGGAATTGACGA
>CAYVVB010000429.1:0-19043 GCA_964454955.1 uncultured Bradyrhizobium sp. | reverse complement strand
GATGGCGATGTCATTAAAGCCAGAGCTATAGGCGGGGTTGAACGAAGCCGCAAGTGCGAAAGATCGTCATAAGAGTTATCCCCGGTGCAGTGCTGATCTGCTTTCGCCGTCATTCCGGGGCGATGCGAAGCATCGAACTATGGTGCGCAATCGCGCACTTGAGAATCTCGAAATTCCAGGTCTGGTCCATTGGCGCGGCAAGGCTTTGTGAACTATGCCAAAGAGCGGTGGCACTTTTCGCTGCCGGGCGCGGGCGGGGCGGCCTATGATTTCCCGATCTCCCCGCGCCGCCAATGATTCCTAAAGAGGAACGGCCATGTCAAAATCCTCCTTTGCAACTCACGAGGTGTTTAACCAGTCGCCGCCTTTTGAGGACGTTGATCTCTTCACGGGGGATCGGCCGCTGGTCGAGGCCGTCACGGCTTTCGGAGGGGCCGACGCGAACAAGGAACTGTCCGATTTCGGCCGCCACTGGGGCTCGGCCGCCATGGCTGCGCGCGGCCGGCTGGCCAATGAGAACACGCCGAAGCTGCGGACGTTCGACCCGCGCGGCAATCGCCGCGACGAGGTCGAATTTCACCCCGCCTATCACGAACTGATGGCGCATTCTGCGCATGCCGGCATGCACAATTCGACCTGGACCGGCGAAGGCAAGGCGGCGGGGGCGCCCGCCGAGGTGGTGCGTGCCGCGAAATTTTACATGGCGACGCAGGTCGAGGCGGGCCATCTCTGCCCGATCACCATGACGCGCGCCTCCGTCGCCGCGCTCTCTGCCCAGCCCGACCTGCTCGAGAAGGCCATGCCGGTGATTTCCAGGCCGGCCTATGACCCGACCTTTGCGCCCTGGTGGACCAAGCGCGGCATGACGCTCGGCATGGGCATGACCGAGAAGCAGGGCGGCACCGACGTGCGCGCCAACATGACCCGCGCCGAGGCGACCTCCGACGGCTATCGCATCACCGGGCACAAATGGTTCATGTCGGCGCCGATGTGCGACGCGTTCCTGGTGCTGGCGCAGGCGGAAGGCGGCCTGACCTGCTTCTTCATGCCGCGCTTTGCACCGGACGGCTCCGTCAACGCGCTGCATTTCCAGCGACTGAAGGACAAGCTTGGCAACCGCTCCAACGCCTCGAGCGAGGTCGAGTTCGTCGGCGCCTATGCCACGCCCGTCGGCGAGGAAGGCAAGGGCATCCGCACCATCATCCAGATGGTGCAGCTGACGCGGCTGGACTGCGCGATCGGCTCCGCCGGGCTCATGCGGTCGGGCCTTGCACATGCGCTGCATCACTCGCGCCATCGCAGCGTGTTCCAAAGGCATCTCGTCGACCAGCCGCTGATGCAGGCGGTGCTGGCGGACATGGCGCTGGACGTGGAGGCCGCCGCTGCGCTGGTGATGCGGCTTTCCCGCGCGTTCGACCGCACGCCGCATGAGGCGGGCGAAGCCGCCTATATGCGGCTGCTGACGCCAGCCATCAAATACTGGATCTGCAAAAGCGCGCCGCCCTTGCTGTACGAGGCGATGGAGTGCCTCGGCGGCAACGGCTATGTCGAAGAGGGCATCCTGGCGCGGCACTACCGGGAGGCGCCGGTCAACGCGATCTGGGAGGGCTCGGGCAACGTCATGTGCCTCGACGTGCTGCGCGCGCTGTCGCGCGAGGCGGACGCCGCGGTCGCGGTGTTGCAGGAATTGTCCGAGGAAACGAAGGGCCTGCCGGGTGCAGCCGAGGCGGTCGCCCTTGTCGGCAAGGCGTTCCGTCGGCCGGACGGCGAGCGCGTCGCGCGGCTGTCGGTCGAGCGGTTGGCGCTGCTCGCGGCAAGTGCTGCGCTGAACAAGGTCGCGCCGCGTCAGGCCGAACTGTTCGCGGCGATGCGCCTTGCGGCGAGCCACAACGGCATGTACGGCGCGGTCGATCTCGCCCATGATGACATCCGCGTGCTTCTGGAACGGGTGTTGCCGTGAAAAAACTCTCTCCGCAGTCATTCCGGGATGGGCCGAAGGACCAGACCCGGAATCTCGAGATTCCGGATTCGATGCTTCGCATCGCTCCGGAATGACGAGCCGAAAATAACTCGCACCTAACTCGAAGTGATTTGATGCACTCGCTCAATCCCGAAAATCCGCCGGTGACCGTTATCGCCGAGCCGCCGCCCAGGCGGCGTGTCTGGAAGTTCTGGGGCACCGCATTGTGGGGCGTGTTCGTCTTCGCCGCGCTGTTCGTCGGCCAGATCACCGTCCTGGTGTACGAAGTGCTGCAGCGGGGCGGCACGGGCGACATTGTCGAGACAGTCCGGGCCGCTGCCGCAAGTGGTTTGACGATTTCGCTGTCGGTGATCATGGGACTGCCGGCTGCGCTCGCGGCGCTATGGCTTGCGATCCGCTTCACAAGCACGCCGTTCGCCGACTATCTCGCGTTGCGCTGGACATCCTGGAAAAACTTTCTGATCGGAATCGTCGGCCTCGTGGCCGTGCTCGTCATTTGGGAGCAGTTGTCGCGTTGGGTCGGCCATGAGGACAGCCCTGGCTTCATGACGGACGTGCTGAAATCGGCCCGCGCCGACGGAGCGCTGTGGCTGTTGATCATTGCTTTCTGTGTTGCCGCGCCGATCTCGGAGGAGTTCTTCGCACGCGGCTTTCTCTATCGCGGGTGGTCGGAAACGGCTCTCGGTCCGATCGGCGCGATTATCCTGTCGTCGCTGGTGTGGACCGGATTGCATCTGCAATATGACTTCTTCTTCTTCGGCGAGGTGTTCACGCTCGGCCTGTGGTTCGGCTATTTGCGCTATCGCAGCGGCTCGACCTGGTTGACGATCGTCCTGCACGGGCTGAACAATCTCGGTGCGGTGGCCGAGACGATCTGGCTTGCCGGCCAAAATTAAGAGCGCGCCTCTCTGCCGAGGACGAAGCGCCGGACTTGGCACCGGCGTGCCGCCATGCCACCCTGCATGAAAAGCAGAGGGGGAGGGAGCCGGTTTGTTCCGCCATGTCGCAGTTCTGTGCTCGGCCGCAATAGCCTTGTCGAGCGCCGCCCCGGCTGCCGTCGCGGCTGACTCGGAGCGGTGCCAGGAGTTGGCGCGTCGTGTTGACGCCGCCAGGCCACAGATTTCCGCAATCGAGGTGTCGGTGGCTCTGTTTTCAGCCGCGGACGGCAATTGCATTGGCCTCGCAACCGAGCTCCTGGACTCCGGCGCGTCCGTTGATGCCCGCGACCGCCTCGGCGCCCGGCCGCTCAGTCACGCTGCACGGTCCGGCCATCTGGAGATGGTCGATCTCCTGCTGGCGCGCGGCGCCCCCATCAACGCACGCAATCTCGCCGGCGCAACCGCGCTGTACTTTGCCGCGGAAGGGGGCCAGGGGGCGGTGGCGCGGCGCCTGATCGAACGCGGTGCCGACGTCAACCTCACCGGACGCAGCGGAATCTCTCCGGTTGCGGCCGCCGCCTATGCCGGCAGCGACACGATCGTGGCCGCTTTGCTCGCGCATGGCGCCGACGCAAAGGCGCCTGACGATACCGGCAAGCCGCCGATCGTCTACGCCGCGGCGCGCGCCCGGCTCGAGGTGGTAAAGCGCCTGCTTGCGCAGAACATCGATATCAATGCGCGCTATCGCAATGATCTCACGTTGCTGATGTGGGCGGCGGGCCCGGACGAAAACGTTCTGGAGGTGCATGCGGTCAAGGTCGTCGAATATCTCCTCGACGCCGGCGCGCATGTCGACGACCGGGATGACCGCGGCCGGACGGCCCTGATGATTGCCGCGGAGGGCGGTCACGCAGACATCGCCGCGCTGCTGCTCGCGCGGGGAGCCGATCCCTCCCTGAAGGATAAGGCCGGCAAGCGTGCCGCAGATCTCACCGTCCTGTCATCGCTACGCGAACGATTGGCCGTCCCCTAAGGGCGGCGGCTACAGGCCCGCCAGATATTCCTCCAGTGCGGCGAGATCGTCGACAGGCGTGGCAAGCATCAGGTCGGACATGCCGGGATTGTTGCCGCGCGCGCGGGTGCGGAAGTCCGCAATCGTCTTGCTGAGGTATTCCCGGCTCTGCCCCGCCAGGCGTGGCACGGTGCTGCTGCCCTGAAACTGGTCGAGATGGCAGCCGGTGCAGCCCACTGAGTGCTCGGCGCTGAGAGCCCGTGCCGAAACGTCTTTCGGCGCCCGCGGCTGGCCCAGGTCAGGCCACGGCTTGTTCGCGAAGTATTCCGCGATCGCGAGCATGTCGTCCTTCTCGAAGGACGACGCGATCGGCTGCATGATTTCGTTCTTGCGGTCGCCACGTTTGAAATCGCGGAGCTGGATATAGATGTATCCGGCCTGCTGTCCCCAGATGATGGGAATCGTCTTGTCGATCGGCTTGCCGTCCTGACCATGGCAGGTGGCGCAAATCTCGACCTTTTCGGCAATGTCCTGGGCGAATAGCGGCGGCGCGCCTGCGATCATGATCGCGCCAGAGATCACCCAGCCAAACTTGCCATGCATCGATTTCATTCCGACAAGGCTCAACGGAAGCGGGGCCGCAACCGGCCCCGCTCTGGTGGTCTTACATGAACTGCCCGGTCACTCGAGCGTAAAGGCGATGATGTTGTTGCCGCGCTTGAAGTTGACCTGGACGTTCCCGCCGGCGCCAACCACGATGTACTGCTTGCCGCCCAGCGTGTAGCTGGAAGGTGGTGCATTGACGCCGGCACCAGCGTGGAAGCTCCACAATTCCTTGCCGTTGGTGGAATTGTAGGCCGCGAACTTGCCGTTGCCTTCACCCGTGAAAACGAGGCCGCCTGCCGTGGCAAGGATGCCGCCGATCATCGGTTCCCGCGTCTTCACCTGCCATTTGATCTTGCCGGTGTTGTAGTCGACGGCGGTGATATTGCCCGACTGTTGTTCGCCTGGAATGGCCGTGAATGCGCCGCCGAGCCACAGCTTGCCGTTCGGATAGGCCGAGTTCTCGACCTTGTAGTGCATCGGCTGATGCAGGTTGATGGCGTAGGCCAGCGCCTGTCCGGGATCGGTGGCGATCGGCGACCACTCGACGCCGCCATTGGCGCCCGGAAGCATGCGCGCACCCTCCTTGGTCGGCAGGGTCCACATGTTCTCCTGGGGCACCATGGCCTCGGAGAAGCGGATCAGGCTGCAGTCCTTGCGGTCGTGAACGTAGATGTGACCGGTCTTGCCGGCGTGGATCACGCCTGGAATGGTCTTGCCGTTCTTGTCCTTGACATCCACCAGCACCGCCGGGCTCACGGCGTCGAGATCCCAGACATCGTGGGCGATATACTGGAAGTGGCAGACATATTTGCCGGTATCCAGATCGAGCGACACCAGCGAGTCGGTATAGAGATTGTCGCCGGGACGCACCGACCCATCGAGGTCGGGAGAAGGATTGCCGACCACGAAATAGATCCGGTTGGTCGCCAGATCGACGGCAGGATTTTGCCAGACGCCGCCGCCGAGTTTCTGGTAGGGGTCGCCGGTTTTGGCGAGTTGGGCCTTTTCGGCCTCGATGTCACGGTGCATGTCGCGTCCGGTGGCGTCCTTTGTCGCCCAGACGCCGACCGTGTTCTCGGGGATCGTGTTGAAATTCCACAGCAGCTTGCCGGTCTTGGCATCGTAGGCCCTGAGGAAGCCGCGGATGCCGTACTCACCGCCGTTCGTTCCGATCAGGACCTTGTCCTTGACGACCGTCGGAGCCATCGTCTCGCTGTAGCCGAGTTCGGGGTCGGCAATGTCGGTGGTCCAGACAACATCGCCGGTCTTGGCATTGAGCGCCACCAGCTTGGAATCCAGCGTCGCGAGATAGACTCGGTCACCAAGAACCTGGACGCCGCGATTGTTGGGGCCGCAGCAATAGGTCGTTATGGGTCCCATCTTGTGATTGTAGTGCCAGAGCTGTTCGCCCGTCTTGGCGTCGAGCGCATAGACGTGGCTGAACGAGGTCGTCACATACATGACTCCATCGACCACGATCGGCGAAGTCTCCAGCGACTCCTTGACATCGGTCTGGAAAATCCAGGCGACGTGCAGGTTCTTTACATTGTCGCGGTTGATCTGCCGTGCAGGATAGAAGCGAGTCTGGGCGTAATTGCCGTTGGTGAGGAGGAAATTGCTTGTATTCTTGTCGGCTGTGTTGAGTTGTTCTTGAGTGACCGGAGAAATCTTGGCCTCGCGCGAGGGCAGCCACGGATTCTGCTTGATCTCCTGCGCGCTGCTCTGCCCGGAGAGTGAGCAGCCCAAGCCGAATAAAATGGTGTATGCAATGGAATATCTATTCATGGTTTTCCGCCCCGGATTATTTTGAACCGGCATCTGTACCGCCGGTGTATTTGAAATCTGATCCGACGAAGTCTTTTTGACAAGTGAAAAGCCGCAGGCGGCGAGTTTTTGCGGATGCTCACTTCGCCGTCATTGCCCGTGGCGAGGATAGCGGCGGCATTCGTTGGACCGTTCGATGCCGCTACAATCGACCGCGCCATGGCTACACGACGATCGCCCAGCGGTTGGACATGAAGCGGCCAGAGATGAAGCGTAGGAGCGCGTTTACAACCTGAAATCTGCAGGCGGTGAGGGGCTTGGCTTGTCATTTTGCGAACCGAAAAGGAGTTCTGAATGACCAAGGGCGGGCAGCGTTTGACGGTCACTTTCACGGCTCTGGTGGCGCTCGCGCTGACGACCGCCGGAGCGGACGCCGCGCAATGCGGCAGCTCGGCTGCCGGTTTCGAGGCGTGGAAGCGGCAGATGGCCGATGAAGCGAGGACAAAGGGCGTCAGTGCCTCGACCGTCGGGGCCCTGATGGCGACGCACTATGCGAGCGCAACGATCGCGGCGGATCGCGGCCAGCGAAGCTTCGGTCTGTCGCTGGATCAGTTTCTCGCCAAGCGCGGCGCCTCAGCCATCGTGGCGCGCGGTCGTGCCCTCAAGCACTCCCAGGCGGCGCTCTTTGCATCCATCCAGCAGCGCTACGGCGTTCCGCCCGGACCCCTTCTGGCGATCTGGGGAATGGAGACCGGGTTCGGCAGCCAGCGCGGAAATCAGAATCTCCTGTCGGCCGTCGCCACGCTCGCCTATGACTGCCGCCGGCCGGAGTATTTCACCGAGCAGCTCTACGCGACGCTGAAGCTGATGGATCGCGGCGTGCTCTCGGCAAGCACGCGCGGCTCGATGCACGGCGAAATCGGCCAGACGCAGTTTCTGCCCAAGAACATCCTGAGCTACGGCAACGGCGGAAATCTCGAGGTTGCAGGCAACGCCCTGAGCTCGACGGCAAACTTTCTCAGGGCCCACGGCTGGCAAGCCGGCGCGGGATACCAGCCGGGCGAAGCCAATTTTGCGGCGATCCAGGCATGGAACGCTGCGCCGGTCTACCAGCGGGCCATCGCTCTCATGGGCCGTCAGATTGACGGACAGTAGGGGCGCTACGCGCCCTGCGGTGCGGCTCAGGGTTGCGCTCTGGCTTCGGGCAAAGGATGCGTCGGCTGAGGCCTCCGCGAAAGGGGCGGGATCGGCTGGGCCAGAGCGGCAGACCCCTTCGGCGCTGACGCTCTCGGCCGTCCGCTCGAGTCGGACACGTTGGCGATAAGGCGTGCCATTTGGTCCTGACTCACCTGGAGCTCGCCGGCCATCTGGCCCTGGCTCGCCTTGAGGTCCTCTATGGCCTTTGCATTGTCGCTGGCCAGTTGTTCCTGACGCGCCTTGATCTGCTCGATTCCTTGCTCCAGGTTTGCGAGATCGCGGGCCATCGTCTGCAGCAACTGCCCGACGTCAGGAGCCGCGGGGGCGGCTGCGGGCGCGCCATCTTGCGGCGTGGCCTGGGCCGAAGATGGATCCGCCGCGGCGAGCTGAATGCCGGATGGGCCCGACTGGGTTGCGAGCCCCGGCTTTTGCAGCGGCAAGGATGAAGCCAGAACGAGCTGCGGCATCCACCGGGCGACGACCGGCTTGACGGCATCGCCATAGGACGACTGCGAAAGGAAGGCTGCCCCGACGATGCACGCCGCCAGCAGCAGTCCGGTGAGGCCGCGCAGCGCCGGACCACTACGCGATGGTCGCTGACCCGCGGCAATCGAAGCCGGTCGCGCGGCATCGCGTTCCAGCCTGGAAAGCTGCCCGGTGACACGTGCGAGCTGCTCATCGGCACGCGCGATCTGCTCGTAAGCGTGCGCCAGCCGTTCGTCCGCTCGTGCCGCCAATGCTTCGTTGGGTTCGCCGGCTTCCGGGTTCGCTGTGGAGTTCATGGGGGCTCCCTTTCCCATCCAATGTCACCCGAAGGAGGGCGGCCGGACCTCCACTCTGGTCGACGAACCGCCAGACGCAAGCGTCAACTTTGACCGAAAGCGTGGCCGGACGATGGAGAGGATAGGGCCGCATGGCGCGCGGCTTTCCGGGAATTTGACGCATAGGTCAGCACCATTGGCCTAGTAGCAGCAGCCCCGGGCATGCTATTTGCGAACGTTCGCCAGTCGGTCGAGCGCGCCCTGCAGGATGAAGATCGCAGCATGCTCGTCGATCACCTCGGCGCGCCTGGCGCGGCTGACATCCATGCCGATCAATTCGCGCTCGACCGCTGACGTCGACAGCCGCTCGTCCCAGAGCGCAATGGCAAGCCCGGTGAGCTGGGATAGATTGCGCGCAAACGCGCGGGTCGATTGTGCGCGTGGACCCTCGCTGCCGTCCATGTTGATGGGCAGCCCCAGCACAAAGCCTGCCGCCTTGCGCTCGGTTGCGATTGCGATCAACCGTGCGGCATCGATCTTGAACGCCTTGCGCTTGATGGTCTCGACGCCGGTCGCAAGCTTGCGGTCAGGGTCGGACACCGCAACGCCGATGGTCTTGGTGCCGAGATCGAGCCCGATCAGCGCGCCGCGCGCGGGCCAATGTGTGACCGCGTCGATCAGGGGGAGGATAGGGGCGGGCATGAGAGTCGCATAACACGCGCCTGGGTCGTCAGGCAAAGCCGCGATGACCGACTTCGCAGGCGTTTCGGAATCGAGATCGACATGTTCTCGATTATTGAATTTCCTCCGCATGCCCGGGCGGCCTAATATGCCTCGGCGCCTGCGTCGGCTCACCCGTACATCCGAAAGATCAAATCATGTGGCCGGACCGCCGCTTCCTGAACCTTGTGAAGACCGAGTTTCCCATCGTGCAGGCGCCAATGGCGGGCGTGATGGATTCCGATCTCGTGATCGCGGTGGCGCAAGGGGGAGGGCTCGGCTCGCTACCTTGCGCGATGCTTTCGGTTGCGAAAGCGCGCGAGCAGGTCGGCATCATCCGCCAGGGCGTGTCTGCGCCAATCAACATGAATTTCTTCTGCCACAAGCCGGTTGCGGCCGACCCCAGGCGCGAGGCGCAATGGCGAGAGCGGCTTGCGCCCTATTACAGGGAGTTTGGACTCGATCCCACAGCGCCAGTCGACGCAGCCAACCGTGCTCCCTTCGATGCGGCGATGTGCGAGCTGGTGGAAGAGCTCAAGCCTGAGATCGTCAGCTTTCATTTCGGCCTGCCGGAGCAGGCGCTGCTTGCGCGCGTCAAGGCAGCGGGCTGCCTTGTGATGTCGTCGGCGACGACCGTGCAGGAAGCGATCTGGCTAGACAGGAACGGGGCGGACATCATCATCGCACAAGGCGCGGAGGCCGGCGGCCACCGTGGGATGTTCCTGACCGATGACGTTGCCCAGCAGCCTGGCACCATGGCGCTGGTGCCGCAAGTGGTGGATGCGGTGAAGGTGCCGGTGGTGGCGGCCGGCGGCATTGCCGATGGGCGGGGGATCGCAGCGGCGTTCGCGCTGGGCGCCGCCGGTGTGCAGATTGGTAGTGCTTACTTGCGCTGCCCGGAATCGAAAGTGAGCGCGGTGGCGCGGGCCGCGTTGGGCGAGGCGGCCGACGATTCAATGGTCATCACCAACGTGATCACCGGGCGCCCGGCACGCGGGGTTGCCAACCGTGTGATCCGGGATATGGGGCCGCTTTCGCCCGATGTGCCGGCTTTTCCCCATGCTGCGACCGCTCTGGCGCCGCTGCGTCAAGCCGCCGAGAAGCTCGGCAGGGGCGATTTTACCCACGTTTGGGTCGGGCAGGCGGTGCGAATGGGGCAGGAACTGCCGGCTGCCGAGCTGACGAGGGCACTTGCAGAGAGCGCCCTGGCGCGGCTGAGCCAGTTGGCGGGCTGACCTCGGTTTGCTTGCCTCGCCCCAGCGCGGATGGGGGAGGTGAGCCTGCGGTTGCGGTGCAAAACCGGCCTCTGCTATACGGCAGGCTGAATCTGCATTCGGGACACCTATATAATGTCTGTTGACGCCGATACTGTCCGCCGGATTGCGCATTTGGCGCGGATTGCGGTCACCGAGGCCGAGATTCCGCATCTCCAGGGCGAACTGAACGCGATGCTGTCCTTTGTGGAGCAATTGTCGGAGGTCGATATCAGCGGCGTCGAGCCGATGACCTCGGTGATGCCGATGGAAATGAAAAAGCGCCCGGACCTCGTCACCGACGGCGAGATCGCCGACGATATCGTCAAGAATGCGCCGACGACCGAGAACCATTTTTTCCTGGTGCCCAAAGTCGTCGAATAGTCTTCCGGCGTTTTCCCAAGGATGAAAGCGCCTACTCGATACGGGAAGTCCGATGTGTCTGCTTTGCGACGATGAAAAGGCCTACCAGGCCTACATGAACTATCTCGACGCAATGGAACGGCAGGGCAAGGCGGCCGATCCGGAAAGCGCTGCCAGCGCCGTGCTCGATCAGCTCGAGGCGCAAGAGAAAGCGCAAGCGATGGCGCGCGCCAAAAACGACGATCCCAAAAACGACAAGACCCTGTCTCCGTTCTTCTGCAGCCCGATCAATAAATGACCGATTACACATCAATGACGATCGCCGAGGCCCGCGACGGCCTCGCGAAAAAATCGTTTACGTCGCTGGAGCTGACCGGCGCCCATCTGAAGGCGATGGAAGAGGCGCGGGCGCTCAACGCCTTTGTGCTCGAAACGCCGGAAGAGGCGCTTGCCATGGCACGCGCCGCCGACAGCAGGATTGCCAAAGGCGAGGGCGGTCCGCTCGCGGGCATTCCGCTGGGGATCAAGGATCTGTTCGCGACCAGGGGCGTGCGCACCACGGCCTGCTCGAAGATCCTCGGAAACTTCGTGCCGACCTACGAATCCACCGTCACGGCACAGCTCTGGCGCGACGGCGCCGTAATGCTCGGCAAGCTCAATAACGACGAGTTCGCGATGGGCTCGTCGAATGAAACCTCGTGCTTCGGCCCCGTGGCCAATCCGTGGCGGCGTGACGGCTCGAACACCAAGCTGGTGCCGGGCGGCTCCTCGGGCGGATCGGCATCCGCGGTGGCGGCGCTGCTCTGCATGGGGGCGACCGCAACCGATACCGGTGGCTCGATCCGTCAGCCGGCTGCGTTCACCGCGACCGTCGGCATCAAGCCAACCTATGGCCGGTGCTCGCGCTGGGGCATCGTGGCGTTTGCCTCCTCGCTCGACCAGGCCGGCCCGATCGCGCGCAGCGTGCGCGATGCCGCGATCCTGCTGCGCTCCATGGCCGGACACGATCCAAAGGACACGACCTCGGTGGATCGTCCCGTGCCCGACTATGAGGCTGCGGTCGGCAAATCCGTCAGGGGCATGAAGATCGGCATTCCCAAGGAATATCGTCTCGCTGGGATGCCCTCCGAGATCGAAAAGCTCTGGAGCGAGGGCGCCGCCTGGCTCAAGTCCGCCGGCGCCGAACTCGTCGACGTGTCGCTGCCCCACACCAAATACGCGCTGCCGGCCTATTATATCGTGGCGCCTGCGGAAGCTTCATCGAATCTCGCGCGATACGACGGCGTGCGCTACGGTCTGCGGGTACCGGGCGGCAGCATCAACGACATGTACGAGAACACGCGCGCGGCCGGCTTCGGCGCTGAAGTGCGCCGCCGCGTCATGATCGGCACCTATGTGTTGTCCGCCGGCTACTACGACGCCTATTACCTGCGCGCGCAAAAGGTCCGCACGCTGATCAAGAAGGATTTCGAGGACTGTTTTGCGCAAGGCGTCAACGCGATTCTCACGCCCGCGACGCCCTCGGCGGCCTTCGGTGTCGGCGAGAAGGGCGGCGCCGACCCGGTCGAGATGTATCTGAACGACATTTTCACGGTGACCGTGAACATGGCGGGGCTGCCGGGGATCGCGGTGCCGGCGGGGAAGGACGCCCAGGGCCTGCCCCTCGCGTTGCAACTGATCGGAAAGCCGTTTGACGAGGACACGCTGTTCTCGCTCGGCGAGGTGATCGAGCAGGCGGCCGGCCGCTTTACGCCCGAGAGGTGGTGGTGAGCATCGCCGGCTTCAGAGCGAGCCTGGCGGATTCGGCGCCCGCAGCGACGCTGGCGCCGCCACTCGCCGCGCTCTGGTGGGCCGCGAAAGGCGATTGGGACAAGGCTCACAGGATCGTCCAGGACGAGGCGACGCGCGAGGCCGCTCTCGTGCATGCCTATCTGCATCGCGTCGAGGGCGATCTCTCCAATGCCGGCTACTGGTACCGCCAGGCGGGCCAGCCAGTCGCGCAGGACTCTCTTGAAACCGAATGGGAGCGGATCGCGTCCGCCCTCATCGAGGATGGCAAAGCATGACGGCGACGAGCGGCAAGCTGATCAAGGGCGCAACCGGCGACTGGGAAGTCGTGATCGGGATGGAGGTGCATGCCCAGGTGACCTCCAGGTCGAAGCTGTTCTCTGGCGCCTCCACCGCGTTCGGCGGCGAGCCGAACAGCCATGTCTCGCTGGTGGATGCGGCGATGCCGGGCATGCTGCCGGTCCTCAACGAGGAGTGCATCAGGCAGGCGGTGCGCACGGGCCTCGGGCTGAACGCCCGGATCAACCTGCGCTCGGTGTTCGACCGCAAGAACTATTTCTACCCGGACCTGCCGCAGGGCTACCAGATCAGCCAGTACAAGTCGCCGATCGTCGGCGAAGGCGAGATCACCGTCGAACTCGACGGCGGCAAGACCGCGACCATCGGCATCGAGCGGCTGCATCTCGAACAGGACGCCGGCAAGTCGCTGCACGACCAGTCGCCGACCATGTCCTATGTCGACCTCAACCGCTCCGGCGTTGCGCTGATGGAGATCGTCTCCAAGCCCGACATTCGGGACGCCGAGCAGGCCAAGGCCTACGTCTCGAAGCTGCGCTCGATCCTGCGCTATCTCGGCACCTGCGACGGTGACATGGAGAAGGGCAATCTGCGCGCCGACGTCAACGTTTCGGTGCGCAAGCCCGGCGGCCCGCTCGGCACTCGCTGCGAGATCAAGAACATGAACTCGATCAACTTCATTGGCCAGGCGATCGAATACGAGGCACGCCGCCAGGTCGACGTCATCGAGGACGGCGGCGCCATCGAACAGGAAACCCGGCTGTTCGATCCCGGCAAGGGCGAAACGCGCTCGATGCGCACCAAGGAAGAGGCGCATGACTACCGCTATTTCCCGGATCCCGACCTGCTGCCGCTTGAATTCAGCCAAGCCTTCGTCGATGCGCTGAAGGCGGACCTCCCGGAGCTGCCGGACCAGAAGAAGGCGCGCTTCATCGCCGAGCTTGCCCTGTCACCCTATGACGCGAGCGTACTGGTGGCCGAACGCGAGAGCGCCGATTTCTACGAAGGTGTTCTGATGAAGCTCGCCGACCGCAAGCGTGACGGCAAGGTTGCCGCCAACTGGGTGATCAACGAACTGTTCGGGCGGCTCAACAAGGAGGGGAAGGACATCGCGACCTCTCCGGTCAATGCCGGCCAGTTGGCTGCGATCGTCGACCTGATCGGCGAGGGAACCATCTCCGGCAAGATCGCAAAAGACCTGTTCGAGATCGTCTGGCAGGAGGGCGGCGATCCCAAGCGGCTGGTCGAAGAGCGCGGGCTGAAGCAGGTCACCGACCTGAGCGCGATCGAGAAGGTGGTCGACGGCATCATCGCCGCCAATCCCGACAAGGTGCAGCAGGCCAAGGCCAAACCCGCGGCTCTCCAGTGGTTCGTCGGTCAGGTCATGAAATCGACCGGCGGCAAGGCCGATCCCAAGGCCGTCAACGCTCTGTTGAAATCCAAGCTCGGCGTCTGAGCCTACTCGCTCCACCAAGCCCAGAACGCATCCGTCATGTCCCGCCACCGGGTCGGCTCGAAGCGCCGCCCGGTATCAGGCTTCGGCGGGGCATCCAGCAATCCGTGTCTTTCGTTGCGAGCGCGCGGCGCGCGCCGCCGGTGAGTGGATCGCGCCGTCCGCGCACAGAAGGCGGACTTCGACGGGCCAACAGCTTCAACGAGGCCCCCGACTCGATGGCGCGCCGGAGCTTCAACGAAGGGCGACGAGCCGGGCGATGGCAGCTTGGCACGTCGCGGAGCCGGATCATTGCATGCCAACTCGCGAGCGAGACGACCTCATCCGACGCATCACCGATCTCGAATCGACCTCCCGCGATTCGCTGCAAACCGGCCTTCGAGGTGTGGTGGAGAAGCTTTGCGGGGGTTTTCCATGAAAATTTTTTCGTTGCCAAAATTTCCGACTCAGACTCCGCGCGCGCTCATTTTGATCTGCATTCGCGAGTAGCTCCGATGTCGTCATCGCATCGAACGCATCGTCGACGAATTCAAAAAACTGCTGCAGCGCAGGCGCTTTCTGAATTCCTGATCAATGCGCTCGTCGATCTTTCCACCATTTCTCGCATCGTGGCGCGCGATCATCGAGCCGTTGTGAATCGTCGTGGGCTGCGCGCCAGCAACTTGGGACGTCAACACTTCTTTAAGCGGGACGCTGTTTTTTTTGCCGTGTTGGTGTATTCGGGATGTTGTGCATCTCGATTCCCGAGTGCACGCAGCGATTAAGCCATCTCACTAGATCGGAGGGCACCATGGCTAAGAAAGCGAAGAAGGCGAAGAAGGCGAAGAGCGCAGTGAAGAAGACTGCGAAGAAGACCCGCAAGGTCGCCAAGAAGAAGAAGTAAGTCTCGCCTGACTTAAGAATGCCGGCAGACTCTTTAGCCGGCACGTCATTGGAGCCGATGGCTTGAGCCGGGTAGCTCCGATCGACGAAAGAGGGTGTCGGCGAGACATCAGGTCAAACGGCTGGACCGCTGAGCCGGTCCGGTAGAAGAAACAGGTTTTCTTCGTTCGGTGCGGATCCTTGATAAGGACCGCAGTTTCACGGGGGCTCGCTCCCGACGAAATTTGCTCCTGACGTGTTCGCCGACGCCCTCGTTCCCTCGAAGGGAATCCGGATAGGACAGCCGGTCTTCCCGTTTTTTCTCACATCGATTGCAGCCAGCCGAGCTGGCGTACTTGCACAGGCACCAGTGCCCTGTTTGCCGGGCCGGCCTGCTACTCCAAACATATCGATGCTGGTCGCCGAGAGGCGGGCACACCGGATCATCCACCGGAGTCCACGGCGTCGCATGCCGCGCTCGGCATTTCGGAGATGGTTATCGTTGCGCCAAGCGGCACGGTAAACGCAATCTCACGAACCGGCAGAAAGCCTTGTAAAGCAGCGCTTTCCCGCGTTTCCGTCGCAGCGTCCCGCGCCGCGCGTTTACGCCCGGTTCATCGCATCTCTTAAACTGCCCTTCAAATTTTAAGGATCATCATCCGCGTCAAGCCAGCCGGGCAAACGGTTTGGGACGGTGGGTCAAACAATTGGACAGGGGCCACGCTCGCATCGAGCGGCGGCAAAGAAAACGGGGAGCAGGCTATGTTTCAGGGATATATCGATCAGGATACGGCAACGCCGGTTGAAGCGACCGCCATACCGGATCTGCTGTTCGAGCGCGGATTGTACTGGGCGAGCGGCCGCTCAGGCATGGTCGATCTTGTCGCTGCCCACAAATGGTTCAACCTGGCGGCACTCAAGGGCCGCAGCGACGCGATCGCGCTGCGCCGGGAGATTGCAGACCAGATGTCGGACGAAGAGATTGCGCGGGCGCAGCGCGAAGCGCGCGCCTGGATCAGCACGCACTGACCGCGCGTTCGCTCCGGCGCGATGGACCACCATCGCACTCGATTGCGCTCCTGGCTTTCGATCGAGCGTGAGTTTCGGCGCACGTCACGCATCAATGGTGCGCTCGAGGCATTCATCGAGGCCGATCAATCGACGACGCTGTCAGGGGCGATGTCTCGTGGCGTGCAATGCGTGGCTGCAGGCGAGGGCGCCTGTGGAGGCAAGCCGTCTGATCGCAATGTCTCGCCGCGGCCGTTGTGTCTTCCGGAATTTCGCGGCCCGCCGTCGCATCGGATTGTCGATGTAATTGAAGAGATCGAGCCAGACCGCAAGCAGGTCGTCGCGCCGAACAGAGCGCGGTCCCTTTTTTCGGGCATGATCCGGCCGAATGCTCATTGCGGCAGAGTAGCCGACAGATATTGAGAATTTCTTCACCAAGGCGTTCCAGCATCGGCGGTCGCTCGAGCGGCGCAGCGCCTGGTGTGGCGTCACGGCATCGTCAGCAGCCCCGTTTCCGGCACACGGCCGTAAGGTCCGGATGCGGCGAGTGACGCGCTCGCGATGGCGCGACTCCTTATTATTGCTGCTCAATTTCCGCTTCTTGTCCGCGCGCCGCGAGCTGCGCGTTGCTTTGTTCGATTCGATATCGTTGCAGTTGTGCCATGAGTGCCCATCTCCAGTCCGCGGTCGCGCGTTATAAGCGGCGCAACAATCCGCCTTCGAAAATCAATCGATAAATCAATAGCTTGCAATCAGGCCGCGATCACGGCCGCGTGCTCTTTGTGCAACACCCTTGCAAAAACGCGCGGAGCCGCCCGCGCCCGCGTGGTTCCTCGGTTGCTTGTGCAAAGTCCTTCGGTAATCCTGATGCTGCGACGGAGGGGGGCATCCCGAAGTCGTCCCGTGTTTTTCATCTCGTCGCTTACGTCCCTCGCGTTCTGCGGGCGGGTTCGGAAGCGCGATGAAGCTTATGCGCGGGGTCAAGGGGACTAAGGGAACCAACCCTCAGGGTGTGTCACACCCAGCGGATCCGGAACCCTCCCTGGTAGAGCAACTTGGAGGTTTAACATGAAGTTGGTTAAGAGCCTTATGCTCGGCTCAACGGCGGGGCTTGTCGCCATGAGCGGGGCACAGGCGGCTGACCTTCCCGTAAAGGCCAAACCGGTCGAATACGTGAGGATCTGCTCCCTGTATGGTGCCGGATTCTGGTACATCCCCGGCACGGACACCTGCATGAAGATCGGCGGCTATTTGCGCGCCGACGTCCTGGCGAACACGAACTCTGATGCCACCGGCAACACAGGTCTTCCTGCCGGCGCGAATAATCGTTTCACAAACGGCTACACTTGGCGTTCTCGTCAAGACCTGAGCGTCGATACACGTACCGCGACAGAGTACGGTGTGGTTCGCACCTTTGCCGAAGTCACGCTTAACTGGACCACGGACAGTTACACCGTGAACCCGAACGCGACTTCGGCTGGCTCGACCATCTACTCGGCTATTGGTGGTGGGGCGACTGTTTCCCCTGGCTCTGCGCCGAACAACGCGAACGCAGGCGCAGTCGCGAACGGTACGCTCGGCGTCTACTACGCCTTCATCCAGTTCGCTGGCGTCACGTTTGGTAAGGCAATCTCGCAGTTCAGCGCGCCTTGGACAAACTATCCGGGCAACAACTTCGATGGCCTCGTCGGTGGCGGCGGTACTGTCACCGGTGTCAATCAGTTCACCTACACTGCGGAATTCGGCCAGGGCATCAGTGCTGCGATCTCGGCTCAGGATCAGGTCGCCTACTATCAGGCTGGCGTGAACAACCTGGGTACAGCCGCCGTTCCCCTGGGTGCCTTCGGCACCAGCGACTATGCGGGAACGATCGTTCCTGACTTCGTCGGCATGTTCCGCATCGATCAGGCCTGGGGTCTGTTCCAGTTTTCGGCTGCGGCGCATGACAATCATGCCGCATATTACGGTGCGACTGAGTTGACCGGCCATCCCGACGACAAGTGGGGTTGGGCTGCTCAGGTGGCTCTGTCGATCAAGAATATTCCGACAGGCCCCGGCGACACGATCAACGTTCAGGGCGTGTATACTGACGGTGCAACCCGCTACAACATCCAGGACCTCGCCTCCCAGGCAGGTGCGAACACCATCTTCGGCGGCACAGGCCTGCTCGGAGTTTACCAAAGCGTCGGGCTCGGGTTTGCCCCCGATACAGTCTTCGCAGCGGGAACTCAGCAGTCCTCGATCCAGACCTGGGGTATGCGCGGTGCATTCAACCACAACTGGGATCCGTACTGGAGCTCCAGCTTGTATGGTGCGTTTGCCGCCGTCCATTACCCTGGCGCAGCTAAGGCGTTGATATGCGCTACGCCGGGCCTTGGGTTCACGCCCCTGGTCGCAACTGGCGATATCACCACCTGCAACCCGGACTACAACATCTCGCAGCTGGGTTTCATCACGCGCTGGACCCCGGTCAAGAACCTGACTTTCTCGGGTGACGTGACCTGGACCCATCTGGATCAAAAGTTCGTCGGCGTGATTCCCACCGTTGCCGGCACCGCTACGGTCGCCAAGCCGGCAGGTGTTGGCTACCAGCTGAAGGATCAGGACACGGTGACTATGCTGATCCGTGCTCAGCGCAACTTCTGACCGAAAAGTCTTGAAGACTGTGTGATGGAGGCCCCGGCAGTGGCACTGCCGGGGTTTTCTTTTTTGCCATTGGTCTGTCCTCGCCACCCACTCAACGCCCGACGCAGGGCGCCTGCCGGCCGGGAAGAGCCGCTAACCTGATCGTATGTGCTTGCCGGTCATGTCGATAAATAATTGATTGTATTACATTTTTTTGGTGACGCCAATCGCGGCTCGGGCGCGCCGCGGCTCGAAGGAACCGCCGCCAACGAGCGCGGTTTCTTTTCCCATATTGTGGCGGGACATCTTGAATCTGCCGCTTGCAGCGCAGAGCCGCGTCAGGCATATCGACCGTGCCGGAGAGGTGGCCGAGTGGCTGAAGGCAGCGCTTTGCTAAAGCGCCATACGGTCTCAAGCTGTATCGAGGGTTCGAATCCCTCCCTCTCCGCCAGAATTCCGCGCTACTCGATCGCGCC
>CAYVVB010000428.1:0-8031 GCA_964454955.1 uncultured Bradyrhizobium sp. | reverse complement strand
GGCATCAGCAAGGTGCGCCCGGGCGCGGTTATAGCGGTTGTCGGCAATCCCGCGCAATGCGCCGATCAGCTGCAGAAGTTCATCGTTGCCGGCTTCCTTTCGTTCTGCCTGTCGGGATATATGCATGTCGTGGAGTCCGAGCGCTTCGGCCGCCTGGTGCGCCCGATCCTCGCCGAGAGCAATCGGGGGCGGCTCGCGGCTTAGGCCTTCTTGGCCGCAACCTGCGCGGCCAGCATCTTGTGGGTCGAAGCGATATCGACCAGCGGATAGACCTCGAATTCGGCGGGGATGATATCGGCCCATTCGTTGAGGATGCGGTGAAGCTGCTCGTTGGCTTCGACGTTGAATATGGCGACCGCGCCACGGCCGACCCGGGCATAGATATGCTTGCAAACGCCTGACGCCTCGTAGTTGCCGATCCAGGGCCAAAAACTCTGGCGACGCTCGGCGAATTCGGACGGACGCTCCGGCCGCGGGTTCGAGATGACGAGAAACAGGATGCCCACGACGACGGATCACTCCCTGATGCAAATGTGCACAAGGCCGCTCAGGCCGGCACGATGACCTTGCCGATCGGCCACAGCGCGATGCCGGCGAGCTTCAGATGCGCCCAGGCGAAGGGAATGCCGATGATCGTGATCGCGAGCAGCACGGCGGTGATGAGATGGCCGAGCGCGAGCCACCAGCCGGCGAGCACCAGCCAGATCAGGTTGCCGATGAAGCCGAGCAGGCCGGTGCCGATGTCGCTTTGGCCGGTGAACTCGTCCCGGCGCACCGCCCGCGAGCCGAACGGCAGAAAGGTGTAGACCGCGATGTTGAAGGCGGCTCGCGCCCAGGGCAGGCCGATGATGGTGATGGCCATGATCACGGCGGCGATCAGCCAGCCGAGGGCCATCTCGGCGCCGCCCAGCAGAATCCAGATCAGGTTGAGAACGAGGGACATCAGGCTCATGTCATCACCCGCCGGCAGGAAACCGTTCCGGCCTTTATACGCCGGAAGCTCGCACGCTGGATAGGGTTGCGTTGGCGGCCGCGCCGCGCGGAAGCCTGATCAGCCGACTGCCCTCGCGTCGGTGCGGGCGCCGCCGAACAGCGTCCTGACCTCGGCGCCCGGCTTGGGCGCGCTGAACAGGTAGCCCTGCATCTCGGTGCAGCCGAGCCTGCGCAGGAGTTCGCGCTGCGCGTCGGTCTCGACGCCCTCCGCCGTCGTGGTCATGTTCAGCGCGGCAGCGATGTTCACCACCGCCTGCACGATCGAGGAGGAGCCGTCGGCTTCCGAGATGTCGCTGACGAAGCAGCGGTCGATCTTGATCTTGTCGAACGGGAAGCGCTTCAGATAGCTGAGCGATGAGAAGCCGGTGCCGAAATCGTCGAGCGCGATCCGCACGCCGATGGCACGCAACTGGTGCAGGATGGCAAGCGCCGCCTCGTCGTCGCGGATCAGCACCGCTTCCGTGATCTCGATTTCGAGCCGGCTCGGCTTGAGTCCGGAAGCGGCGAGCGCGGCAGCAATCCGCAGCGCCAGCGTCTGGCATTTCAGCTGCACCGGCGAGACGTTCACCGCGAGCCGGATGTGATCCGGCCAGCCCGCGGCCTCGGCGCAAGCGGTGCGCAGCACCCAGTCGCCGAGTTCCGTGATCAGGCCGGTATCCTCCGCCACCGGGATGAATTCGGCCGGCGATACCATGCCGCGCTCGGGATGACGCCAGCGCAGCAGCGCTTCGCACCCGCTCACCTCGCCGCTTCGCAAAGCGACCAGCGGCTGGTAGTGAACCTCGAATCCGCCGTCGACCATCGCCTGGCGCAGGTCCTGTTCCATCGAGAGCCGCGCCTTGGCGCTGGCGTCCATCGACGGTTCGAAGAAACGATAAGTGCGACGGCCACCGGCCTTGGCGGCGTACATCGCCAGGTCCGCGTTCTTGATGAGCTGGTCGAGTTCGGTGCCGTCCTGCGGCGCGAGCGCGATGCCGATCGAGGCGTCCGTGGAGAGCTGGTGGCCGAGGCACTGATAGGGCCGCCGGATGGTTTCGTGCAGCCGCGTGACGAATTCCGCGACCTCCTCGGTCGAGCCGGCCGCGGTCTGGACCACGGCGAACTCGTCGCCGCCGAGGCGGGCGATCAGGTCGTCCGGCTTGATGCAGGCGCGGATGCGCGCCGCCACTGTCTTCAAGAGCTCGTCGCCGACATGATGGCCGAGCGAGTCGTTGATGCCCTTGAATTCGTCGATGTCGATATAGAGCAGCGCGAACTGCTCGCCCTTGCCGGCCTGCCTGAGCTTGTCTTCGATCTGCTCGCGGAACAGCACGCGGTTCGGCAGGTCGGTCAGCGCGTCGTAATGCGCGAGATGGGCGATCTTCTCGTTGGCGAGTTTGCGCTCGGTGACATCGTCGACCACGGTGATGATGTAGCGTGGCTCGCCGGCATGATCACGAATGGCGATGCGCTTGGCCGTGATGTAGCGGCGACCCGCCCTCAGCGTGTCCCAGGCGTGCTCTTCCCGGAACCAGAGCTCCGGGGACTCCAGTGCCTTGTCGTCGTCGTCGGTGAGGGACTGTGCCCATTTGCTCTCGAACACGTCGACCGGCGTCTTGCCGATAATGTCCTCGCGCAACCTGCCGAAATGGTACTCAGCGACGCTGTTGACCAACAGGTACTTGCGGGTGTGCGCATCCTTGACCGTGATCTGCGAGGGGATGTGGTCAATGATCTCGCGCAGGAAAGCGTGGTTGCGGTCGCGCTCCTGCTCGAGCCAGCGGCGTTCGGTGATATCCTCGATGGTGGCGACCCAGCCCCCGCACGCAAGCGGCTTGTTGACGATCTCGAACGAGCGTCCGTCGGCGGTCTCCATGAAGGCGCGGTTGACCTTGCCTTGCGCGACGTCGCGCATGATGGTGTCGCAAAACTCGCGGACGTCGGTGTCGAAGGAGCCGGTATCCTTGCGATGCTGGATCAGGTCGTAGAAGTGAAGACCCGGCTTCACGACGTCGCGGGACAGCCCGTACATGTCGATGTAACGCTGGTTGAAGGTGACGAGGCGGCCGGAGGCGTCGTACAGCACGAGCCCCTGGATCATGTTGTTCAGGGCGGTATCGAGCCGCTGCCGCTCCGCCTCCAGCTTCTGCTGCGCCTCGCGGTTCTGCCGGTTGATCTGCCGGACGATCAGAAACAAGGTCAGCGCAATGATGGAGGACGACAGCGACGCGGCGAGCACCAGGAAGCGGGTTTGCGTGCGCCAGTCGGCAAGCGCCGCCGCGGCGGTCTTGGTCGCGATCACCACGATCGGAAAATGACTGAGCGGAGCGCCGGCACCGAGCCGGTCCAGTCCATCGATGGCGCCGTCGTCGATCCGCAGCGTCTGCTGGCCGCCCAGCGCGAGAATCTTGTTCAGCAGCGGCGCATTTGGCGGTTTCCGCCCGATCAATTCTTCGACATGCGGGTACCGCGCCAGCATCGTTCCGTCGCGGTGGAACATCGCAATCGCGGCGCCCTCGCCAAGGGCAAGCGAGGCGAAGAACTTCTCGAAATTGATCGGATCGATGCGCCGCGAGATGACGCCCAGGAAGGCGCCGCCCGGCCCGGTCAGGCGGCGGGCGACGATGGTCGTCCAGCTGCCGTCGATAGAGCTGCGCACCGCCTCGGTCGTGATCGCTTCTGCGTCCCGGCTTGCCTTGAGCACGCGGAAATAGTTTCGCGCGGCGACATTGATATTGGCGACCGGATCGCGCCGCGACCAGTTGATCATCTGGCCGTCCGCATCATAGATGGCGACGTCTCCGATCGAAGACAGTGCGCCGACCCTGGATCGCAGCATCAGATGAGCGTCAGTCGTCGACATCCGCTCGCTGAAGGCTTGCGGCGACGTCGCGCCGGAAATCTGCATCTGCGCGATCAGCTCGGCGGCGACGGTCTCGGCATCCTCGAATTGGGTGTCGAAGTGCCGGGTCAGGAGCGTCACGGTGTTCTGCAGCTCGCGCTCGCTGTTGGCGATCGCGCGCTCACGGAACCCGTCGACCACCATGATGGTGCCGAAGAAAATTGCCGCGACGAGCAGGCCGCCGCACAGCGTCAGCCATAGCACCGGCCCGCGAGCGGCCGGCCCGATCAGGCCGACGCCCATCGTGAAGCTGCGGGAAATTCTGTCCCAGACCTTGGCAATCACGCCGCGCATTTCCTACCCAAGTAGGGCATTCATACGATGCAGAAGTGGCGTGGCCGTAAGGAAATCCGGTTACTTAAGAATTAATCGCATTCATCGCGGCCGGTGCGTTGCCATCCGCTGAACCAGGCGCGCGGTGCTGTTAACGCCCGTTTAATACGGCGGTCGGCGCGGCTAGGACTGCGTGTGAGGCTTGCCGCGCAACCGTCCGACGACGCCGGTCGGGAAGAAGTAGACGCTCGCGATGAACAAAAGACCAAGCCAGAGCAGCCAGCGATCGGGGTGCAACAGGCTTGGCAGCAAGGGCAGTCCCGCATCGGCAGCGGCGCGCGATGCGGTGCCCATCAACGTCTGCAGGTAGTTTTGCGCCAGAATGAAGATCGCCGCGCCGATGATGGCGCCGTAGATGGTGCCCATGCCGCCGATCACCACCATCAGCAGAATGTCCAGCATGATGGAGAAGCTCAGCGACGTATCAGGTCCGGCATAGCGCAGCCAGAGCGCGTTCAACACGCCCGCGCACGCCGCCACCATTGCCGCGATGCAATTGGCGTAGGTCAGATGAAACACGGTGCGGTAGCCGAGCGCCTCGGCGCGGAAGCGATTTTCGCGGATGGCCTGCAGCACACGGCCGAACGGCGAATTGACCACGCGCAAGAGCGCCAGGATCATCAAGGCCGATGCGGCAAAAACCAGGTAGTAGGTCAGAATCCTTCCATTGATCTCGGTGCCGAACGCGCGCTTTGCGATGAAGACCGTGCCGGGCCGCAGCAGCTCCGGCAGTTGAAAGCTGCGGCCGTCCTCGCCGCCGGTCAGCCAGGACAATTGCGAGGCCAGCACGAGAAAGGCCGAGGCCACCGCAAGCGTGATCATGGCAAAGAAGATCGCTTCGACCCGGAGCGAGAACAGTCCGATGGCAAGGGCGAGCAGCATTGCGAGCGGCAGGCCCGTCACAATTCCGGTTGCGACCGCGGCCCAGTTCGGTCCGAGCGAATAGAGCGCGATCGCGATCGCGTAGGAGCCGATGCCGTAGAACATGGTGTGGGCGAACGATACCGACCCGGTGTAGCCGAGCAAAAGGTCGTAGGAGGCGACCAGGGCGGCAAAGATGCAGATCTTCGCTGCGACGTTCATCGCCTTGGCGCCGGGAAACAGGAATGGCGTCGCGATCAGCGCGAGCACGACGACGATGAGCAGGATCGAGAGCAGCCGGCTGCGCGGCGGATCGCCGGAAAGGATCATCATCGGCTGGTCACCGCATAAAGCCCGCGCGGCCGCCACATCAGGATCGCGACCATCAGCAGGATGTTGGATACGAGCGCCAGTTTCGGCACCAGGAAGCCGCCGTAATTTGCGACCATGGCGACGAGCAGGGCGCCGATGAAGCAGCCGCCGATCGAGCCGAGCCCGCCGATGATGACGACGATGAACACCAG
Source organism: uncultured Bradyrhizobium sp. (assembly GCA_964454955.1). Classification (GTDB taxonomy): domain Bacteria; phylum Pseudomonadota; class Alphaproteobacteria; order Rhizobiales; family Xanthobacteraceae; genus Bradyrhizobium. Next base: position 2,439 of record CAYVVB010000428.1, on the reverse strand, counting down.
CACCGTGAGATCGTCGCCCATCGAGGCGTGGACCTGCTCGCGGTAGAGCGCCCACATCAACCCGCCGAGACCGGCGAGCGCGGAGCCGGTCATGAAGACGCCCAGAAACAGTCGGCGGATGTGGTAACCGAGCGCCTCCACCATCTCGCGGTTCTCGACGCCGGCGCGGATCAGGAGCCCGATCTTGGTGCGGTTCAGCACGAGCTGGATGGCGAGAAAGACGATCAGGCCGACCAGCATCGCCAGCAGGCGGTATTTCGCAATCGCGACGTCGCCGATGATGAAGGAGCCGCGCAGCGAAGTGGGCAACGGCAACGGAACGATCTGCGGCCCCCACAGCGCATAGAGCGCCTGCTCGGCGACGATCAGCCCGCCCGTGGTCATCAGGATCTGCTTCAGATGCTGGCCATAGACCGGGAGGATCAGCACGCGCTCGACGATCAGCCCGAGTGCGCCGGACACCGCCATGGCGAGAAGCGCCGCCGGCGCCAGCACCGCAAGATTGACGAGGAGCGAGTCCGCCTGCGCAAAGCCTGCGAGCGGCGTCAGCACCAGGGTCGCGACATAGGCGCCGACCGCGATGAATGCGCCATGGCCGAAATTGAGCACGTCCATCAGGCCGAACACCAGCGTCAGTCCGGAGGCCATGATGAAGATCATCATGCCCATGGCGAGGCTTGCGACCGTCAGCGTCACCCAGGAGCTCGCCGATCCCACCAGCGGCAGCATCACGAGCGCCAGCGCAATGGGGAGCAGCGCCGGCAGCAGGTCGCGCTTCGGTTTCGGCAATGGATCGGTTGCGGCGAGCTCGGTCATTGATGCGCCTCCAGGCTAAGGCCCAGCAAATGTTCCTGCAGCGGGGTGTCGGCGGCGAGCGCCGCCATCTCGCCGCGATGGACGATGGTGCCGTTGTCCATCACGAGCACGCTGTCGCCGAGTTCGCGCGCGGCGTGAAAATTCTGCTCGACCAGGAGGATGGTCGCGCCGCGCCGCTTGATCTCGCGCAGGCATTCGATCAGCGATCCCACGATGGCGGGCGCAAGGCCCTTGGTCGGCTCGTCGATCAGCAGCAATTTGCGCGGCTCGATGATTGCGCGCGCGATCGAGAGCATCTGCTTCTGCCCGCCGGAGAGGCTGCCCGCACGCGACAGCCAGAAGCGCCTCAGGGCCGGGAAAAATCCGAAAATCCACTCCAGCCTGGCATCGTCCATGGCTCCGTCGCGCGCCGCGAGCAGGAGGTTCTCCCGCACGGTGAGGTCGGAGAACACCGCCATGGTTTCGGGCACATAGCCGACGCCGAGTCTCGCGATGTCGGGCGTGGCCATGCGCTCGGTGCGCTGCCCGGCGAGCCGGATTTCGCCCGATGAGGCCTGCCATAGCCCCATGATGGTGCGCAGCGTCGAGGTCTTGCCGGCGCCGTTGCGCCCGAGCAGCATGGTGGTCTGCCCTTCGGGAACCGCAAGGTCGACGCCCTGTAGGATGTGATAGCGCCCGACATGGGTGTGAACGCCTGCAAGGCTGAGGAGATCGGTCATGCCGCGCTCCGCCCGGGCGCGATGCCGAGATAGGCTTCCTGCACGATCGGCGAGGCGATCACCTCGGCGGGCTTGCCGTCGGCGACAAGCTGGCCGTTGTGCAGCACGATGATGCGGTCGGCGAGCGAGCGCACCACGTCCATCTTGTGCTCGACCAGCAGGATGATCTTGCTCTTGTCCTCCTTGAGCTGCGTGATCAGGTTGAGCACCACCGGCACCTCGTCGATGCTCATCCCGGCGGTCGGCTCGTCGAACATGAAGACCTTCGGTTCCAGCGCCATCATCAGCGCGACCTCGAGCTTGCGCTGGTCGCCGTGCGACAGCGCGCTTGCCGCCGCAAGGCGGCGATTGCCAAGCGCGACCCTGTCGAGAATGGCGTCGGCCCGCGCGATCAGGTCGCGCCGCGTCATCCAGGGCCGCAGCATGTCGTAATGCACCTTCTTCGCCGCCTGCACGGCGAGGCGGACATTCTCCTCGACCGAGAGATTCGGGAAAAGATTGGTGAGCTGAAAGGCGCGCCCCAGCCCTGCGCGGGTGCGCAGTGGCGCGCTGAAGGCGGTGATGTCCTCGCCTTCGAACAGGATGCGGCCGTCGGTCGGGCGCAGCTGGCCCGAGATCAGGTTGAAATAGGTGGTCTTACCCGCGCCGTTCGGGCCGACGATGGCGGTGAGCTCGCCGGGCCGGAACGTGCAGCTGACGCCATTGACCGCGACATGGCCGCCGAAGCGGATGGTGAGATTGCGGGTTTCAAGGGTGAGGGACATCAGAGGTCGCCGTGAGGTTTCCTTCACCTCGCCTCGCCGCAACCGGGGTCTACCCGGTTGCGCATTATTGGTCTGCGCAAGTCGGGCAGGCCCGACTTGCGTCGGGGAGAGGTCGGATTGCGCAGCAATCCGGGTTGAGG
>CAYVVB010000427.1:0-3375 GCA_964454955.1 uncultured Bradyrhizobium sp. | reverse complement strand
GCACCCTCGACCAGCACCAGATCGGCCTGTGCCTTCAGCCGCTCGAAGCTTTCCAGCACGGCCGGCATCAGCGACGGTTTCATGTTGGCGTAGTCGCGCGCACGCAAGGTCGCAGCGCGCCGGCCCTGCACGATCACTTGCGCGCCGACATCGGTCTCGGGCTTCAGCAGCACCGGATTCATGTCGCTATGCGGCGCGATGCCGGCGGCCAGCGCCTGCAACGCCTGGGCGCGACCGATCTCGCCGCCATCGACCGTGACCGCCGCATTGTTCGACATGTTCTGCGGCTTGAACGGCCGTACGCGAAGGCCACGGCGTTTCGCGGCGCGCGCAAGGCCGGCGACGATGAGCGACTTGCCAACATCGGAGCCGGCTCCCTGGATCATCAATGCGCGCGCCATGTGAAGCTTGATCGCTGTTCTCAGAACTCGACGCCGGGCTGCGCCTTGATGCCGGAGCGGAACGGATGCTTGACCAGCGTCATCTCGGTGACGAGGTCGGCGAGATCGATCAGTTCCTGTTTAGCGTTGCGCCCGGTGAGCACGACATGCATCAGCGGCGGCTTTTGCTCTTTCAGGAATTCGACGACCTCATTGATGTCGAGATAATCGTAGCGCAGCGCGATGTTGATCTCGTCCAGCACAATCATGCGCAGGTGCGAATCGCGGATCAACTCCTTGGCTTTGTCCCAAGCGGCGTTGGCTGCGGCGATATCACGGGCGCGGTCCTGCGTTTCCCAGGTAAAGCCCTCGCCCATGGCGTAGAACTGACAGAGTTCGCCGAAATGTCCCGTTAGAAGCCTGCGCTCGCCGGTGTCCCACGCGCCCTTGATGAATTGCACCACGGCGCAGGGAAAGCCATGGGCCACACAGCGCACGATCATGCCGAAGGCGGAGGAGGATTTTCCTTTTCCGGCGCCGGTGTGGACGATGATCAGTCCCTTTTCGCCGCTCTTCTCCGCCATCATGCGGTCGTGCGCGGCTTTCCTCTTGGCCATCTTGGCGGCGTGACGCGCGTCCAGCGAGTTTTGGGAGGTTGCGTCGCCGGCTTCCCCGGCCAGATCGTGTTCCGAAGTCATCTGTTTACTCCTTCGGCTTGACAAGTCGTCAGCTTGGGCAAATGCTCCACCGGCGCTGGTTCCTGTCCTACGACAGGCGAAGAGGGAATGCGATAGGGCTCGAAGTTCGGGTCCGAAGCGCAGCCGCCCCCGCGACCGTGACCGGAGAGATCTCCAATCGCCACTGATTCCGAAAGAGAATCGGGAAGGCGGGGATCAGAGGATGACATCCTGCTCCGCAAGCCGGGAGACCTGCCAGCGCTTTGTTTTTTGAGACCGGCGGACGGGGTGTTCCGCGACGGGGAAACGAACCGTATGCCGTTGGTTCGTATGCCTCATCGCCTCCGCCGAAAGTTTAGGGAAGGCGATGGCCGTCACGCTTCATGTCTGCATCACCTGCCGTGCAGGTCAAACCATCGCCGAGGGGGAGCCGACGCCCGGCGCGTTGCTGCGCGACGCCATCTTGACTGCGGGCGTGCCCGAGGGCGTCGATCTGGTACCGGTCCAGTGCCTGTCCGCCTGCAATCAGGGCTGCTCGGTCGCGCTGAGCGCGCCCGGCCGCTGGTCCTATGTCTACGGCCGCCTGTCGCATGCGAACGCGCATGATGTCGTCGTGGGAGCCGCCGCCTATACCGCCGCGCCCAACGGCATCGTGCCATGGCGCTCGCGGCCAGAAATCTTCCGCAAGCAATCGCTCGCCCGCATTCCCCCGATTCCCGCCTTGCCGGAGGCCGCCGAATGACGTCGCTCGCCAAGATTCCTGTTACCGTCATCACCGGCTTCCTCGGCTCGGGCAAGACGACGCTGATCCGGCATCTGATGAACAACGCCAATGGGCGAAAGCTTGCGGTGCTGGTCAACGAGTTCGGCAGCGAGGGCGTCGACGGCGAAATCCTGAAATCCTGCGCCGATGCCGATTGCCCCGAGGAAAACATCGTCGAGCTCGCCAATGGCTGCATCTGCTGCACGGTGGCGGATGAATTCATTCCGACCATGCAAAGCCTGCTCGCGCGAGACGTGCAGCCCGACCACATCCTGATCGAAACATCGGGCCTGGCGTTACCGAAGCCGCTGCTGAAAGCGTTCGACTGGCCGGAGATCAAGTCGCGCATCACGGTGGACGGCGTCATCGCGCTGGCCGACGCGGAGGCAGTCGCCGCCGGCCGCTTTGCGCCGGACCCGGCCGCCGTCGATGTGCAGCGCGCCGCCGACGAAAGCCTCGATCACGAGACGCCGCTGTCGGAAGTGTTCGAGGACCAGATCGCCTGCGCCGATATCGTATTGCTCACCAAGGCGGACCTCGCCGGCGAGACCGGCGTCGCTGCGGCCAAACGCGCCATCGCGGCGGAGGCGCCGCGCCCGCTGCCGATGCTGCCCGTGACCGACGGCGCGATCGATCCGCAGGTGATCCTGGGGTTGAATGCGGCGGCGGAGGACGATCTCGCCGCGCGGCCCTCGCACCATGATGGTGAGGACGACCACGAGCACGATGATTTTGCGTCGGTGGTGGTCGAGTTGCCTGAAATCACCGACATCGAGGCCCTGGCGCGCGCTGTGGGGCAGCTGGCGCGCGAGCACAACGTGCTGCGCGCCAAAGGTTATCTCGCCGTCGCCGGCAAGCCGATGCGGCTGTTGTTGCAGGCGGTCGGCGAACGCGTGCGCCACCAGTTCGATCGTCCTTGGGGCGCGCTGCCCCGGCAATCACGGCTGGTCCTGATCGGCGAACAAGGCGACATCGACGAGGCCGCGATCAGGGCGGGACTAGGTATCTAAGGTTTGGCATCTAAGGGGCTTGGCATCGGATGCACGTCGTCTTTCGCGAGAGTCATGGGCTCGAGGAGACCGCTGTCCCTGTCGATCTCGCACAGCAGCCGGCCGATCTGGTGATGCTTTCGTTCTCCGACAGCGACCTCGCGGCGTTTGCGGCCGGCTGGCGGCGCGGCTGGCAAAGCCTGCCGACGCTCCGGCTCGCAAATCTCGCGGCCCTTCGCCATCCGCTCTCGGTCGATACCTATATCGAGCGCACGCTCATCCATGCGCGCGGCGTGCTGGTGCGGCTGATCGGCGGGGAGTCCTATTGGAGCTATGGACTCGCCGCCTTGCGCACGCTCGCAGCGCAGCGCGGCATGGCGCTCGCCGTGCTGCCGGCCGACGGCCGCGATGATGCGCGGCTGGACGCGCTCTCGACCTTGCCGCGCTCGACGCTGCGGCAGTTGAAGGTGCTGTGCGATACCGGTGGCGCCTTGGCGGCGCAGGCTGCAATCGCCCAGCTTGCGCTCGCGTCCGGCCTTTATGCGGGGCCTGTGCCGGGAGAGCTG
>CAYVVB010000426.1:0-17435 GCA_964454955.1 uncultured Bradyrhizobium sp. | reverse complement strand
AGCGCTGCCGGAATCCGTCGGCCATGCCTGGAAGGCGCGCTTCGGCGCCGACATTCTCGACGGCGTCGGCTCGACCGAATTGCTGCACATCTTCCTGTCCAATGCGCCGGGCGACATCAAATACGGTTCCTCGGGGCGGCCGGTGCCGGGCTACGAGGTGCGCCTCGTCAACGAGGCCGGTGACGACGTGGCTGATGGCGAGGTCGGCGAATTGCTGGTCGATGCGCCGTCCGCCGGCGAAGGCTACTGGAATCAGCGCAGCAAGAGCCGCTCGACTTTCGAGGGCTATTGGACCCGCACCGGCGATAAATATGTCCGTGATGCCGAAGGACGCTACACTTTCTGCGGTCGCAGCGACGACATGTTCAAGGTGTCGGGCATCTGGGTCTCGCCGTTCGAGGTCGAGAGCGCATTGATCACCCATCCGGCCGTGGCGGAAGCAGCCGTCGTTCCCGAAGCCGATCCCGAAGGCCTGCTGAAGCCGAAGGCCTTCGTGGTGCTGCGTCCGGACGCGAAGAAAGACGGTCTCGACGAGACGCTGAAGGAATACGTCAAGCAGAAGATCGGCGTCTGGAAATATCCGCGCTGGATCGAGGTGGTCGGCTCCCTGCCGAAGACGGCGACGGGAAAGATTCAGAGATTCAAGCTGCGCGAACGCGCCTCGTAGTTTCCTCGTCATTCCGGGGCGATGCGCAGCATCGAACCCGGAATCTCGAGCGGCATGACAATCTCGAGATTCCGGATCAGTTCGCTTTGCGAGCTGTCCGGAATGACGGCGTGAAAGTGAACAAACTGCATGACCCTGCAACCCTCAGGCTTCCTGCGCATCGGACAATCCGATCTCGAATACCGCATGATCGGTGCTTCGCCGGATCAAGCCCCCACCATCGTCATGCTGCATGAGGGGCTCGGCTCGGCCTCGCTATGGGGCGATTTTCCTGACAGGCTGCAGGCCGCGACGGGTGCCGGTGTGTTCGTCTATTCGCGCGCCGGTTACGGCGCCTCTTCGCCGGTCACATTGCCGCGGCCGCTCGACTACATGCATCGCGAAGCGCTGGACGTGCTGCCGAAGCTGCTCGATACGATCGGCTTTCGCCGCGGACTTCTGGTCGGCCATTCCGATGGCGCCTCGATCGCGGCGATCTATGCCGGCGGCGTGCAGGACCACCGGCTGTCCGGGCTGGCGCTGCTCGCGCCGCATTTCGTGGTGGAGGACGTGTCGGTCGCCTCGATCGCCGAGATCAGGACGGCGTACGAGACAACCGAACTCAGGGCAAAGCTCGCGCGCTGGCACAAGGATGTCGACAACGCCTTCTATGGCTGGAACGGCGCCTGGCTCGACCCGAAATTCCGCACCTGGGACATCTGCGACTACCTCGCCTATATCCGCGTCCCCATCGCGCTGGTGCAGGGCGAGGCGGATCAGTACGGCACCATCCGCCAGGTCGAGATCGCGCAGCACGAATGCCATTGCCCGGTCGAGGTGACCCTTTTGAAGGGCATCGGACATTCGCCGCATCGTGAAGCGGCTGGCGCAACGCTGGCGGCGATTGCCGGATTGGCCGGCGCCGTCCCGGCGGAGCCGCCCTTCCCGGGCCGCACTGCATAAGCCCCTGCGACGCTCGGACTCGAATATGAATAAAAGTGCATGTTTTTTGAAATTGGCCTAGACTTAGCCGGTGACATGCATTATAGTGCATCTAACGATAACACCTGACACGTCAAAGGGTGGCTCATGGCCGGGGAAGACCGCGTCCTTGCGAACGGCGCGACATACATCGATTTTCAGACCGATCCCTCCCGCTACCGGCATTGGAAGCTCGGCGTGGACGGCGACGTCGCCACGCTGACCATGGATGTCGACGAGAATGGCGGCCTGTTCGAGGGCTATCAGCTCAAGCTCAATTCCTACGATCTCGGCGTAGACATCGAGCTCGCCGATGCCGTGCAGCGGCTGCGTTTCGAACACCCGCAGGTGAAGGTCGTGGTGCTGCGCTCGGGCAAGAACCGCGTGTTCTGCGCCGGCGCCAACATCCGCATGCTCGCCGGCGCTGCGCATGCGCATAAGGTCAACTTCTGCAAGTTCACCAACGAGACGCGCAACGGCTTCGAGGATTCCAGCGAAAATTCCGGCCAGCGCTTCATCACCGTGATCAATGGCACGGCGGCCGGCGGCGGCTATGAGCTCGCGCTCGCCACCGACCACATCATCCTCGCCGACGACGGCTCGTCCTCGGTGGCGCTGCCGGAAGTGCCGCTGCTTGCGGTGCTGCCGGGCACCGGCGGGCTGACGCGCGTCGTCGACAAGCGCAAGGTGCGCCGCGACCACGCCGACTTCTTCTGCACCATCGAGGAAGGCGTCAAGGGCAAGCGGGCCGTTGCATGGCGCCTGGTCGACGAGATCACGCCGAACAGCAGGCTGGAAGCGAAGGTGGCCGAACGCGCCAGGGCATTCGCCGAAGCCTCGAAGCGCAAAGGCAACGGCAAGGGCGTCGCGCTGACGCCGCTCAACCGTACCATCGACGAGGCCGGCGTCCGCTACGGCTTCGTTGCCGTCGACATTGATCGCGCCGGGCGCATCGCCACCATTTCGATCCAGGCCCCCGATGTGCCGCCGCCCGTGGATATCGACGGCATGCTGGCGCAGGGCGCGTCATTCTGGCCGCTGCAGGTCGCGCGCGAACTCGACGACGCGATCCTGCACCTGAGGCTGAACGCGCCCGAGACCGCGCTGATCGTGTTCAAGTCGCATGGCGAGCCGGCCCATGTACTGGCATTTGATGCCTTCCTCGAAGGCAACAAGGCGCACTGGCTGGTCAACGAGATCAGGCATTTCTGGAAGCGCGTCTTGAAGCGCATCGACGTCACCTCGCGGACGCTGGTGACCCTGGTCGAACCTGGCTCCTGCTTCGTCGGCACGCTCGCCGAACTCGTGTTCGCCGCCGACCGCTCCTACATGCTGATCGGCTCGCGCGAGGGCGACAACCGGCCGCCGCCGGTGCTGCAACTGACGGCAGCCAATTTCGGTCCCTATCCGATGAGCAACGGCCTGACGCGGCTCGAATCGCGCTTTTTGGCCGATCCCTCCGATCTGACGCGCGCACAGGAAAAAATCGGAGAGGCGCTCGACGCCGGGCAGGCCGAAGAACTGGGGCTCGTCACCTTCGCGCTCGACGACATCGACTGGGACGATGAGATCCGGGTGTTTCTCGAGGAGCGCGCGAGCTTCTCGCCTGACAGCCTGACCGGCATGGAAGCCAATCTTCGCTTCGCCGGGCCGGAGACGATGGAGTCGAAGATCTTTGCGCGCCTGACCGCCTGGCAGAACTGGATTTTCCAGCGGCCCAACGCAGTCGGCGAGGAGGGCGCGCTGCGGCGCTATGGAAGCGGTCAGAAGCCGCGGTTCGATATGACCAGAGTTTGAGAGCAATAGTGAGTAGTGAATAGCGAATAGTTGCGGCGACGCTCCACTCGCTACTCGCCATTCGCTATTCGCCGGACAGGGAGCAACGCCATGAACGTCAACATAATGAACGTCGACTACTCCACCAAGATTCCCAACAACGTCAATCTTGCATCCGACCGCCAGGTGCTGAAAGCGCTGGAGGGCTGGCATCCCGGCTATATCGACTGGTGGCACGACATGGGGCCGGAGGGCTTCCAGCAGTCGCTGGTCTATTTGCGCACCGCCTATTCGGTCGATCCGCGCGGCTGGGCCAAGTTCGACTATGTGCGCATGCCCGACTATCGCTGGGGCATCCTGCTGGCGCCGCAGGAGGAGAATCGCGTCATTCCCTTCGGCGAGCACTATGGCGAGCCGGCCTGGCAGGAAGTCCCGGGCGAATACCGCGCGCTCATGCGCCGGCTGATCGTGATCCAGGGCGACACCGAGCCTGCTTCCGTCGAGCAGCAGCGCCATCTCGGCAAGACCGCGCCCTCGCTCTACGACATGCGCAACCTGTTCCAGGTCAATGTCGAGGAAGGCCGCCATCTCTGGGCGATGGTCTATCTCCTGCAGAAATATTTCGGGCGCGACGGGCGCGAGGAGGCGGATGAATTGCTGCGCCGCCGCTCGGGTGACGCGGATTCCCCGCGCATGCTCGGAGCCTTCAACGAGAAGACGCCGGACTGGCTGTCCTTCTTCATGTTCACCTATTTCACCGACCGCGACGGCAAGATGCAACTCCACAGCCTCGCGCAATCGGGCTTCGATCCCTTGTCGCGGACCTGCCGCTTCATGCTCACGGAGGAAGCGCACCACATGTTTGTCGGCGAGACCGGCGTCGGCCGCATCGTGCAGCGGACCTGCGAAGCGATGAGGGCGGCCGGCATCGACGATCCCACCGACATCGCCAAGGTGCGCGCGCTCGGCGTGATCGACCTGCCGACCATCCAGAAGAAGCTGAACCTGCACTACACGCTGTCGCTCGACCTGTTCGGCTCGGAAGTCTCGACCAACGCGGCGAACGCCTTCAACGCCGGCATCAAGGGCCGCTACCACGAGACGCAGATCCAGGACGATCACAGGCTGCAGAACGACACCTATCCGGTGCTCAAGCTCGTCGACGGCCGGATCCAGCGGGTCGACGAGCCCGCGCTGACCGCGCTCAACATGCGGCTGCGCGACGACTACAGCCAGGACTGCGTCAAGGGCATCCTGCGCTGGAACAAGGTGATCTCGACCGCCGGCTACGATTACAAGCTGATGCTGCCGCATGTCGCCTTCCACCGCGCCATCGGCGAGTTCAAGGACGTGCATGCGACGCCGGAAGGCGAGCTGATCGACGATGCGGCCTGGACGAAGCGCAAGGACGAGTGGCTGCCGTCGAGCGACGACGGCGCTTTCATCACGTCGCTGATGCGGCCGGTCACCGAGAGCGGCGGCTACGCGCCCTGGATCGCAGCGCCCAAGGTCGGCATCGACAACAAGCCCGGCGACTTCGAATATGTGAAGATCGAGACCTGAGGAAACGGCGTTGTCGTTGCGCGTCTTGCGTTAACGCCGCCGCATCAAGGTCGTCATCACCCGCGAAAGCGGGTGATCCAGTAACCACTGTCATCGGTAAAACGGGCGCTGGTGGTTACTGGATGCCCTGCGTGCGCGGGGCATGACTGTCGGGGCCGACATGGCGACGGAGTTCCGGACGAGGGAGCGCACCGCCGGTTCGGCTCGTCCTCAGCTATCCCACCCGCTGCCTTTGATTCCCGGATTCGCGTAGACCATGCCGCCGTCCACCGTGATGGTGGCGCCCACCACATAATCGCCGGCCCGCGAGGCGAGATAGATCGCAGCGCCCGCCATGTCCTCGGTCGTGCCGATCCGTCCCGACGGAACGCGCGTTCCGACAGCATCGGCATGGTCGCGCGCGGCGCGGTTCATGTCGGAAGCGAACGGCCCCGGCGCGATCGCCGTGACCACGACATGGTCCTTGATCAGTCTCACCGCCATCCGCCGCGTCAAGTGATTGAGGCCCGCCTTGCTCGCCGCATAGGAGTAGGTCTCCAGCGGATTGACGAAGATGCCGTCGATCGAGGCGATGTTGATGACCTTGGCGGGACGTTCGACGCTGGCCGCCGCGCGCAGCGGCGCCGCCAGCGCCTTGGTCAGGAAGAACGGCGCCTTGAGATTGAGGTTCACCACCTTGTCCCAGCCGCTTTCGGGAAACTCGTCGAAATCGGCGCCCCAGGCCGCGCCCGCATTGTTGACCAGGATGTCGAGCTTTCCTTCGCGCTTCTTGATCTCGGCGGCCAGTGTTTCGATGCCGGAGAGAGCGGAAATATCGATCGGCAGCGCGATGCATTCGCCGCCATATTGGGCCGCCAATTCCTGCGCCGTTGCCTCGCATGGTCCCGCCTTGCGCGCGGTGATGTAGACCTTCGCGGCCCCCTGGGACAGAAAACCCGCTGCAATCATCTTGCCGATGCCGCGCGAACCGCCGGTCACCAGCGCGACGCGGCTCTGAAGCGAAAACAAATTCTTGAGCATGAAGCCTCCCGACATTCGATCCATGTGTGCGGCGAAGACGCGGGCAAGTCAATGATCGCCGATGGGAGGAGAGGTCGTGCCGAAAGCTAGAGCGCGATGAGGTTTGGTCGAATCGTTGCGACCGCAGACTCTCTTCACCTCTCCTTATGGGAGAGGCGAAGAGAGTCTGCGGCGATTCAACCAAAATTCATCATGCTCTAAGCCGCGTCGATGCGGCGAAAGCCGTTCCACATCGCGGTCGCGGCGCCCGAGGTCAGCACTGGCAGGATGCGCGCGTCCTGGTAATTGCCGTTGAGCGAGATACGCGGCAAGGCGGTGAGATGATCGGCGTTTTCGGGGTAGAGCATGCCCGGCCGCGTCGTCACGGCGGTCTTGTACCCGGCCGCGCGGGCGAGGGCAAATTCACGCGCGGCCGCTGCGAACTTGTCGCCATAAGGATAGGCGAAATGCGCCACCTCCCGCTGCAGCGCGCTTTCGATCCGTGCGCGGCTCACGGTCATCTCGTGCCGCGCCCCCTCCTCGCTCTGCCTGGCCAGGTTGCAGTGGGTGATGGAATGGGCGCCGATCGTAACGAGCGGCTCCTCGGCAAACGTCTTCAACTCGTCCCAGGACATGCAGAGATCAGGACAGATCGCCGCCTCGTCGACGCCGTGGCGCGCGCATAGCGCACTCATCTCACGCCTCAGCTCGGCCTCGGTGAGGCCGCGCAGCCAGTCGTGCAGCCGGTCGAACGCGGCCTGCTTGGCGGACGCTGTCCCGGTGTCGAGGTGGGTTGCCGCACCTGCGATCGTCACCTCGATGGAGGAGGCCTTCGCGATCACCATTTCCAGCGCGATCCACCACAGCCGCCCGCAGCCTTCAGCGAAGTCGCTTGCGGCATAAACCGTAAGGGGCGCGTCAAATTCGCGCATGACGGGCAGCGCGAACGTCCAGTTGTCCCGGTAGCCGTCATCGAAGCAAAAGCACGCGAAGCGGCGGGAATGGTTCCGCTCGGTCAAGCGCTGATGCATCTCGTCCATGGTGATGATGTCGACATCACGGGAACGGAGATGGGCCAGCGTCACGCGCAGGAATTCGGGCGCCACTTCGAGGTGATGGTTGGGCTGGAATTCGGACTCACGCGGCGGCCGCACATGGTGGAGCGTGAAAATCGTTCCGACGCCGGAGAAGATCGGCCGCAGCAGGACGTGCGCGCCCGAAAAATACAGCGCACCCAGTCCGGCGCGGATGACGTTGCTGCGGAATTGCTTCATTAATGAAGATCAGCCGGTTGCGATGCGGCTCGGACGTTAGCGAAAGACGGTTGAACAAACTGTTAGTGGACCTTTGGCCGCATCCCTCCCATGCGATCGGGGAATTACGGTTTGACAGCCCCGCAACGGTTTGATTTCTCTCTGATTCCCGGACGCTCAGGGATATCGAATGCGCGGACTTTTCAGGTGGTGCGGCAAATGGTGGCCGGGCGTGGTGCCCCTCGCCGTCTTTTGGGCGGTCGCCGCCTGGAATAACACGGCTTCCGTCGAAGCCGATCTTGCTGGGCGGAGCACGGCCGCCCTCAAGGATACCGTGCTCGACAAGGTCAGGATTTCCGCCGACGGACGCGACGTGACCTTCGGCGGCGACGCCTTCTCCGAAGACGGCCGCCTTGGCGCGGTCGCCGCTGTCGAAGCGGTGCCGGGCGTGCGGCTCGTCAACGACGACACCCGCCTCGTGCCGGAAGCAAAGCCGTTCGTCTGGTCGGTCCAGCGAGAGGTCGCGAGGGTTGCGCTCTCCGGCAACGCGCCTTTGCCGGCGGTCAGGGGCAAGTTGATGGACGCGGCGCGCGCTGCAGTCAGCGGCGTCGAGGTCGTCGATCAGATGAGCCTGGCGCGGGGTGCTCCGCCGCAGTTCGAAGAGGCGGCCGCTCTGCTGGTCGGGCAGATCGGCAAGCTCAAGGACGGCAAGCTCGCGATCTCGGATACGGGCGTGACGTTGTCGGGCATGGCGCGCGAGCTTGGCGGCAAGGAAGCGATCGCGACGGCTTTGAAGGATCTGCCGCAGGGCTTTTCGATCAGCGCCAACGACGTCAAGGCGCCCCCCTATATTTTCCAGGCCAACAAGGACCCGGTTGCGGTCACTCTGACCTTGTCGGGCTACGCGCCCGACGCAGATGCGCAAGCCGCGATCGTCGCGGCAGCCGGGCGGAAATTCTTCAACGAAAAGGTTGTGGACAATCTCAAGGCGAGCGTGGGCGCGCCGTCGGGATTTGCGAACGCCGTCATCCCGGCGCTGGGCGCCCTGTCGCGGCTTTCCACCGGTACGCTGGTGGTATCGGATCGCGAGATAAAATTGTCGGGCGATGCGCTGTATGACGCGGCCGCGGCGCAAATTCACGCCTCGCTGCAGAAGGATTTCCCGAAGGGCTGGGAGGTCAAGGCCGAGATCTCGGTCAAGCCGGCTTCCGCTCCGGTTGATGGCAGCGTCTGTCAGCAACTCTTCTCGGATATCCTGGCCAAGGGAAAAATCCGCTTTCTGCCCGGGCGCGCCACCATCGATGCGGATTCGACGGGCCTGCTCGACCACCTGATCGAAACTGCGCTCCGCTGCCCGACCACCAATATCGAGATCGCCGGCCATACCGATTCCGACGGCGAGGACGCGGCCAACCAGGCGCTGTCGGAAAAGCGTGCGCAGGCGGTGGTGGACTACATGGTCAAATCGGGTCTGCCGGCCGACCGGTTCACCGCGACCGGCCATGGCGGCAGCCAGCCGATTGCCTCCAACGACACCAATGAAGGCAAGGCGCAGAACCGCCGCATCGAATTCCTCGTGAGATAGGCCAATGGCGTACCTGATTGCTTTTCACTGGGGCTGGCTGTTGGCCTCGCTGCTCCTGGGCCTGGGAATGGGATGGGTCGCGGTGGTGACCCGCGCCCGCCCGGTATCGAACCGGCTGATGCTGCTGCTCGCCGCGCTCGCGGCCGTCCTGGTCGGCCTCGCGCTCGCCCGCGTGATCCCCGGCCGGTTCGGCTATTGGCTCGATCTCCTCCTGATCATGTTCGTGCCCTATCTCGTCGGCTGCGGAATCGGATCGCTGCTGCGCGACTGGGTGGTCTCGCGCACCGCGCGGGCGCCGTAGCTCTCGCCCCCAAATAGGCATCAGGGCAGGGGATCAATCTAGGGAAACGAGCCTGGGGCCCTCCGCCGTCTGACGGGGCGGAGCGGCCAACCGGGCGCGAATGCAGAAAAACTGTGCATTCCGGCGTCATTGATGCCACTTAATGTCTCGGGCCATCGGCTTTTTGGCTCGTCGTGGCGAATTCCACTCCGGCGCAAAACGCGCTACCACGTCGCATCACAGGGAGAAGCGCCGGCAACCGGCGCCGCGTCACCGTTTTCGAGGTCTAGATGCCGGAAGCCATACGCAGAGCAATTTCGGTTCTGCGCCAGAAGCAAGTCCTGCACAGGCTGGGAGTTGCGATCAGCGTCACTGTGATCGGCGTCGCGTGCTATGTGCTCTATCACATGCTGCGCGGGATCAACGTCGATGACGTGATCGAGGCGATCGAGGAGACCGAGACGCACCAGATCGTGTTGGCGGCTGTCTTCGTCGCCGCCGGCTATTTTACGCTCACCTTCTACGATCTGTTCGCCGTGCGCGCGATCGGCCATAGCCACATTCCCTACCGGATCAACGCGTTCGCGGCCTTCACCAGCTATTCGATCGGGCACAATGTCGGCGCCAGCGTCTTTACCGGCGGGGCGGTGCGCTATCGCATCTATTCGGCCTGGGGCCTGAACGCGATCGACGTCTCCAAGATCTGCTTTCTGGCCGGACTGACCTTCTGGCTCGGCAACGCCGCGGTGCTGGGGCTCGGCATCGCCTTCCATCCGGAAGCCGCCTCTTCGATCGATCTGCTCCCGGCCTGGTTCAATCGCGGCGCCGCCATCGTGATCATCTGCGCGCTCGTCGGCTATGTGGTCTGGGTCTCGACCCAGCCGCGGGTGGTCGGACGCGGACCCTGGACCGTCGTGCTGCCGGGCGGCGCGCTGACATTGCTGCAGATCGCGATCGGCATCCTCGATCTCTCGTTTTGCGCACTGGCGATGTATGTGCTGGTGCCCGACGAACCCAATCTCGGCTTCGTCGTTGTCGCGGTCATCTTCGTCTCGGCCACGCTCCTGGGCTTTGCCAGCCATTCCCCGGGTGGCCTCGGGGTATTCGATGCCGCCATGCTGGTCGGCCTCTGGCAGATGGACCGCGAGGACCTGCTGGCGGGCATGATGCTGTTCCGCCTCCTCTATTATATTACGCCATTCGTCATATCTGTAATCTTGTTGACGTTTCGGGAGGTTATCCTGGGCGCCCGGTCGAAGCGCCTGCGTCAGGCGGCGGCTCTGGGGCTCGAGGCCGGCCCTCCGCGTGAAGCGGCTTATGTGAGAGAACGTGGCGATAGCGGAGCCTGACGAGGACCCCAACGGAGAAGCGTTCCAGATGGCCATCGAAGCGCCTCCCTCCTCATCCTTCTTTTCGCCCTGGCCCGACCGCTTGCGGCACGCCGCCATCATCCTGCTGGTCGCGGGAATCGCGCTGTCGGTGGTGGTCGCGCTGGGTGAATTGTCGGCGCTGCGGGCGGCCGTGGTGTTCGCCTGCATTGCCGCGGCGGCGCTGGTGCCCTGGCGGCTGCACCATGCCGCCATCTCGCGGGACGACATCCGCGGCACGAACCCGGTCGAGGCGCCGGCGGTGGCCGCAGTCGTCGCCGGCATGCCCGACCCCGCGGTGCTGCTCGATCGCGCCGGCCGCGTCATCCACCTCAATGCCGCCGCGGCGCAGCTAGCGCCCGCGTTGCGCAAGAACGAGCTCGCCCAATTCGCGCTGCGCTCGCCTGAGATCATCACCGCCCTGCGCGAGGCGATCGCGACCACCGAACCGCGCCGGGCGACCTATCTCGATCATGTTCCGGTCGACCGCTGGATGGAGCTGATGGTCACTCCGGTTCCGGTTCCTACCGCCTTCGGCGGCACCGAAAAGTGCATGCTGATGACCTTCCACGACCAGACGCCGCTGCGCCGGGTCGAAGAAATGCGCGCCGACTTCGTCGCCAATGCCAGCCATGAATTGCGCACGCCCCTGGCTGCGCTGTCGGGCTTCATCGATACGCTGCAGGGGCCGGCCAAGGACGACCCCCGCGCACGGGACCGGTTCCTGGCCATCATGCATGCGCAGGCCACCCGCATGGCGCGGCTGATCGACGACCTGTTGTCGCTGTCGCGGGTCGAACTGTCGGCCCATGTCCGGCCCGATACCTCCATCGACCTGGTGCCGATCATCAGGCAGGTCGCCGACGGGCTCGAGCCGCTGGCGCGCGAGCGCCAGGTGGTGGTCGACATCAACCTGCCCGACGCGCCGGTGCTGATCGCCGGCGACCGCGAGGAGCTGTTGAGGCTGTTCGAGAACCTGATCGAGAACGCGCTCAAATACGGCGCGTCCGGCGGCAAGGTCATCGTGTCCTTGAGCTCGGCCGCCAGCGCCGAAGGCGCGCCGGAAATTCGCGTCATGGTGCGCGACTTCGGCCCCGGCATTGCGCCCGAGCATCTGCCGCGGCTGACCGAGCGCTTCTACCGCGTGGACGTCGGCGACAGCCGCTCGCAAGGCGGAACCGGACTCGGATTATCGCTGGTCAAACATATCCTTGTCCGGCATCGCGGCCGGCTTCTGATCGAAAGCGTGCCCAGGAACGGCGCGACCTTCACGGCCTGTTTTCCTCAGCCGAAAACCGCGACCGCGGCTTAAACTTAAGTCGTATCAACGACTTGCCTTGTCATCCAACTGTCATCCAACCGTCGTAAAAGCACTACCGACCGCTTTTAAAGCGGCGACCGTGAGCGCGATCGGGCGCAAGGAGCGCTTCGCTCACCGTCAGGGAGACCAGCATGAATTTTATTAAGACCATCGTCGCTGCCGGCCTGGTCGCCGCATCGACGTCGGCCTACGCGGCCGATATCACCGGCGCCGGTTCCAGCTTCATCTATCCGGTCCTGTCCAAGTGGGCCGATGCCTACAAGAACGACACCAACAACGTCGTCAACTATCAGTCGATCGGCTCCGGCGCCGGCATCAAGCAGGTGCAGGCCAAGACCGTGACCTTCGGCGCCACCGACGCGCCGCTGAAGAGCGACCAGCTCGAGAAGGATGGCCTCGCCCAGTGGCCGATGATCATGGGCGCCATCGTTCCGGTGGTGAACATCGACGGCGTGAAGGCCGGCGACATCGTGCTCGATGGCCAGACGCTTGCGGACATCTTCGCGGGCAAGATCACCAAGTGGGACGATCCGGCGATCAAGAAGCACAACCCGAAGGCCAATCTGCCCTCGGCGGCGATTTCGGTCGTGCACCGTTCCGACGCCTCGGGAACGACCTTCAACTTCACCGACTACCTCGCGAAGGTCAGCCCGGACTGGAAGTCGAAGATCGGCTCCGGCACGACGGTCGAATGGCCGGTTGGCGTCGGCGCCAAGGGTAACGAGGGCGTGTCCGCCAATGTCGGCCAGACCAAGAACTCGATCGGCTATGTCGAGTACGCCTACGCCAAGCAGAACAAGCTGACCTACACCGGGCTCGTGAACAAGGCCGGCAAGGCCGTGCAGCCGACCAACGAAGGCTTCCAGGCCGCTGCCTCGAACGCCGACTGGGCGCATGCGCCGGGCTACTACCTGATCCTGACCGACCAGCCGGGCGACAAATCCTGGCCGATCGTCGCCTCGACCTTCATCCTGCTCCACAAGGACGGGGACAAGGCGGCTGCGGCGGATGCGCTCAAGTTCTTCAAGTTCTCCTTCGACAAGGGCGCCAAGATGGCTGAGGAGCTCGACTACATCCCGATGCCTGACTCCGTGGTCAAGCAGATCGAGAAGACCTGGTCGTCCGACATCAAGAGCTGATATCCGCATCGGATGTGACGTGTTTCCCTCCCCCTCGCAAAAAGGGGGAGGGAGTTTCGGGCTTTCGCCGACAAGAATTGACATCGATTTGAATTTGGCGCGGCCGCCAGGCGGCTGTCGTCTTGTTTTCCTCCGATGGAGGCAAAGCTAACCGGGCCGGTCGAGCCCGAATAGCGCAACACAGAATTCAGGGGATTGGCGTGGCAGAGATGGCCGTTCAAACCGATACGAGCGACGTGCTCCAGGCCGCCGGACCTTACGATCGCGCCAGGGCGCTCAGCGCCTTCAAGCTCGGCGATATCTCGTTCTACTGGATCACCCGCCTGAGCGCGATTTCGGTGCTGCTCATCCTTGGCGGGATCATCATTTCGCTGATCATCGGCGCCTTGCCGGCGATCAGGGAATACGGTCTTCCTTTCCTCTGGACGGAGCGCTGGGCGCCCTCGGCCGATCCGCCGATCCTCGGCGCACTCGGGCCCATGTACGGCACCCTGGTCACGTCCTTCATCGCGATGCTGATCGCGATTCCGGTCGGACTCGGGATCGCGATCTTCCTCACCGAGCTCTGCCCGCAATGGCTGCGCCGGCCGATCGGCATCGCCATCGAACTGCTCGCGGGCATTCCCTCGATCATCTACGGCATGTGGGGCTTCTTCGTGCTGGGTCCGTTCCTGGCCTACACCTTCCAGCCTTTCATGATTGATTTGTTCAGCGGGGTTCCGGGTCTCAGGGCGATCTTCGCCGGTCCTCCGTCCTATCTCAGTCTGTTCAATGCGTCGCTGATCCTGGCGATCATGGTGCTGCCGTTCATCACCGCGATCTCGGTCGACGTGTTCAAGACCGTGCCGCCGGTCCTGAAAGAGGCGGCTTACGGTGTCGGCTGCACCACCTGGGAAGTGGTCCGCAACGTGGTCATTCCCTATACCCGCGTCGGCGTGATCGGCGGCATCATGCTCGCGCTGGGCCGCGCGCTGGGCGAGACCATGGCGGTGACCTTCATCATCGGCAACTCCTTCCGCATCTCGTCCTCGATCTTCGCGCCCGGCACCACCATCTCGGCGGCGATCGCCTCCGAATTCGCCGAGAGCGACGGCCTGCACCAGTCCGGCCTGATCCTTCTGGGTCTGCTGCTGTTCGTGCTGACCTTCATCGTGCTTGCCGCGGCGCGGCTCATGCTGCTGCGTCTGGAACAAAAGGCGGGGAAATAGCGCCATGAAACCGCTCAATCCGATCTACGTCCGCCGTCGCCGCAGAGACCTTACCGTCCGCGGGCTTTGCGTCGCCGCGGCGGCGTTCGGCGTCACCTGGCTGGCGCTCATCCTGATCACGCTGCTCTACAACGGCTTCACCGGGCTCAACCTCCAGATCTTCACCCAGAGCACGCCGCCGCCGGGCTCGACGTCGGGCGGCCTGCTCAACGCCATCGTCGGCTCGGTCATCATGACCGTGATCGGGGTCGGCGTCGGCGCCCCGCTCGGCCTGTTTGCGGGCACCTATCTCGCCGAATACGGCCGGCATGACCGGCTGACGTCGGTCATCCGCTTCATCAACGACATCCTGCTCAGCGCCCCGTCGATCATCATCGGCCTGTTCATCTACGGCGCCGTGGTGGTGCCGATGGGCGGCTTCTCGGCGCTCGCGGGCGCGCTCGCGCTGGCGGTGATCGTCATCCCGGTCGTGCTGCGCACCACCGAGGACATGCTGCTGCTGGTGCCCAATCCGCTGCGCGAGGCGGCGAGCGCGCTCGGGCTGCCGCGCTCCCTGGTCATCAAGAAGATCGCCTATCGCGCCGCGCGTTCGGGGCTGATCACGGGCGTGCTGCTGGCGACGGCCCGCGTCGCCGGCGAGACCGCGCCGCTGCTGTTCACCGCGCTCTCGAACCAGTTCTTCAGCCTGAGCCTCACCAGGTCGATGGCGAACCTGCCGGTGACCATCAACAATTTCGTGCAGAGCCCCTACGACTACTGGAAGCAGCTTGCCTGGAGCGGCGCGCTGCTGATCACCTTGACCGTGCTCGCCCTGAACATTGGCGCCCGCGTTCTCGGCGCCGAGAGGACCGCAAAATGAATGAGCTATCCGTATCCGTGAGTTCGGCTTCGGCCCCCGCGGCACCCCTGCCGGAAGCGCCGGCGAAGGTGACCGCGCGCAATCTCAACTTTTACTACGGCGAACACCACGCGCTGAAGAACATCAATCTGACGCTCGGCACCAACCGCGTCACCGCCTTCATCGGCCCGTCCGGCTGCGGCAAGTCGACCCTGCTGCGGATCTTCAACCGGATGTACGACCTCTATCCGGGCCAGCGCGCCACCGGCGAGCTGAAGCTCGACAACACCGACATTCTCGATCCCAAGCTCGACCTCAACCTGTTGCGGGCGCGGGTCGGCATGGTGTTCCAGAAGCCGACGCCGTTCCCGATGACCATCTACGAGAACATCGCCTTCGGCATCCGTCTCTACGAGAAGATTTCCAAGTCCGAGATGGACGACCGCGTCGAGCGCGCGCTGCGCGGCGGGGCGCTGTGGAACGAGGTCAAGGACAAGCTGAACGCCTCGGGCCTCAGCCTCTCCGGCGGCCAGCAGCAGCGGCTCTGCATCGCCCGCACGGTCGCGGTGCGGCCCGAGGTGATCCTGTTCGACGAGCCGTGCTCGGCGCTGGATCCGATCTCGACCGCCAAGGTCGAGGAGCTGATCCAGGAGCTGTCCGAGAACTACACGATCGCGATCGTCACCCATAATATGCAGCAGGCGGCGCGCGTCTCCGACAAGACCGCCTTCATGTATCTGGGCGAGCTGATCGAATTCGACGATACCAGCAA
Organism: uncultured Bradyrhizobium sp.; assembly: GCA_964454955.1. GTDB lineage: Bacteria > Pseudomonadota > Alphaproteobacteria > Rhizobiales > Xanthobacteraceae > Bradyrhizobium. The sequence goes on along the minus strand of CAYVVB010000426.1, from coordinate 1,707 downwards.
GATTTTCACGTCGCCGGGCGACCGCCGCACCCAGGACTACATCACCGGACGGTTCGGCTGAGGAGAGAGAAGATGGGTTCTGAACATACCGCCAAGGCATTCGACAGCGACCTGCAGGAACTGACCCGGCTGGTCGCGGAAATGGGCGGCCTCGCCGAACGCATGATCGTCGAGTCCGTCGATGCGCTGGTTCGCCACGACATCGCGCTGGGCCAGCGCGTGGTCGCCGCCGACATCGAGATCGACAACATGCAGCGCATGATCGAGGAACGCGCGGTGCTGACGATAGCGCGCCGCCAGCCGATGGCGGTGGATCTGCGCGAGATCGTCGGCGCCATGCGCGTCGCCATCGACCTCGAGCGCATCGGCGATCTCGCCAAGAACATGGGCAAGCGGGTCGCGGCGCTGGAAAGTGATTTTCACCCGCTCAAGCTGATCCGCGGCCTCGAGCACATGACCGACCTCGTACAGCAGCAGGTCAAGACGGTGCTCGACGCCTACGCGGCCCACGACCTGCCGGCGGCGATGAACGTGTGGAAGGGCGACGAGGAGGTCGACGCCATCTGCACCTCGCTGTTCCGCGAGCTGCTCACCTACATGATGGAAGATCCGCGCAACATCTCGTTCTGTATCCACCTGATGTTCTGCGCCAAGAACATCGAGCGGATCGGCGATCACGCCACCAACATCGCGGAAACCGTCTTCTACATGATCGAAGGCCAGCAGATTCTCGACAAGCGCCCGAAGGGCGACATGACGACCTTTGCAACGACGGTTCCCGGCAACTAGGGCCGGGCAGCGGCACGGACGACGCGGGACTTGCCTGAGCAGATGGAGAAGACCGAACCATGAGCGCGCGCATTCTGGTGGTGGAAGACGAAGAGGCATTGACCACGCTGTTGCGCTACAACCTCGAGGCCGAGGGCTATGAGGTCGAGACGGTCGCGCGGGGCGACGATGCCGATACGCGGCTGAAGGAACGCGTTCCCGACCTGATCGTGCTGGATTGGATGCTGCCGGGCCTGTCGGGCATCGAGTTGTGCCGACGCCTGAGGGCGCGCCCCGAGACCAGGCAATTGCCGATCATCATGCTGACCGCGCGCGGCGAGGAAAGCGAGCGGGTGAGGGGGCTGGCGACCGGCGCCGACGACTACATCGTCAAGCCGTTCTCGGTTCCGGAATTGCTGGCACGCGTCAAGGGCCTGCTCCGCCGCGCGAGTCCCGAGCGGCTCGCCACCGTGCTCGCCTATGGCGACATCGAGCTCGACCGCGAGAAGCGCCGCGTGGCGCGCTCCGGCCGCCCGATCGATCTCGGTCCGACCGAGTATCGCCTGCTGGAGTTCTTCCTGGAACATCCGGGGCGGGTGTTTTCCCGCGAGCAGCTGCTCGACAGCGTCTGGGGCCGCGACATCTATATCGATGAGCGCACCGTGGACGTGCATATCGGCCGCTTGCGCAAGCTGCTCAATCCCGGCCGCGAGCAGGACCCGATCCGCACCGTGCGCGGCGCCGGCTACGCGCTCGACGACAGGTTTGCGAAGGCGGAGTAGCAGATCGTTGGCGTGATCTCTCCTTCACCTCCCTGGAGGGGGAAAGGTCGACCGCGTCAGCGCGGTCGTGTGGAGGTGACAGCGCAACAACGAATGCGGTGCATGCGGCTTCACCCCACCCCGTCTCGCATTTCGCTTCGCTCAATGCGAGCCGTCT
>CAYVVB010000425.1:0-28580 GCA_964454955.1 uncultured Bradyrhizobium sp. | reverse complement strand
CGGAGTGCGGCCACCGACCGTGGTGTATTCGCCCTGCTGCAGCACGCGCAGCAGCCGAGTCTGGGCCTCCATCGGCATGTCGCCGATCTCGTCGAGGAACAGCGTGCCGCCCTCGGCCTGCTCGAAGCGGCCGGATGAGCGGGTGTTGGCGCCGGTAAAGGCGCCCTTCTCGTGGCCAAACAGTTCGGACTCGATGAGGTCGCGCGGAATCGCCGCCATGTTGACGGCAACGAAGGGCCCGTTGCGCCGCTTGCCGTAATCGTGCAGCGCACGCGCGACGAGCTCCTTGCCGGTGCCGGACTCGCCTGAGATCATCACGGTGAGGTCGGTCTGCATCAGCCGCGCCAGCACGCGGTAGATTTCCTGCATCGCCGGCGAGCGGCCGACCAGCGGGATGGATTCGAACTCCTGATCGTCGGCGATCGCCGGCGTGCGCTCCTTCGGCTCGGCCCGCGCGCGGCCGACGATGGCGATCAGTTCCTTGAGGTCGAACGGCTTCGGCAGATATTCGTACGCGCCGCGCTCGGAAGCGCGGATCGCCGTCATGAAAGTGTTCTGCGCGCTCATGACGATGACGGGAAGATTCGGCCGCATCTTCTTGATGCGCGGCAACAGATCGAAGGCGTTCTCGTCGGGCATCACCACGTCGGTGATGACGAGATCGCCCTCACCCTGGCTGACCCAGCGCCACAGGGTTGCGGCGTTGCCGGTGAGGCGGACCTCATAGCCGGCGCGTGAGAGTGCCTGATTGAGAACCGTCCGGATGGCGGTGTCATCATCGGCGACAAGAATGCTACCTGCAGGCATCGTTATTCCTCATCGTTCCTGTGAGGCATGCAACGGCGTCCCCGAAACGTCATCGCGATGGCTTTGGTCTGGTTTTTTGGCGCTGTTGTACATGGGCATCAGCACCCGGAAGGTGGTCTTGCGCGGCTGCGACTCGCATTCGATGATGCCGCCATGGTCGCCGACGATCTTGGCGACCAGAGCGAGCCCGAGCCCGCTTCCGGTCTGCTTGGTGGTGACGAACGGATCGAACAGGTTGGGCAGCAAATCCTCCGGCACGCCGGGCCCGTTGTCCTTGACGCAGAATTCCAACGGCAGCGAGACACGCGATTTCTTGCCCGGCACCGACAACCGCACGCCCGGCCGGAAGGCCGTCGTGAGCTGGATTTCGGCATCGCTGCCGAGATCGACCACGGCTTCGGCCGCGTTCTTGACCAGGTTGAGAAACACCTGGATGAGCTGGTCCTGGTTGGCGAGCACCGGCGGCAGCGAGGGATCGTAATCCTCGACGAAGCGGATGTTGCGGGCGAAGCCCGATTGCGCCAGCCGCTTGACGTGGTCGAGGACGGAGTGAATGTTGACGGGCCCGCGCGCGACGGGCCGGTCGTCGCCGAACACCTCCATGCGATCGACCAGCGTGACGATACGGTCGGCCTCGTCGCAGATCAGCCGCGTCAGCATGCGGTCTTCGGATGAGGCCTGCTGCTCCAGCAGTTGCGCGGCGCCCCGGATGCCGGACAGCGGATTCTTGATTTCATGCGCGAGCATGGCGGCAAGCGCGATCACCGAACGCGCGGCGCTGCGATGGGTGAGCTGGCGGTCCATCTTGTCGGCAATGGTGCGCTCCTGCAGCATCACGACGATATGGCCCGGCCGCTCGGTGAGCGGGGCGACATGCAGGTCGACCTGGCGGTCGCCGCCGATGCGTGGCGTGCCGAGATCGACTTTGTACTCGTTGACCGGCGAGTGGTTCGAGCGCACCTGATCGATCAGCGCAAGCAGCGGGCTGCCGAACGGCACCAGCTCCTTGAGCGACTGGCGCTGCAGGAACTGCGTCGAAATGTCGAAGAAGGACTCCGCGGCGTTGTTGGCGTCCACGATCTTGCCGTCGGGGCCGACCAGCAGCACGGGATTGGGCAGCGCGTTGAGGATGGCATCGCCGTCCGATGGCCGCGCCCTGCGATGTTCTGCAGCCGACGTCATGCAGCAGCACTCCATGCAAAGTCGTCGAACGCCTCCGTCAGAGCCTGATGCACCTGGCGCGGATCGTCCGACGTCAAAATCCTCTCACGCCATGCCTTCAGCTTCTGCGCGGGCGCTTGCGCGCAGGCAGAGGCGACATCGAGCGCCCAGGCGAGATGCTTGCGCGCATGGCGCAGGCCGACGCGCAAACCATAGTGGCCGCACACTTCGTCATAGAGCGCGCGAAGGTAATCGAGCTGCTGCGTCAGGCTCGGCGCCGCCTCGACTACCCCGCTCTCCAGCCGCCGCGCGATCTGGCCGGGCAGCCAGGGCTGGCCCTGCGCGCCGCGACCGATCATCACGGCATCGGCGCCGGATTCCTGGAGCGCCGTCACCGCGGTTTCGAACGAGGTGATGTCGCCATTGACGACAAGCGGAATGGAGACCGCGTCGCGAACCTCGCGCACCGCGGCCCAGTCGGCCTCACCCTTGTAGAACTGCGCGCGGGTCCGCCCGTGCACGGTGATCATCCTGACGCCTGCCTCTTCCGCACGGCGCGCGAGTTCGGGCGCATTGCGGGAACGCTCGTCCCAGCCGAGCCGCATCTTGAGCGTGACCGGCACCTGAGCTGCTTCGACGGTGGCCTCGATCAGGCGCGTGGCATGGTCGAGATCGCGCATCAGCGCCGATCCGGACTGACCGCCGGTCACGTGACGCGCGGGACAACCCATATTGATGTCGATGATGTCGGCGCCGGCGGCTTCCGCGATCCGCGCGCCCTCGCTCATCCAGCGAGCCTCGCAGCCGGCAAGCTGCACCACATGGGGACCGATACCGGCTGCTTCGCAGCGCAACCGGGAAATTGGCCGCCCATTGACCAGATCGTCGCTGGCAGTCATCTCGGAGACCACGAGGCCGGCCCCCAAGAGAGCCGCCTGGCGCCGGAACGGCGCGTCGGTGACCCCGGACATCGGCGCGAGAAGGACCCGGTTCGCGAGCCGAATGTCGCCTACTTTCAGTGATTTAGAATGTGAATCGTCCGGGGCGTTCACGGATTTCTCGTCCAAAGGCTGCAGCCGCATCGAAGCGATTGCTAGTCGGCTCTATTTTGCGCACAATTCTTGTGCAGTCAAGCTTCATGCCTACACTTTAGACAGTTCTTGCGATCTTGCAAGTGCAGTGCAGCAATTTGCCCGCCTCGATATGCTACCGATAGCGTCGGAAACGCTCTGTTTTTGGCCCGGCCCGTGTTAAGGGCTGCCGCTCGAGGGCATGATCCGAACCGGCCTTCCCGTACTTGATGCGGGGGTGCCGGTTTTCCGAAAAGATGATGCTCAACCAGAACTGGAGCGCGATGGTGGTGGTCCAGCCCAATCGCTTGTTGCGCTTTGGACAAGACCCCACAAAGCTCCCGATCCAACGTCATCACCGTTATTTGAGTCGCATGGCAAAATCTGAACGGACCGCAGCCGTCCTTGTCGCAGCCGGGCGCGGGCTTCGCGCCGGCGCGGGTGGACCGAAACAATATCGCACCATCGGCGGGCAGACCGTGATCTTTCGCGCCATGCAGCCGTTCGCCACCCATCCGCAAATCATGGCGGTGCAGCCCGTGCTCAACCCGGACGACGCCGAGATGTTCAATGCGGCCGTGGCCGGTCTTCACCATCAATCGCCGGCCGCCGGCGGCGCGACGCGGCAGGCCTCGGTCCATGCAGGGCTCGAGGCGCTCGCGGAGCAAAAGCCCGACATCGTGCTGATCCACGACGCGGCGCGGCCCTTCGTCTCGCAGGCGCTGATCTCGCGCGCGATCGATGCCGCAAACCGTACGGGCGCGGCGATCCCGGCGATCCCCGTCACTGATACCATCAAGCTGATCGATGAGGAGGGCTGCGTCACGGATACGCCCGAGCGCGCGCGGCTGCGAATTGCGCAGACGCCGCAGGCCTTCCGTTACGACGTCATTCTCGAAGCCCATCGCCGCGCCGCATGCGAGGGACGAGCCGATTTCACAGATGATGCGGCGCTTGCGGAATGGGCGGGATTGACGGTTGCGACCTTTGAGGGCGATGTTGCCAATATGAAGCTGACGACTCCCGAAGATTTCGTGCGCGAGGAAGCGCGCCTTGCAAGCCAGCTCGGCGACATCAGGACCGGCACCGGCTTTGATGTGCATGCCTTCGGCGAAGGCGACCATGTGATGATCTGCGGCGTGCGCATGCCGCACGACCGGGGCTTTCTCGCCCACTCCGATGGCGACGTCGGCCTGCATGCGCTGGTCGATGCCATTCTCGGGGCGCTGGCGGACGGCGACATCGGCTCCCATTTTCCGCCGAGCGATCCGCAATGGAAGGGCGCCTCCTCCGATCGTTTCCTCAAATATGCTGTGGACCGCGTCACCGCGCGCGGCGGCCGCATCGCCAATCTCGAGGTTACCCTGATCTGCGAGCGGCCGAAGATCGGACCCCTGCGCGACCAGATGCGCGCGCGGATTGCGGAGATCTCCGGCGTCGACGTCTCGCGCGTGGCCGTGAAGGCGACAACCAGCGAAAAACTCGGCTTCACCGGTCGCGGCGAAGGCATCGCGGCGACCGCAAGCGCCACCGTTCGCCTGCCCTGGAGCAATCAAGGCTGGAGCGTGTGACCCTTCGCATGAGGGAATAGCGGCAGATGGGTAGCGAACGTCAGATCGTCTCCACCAGCGCCCTCGCCCGTTCGCTGCTCGATCTTTGCCGGATGCGCAAGCTGACGATTGCGACCGCCGAATCCTGCACCGGCGGGCTGGTCGCCGCTGCGCTGACCGACATTCCCGGCTCCTCCGACGTCGTCGATCGCGGCTTTGTCACCTATTCCAACGAAGCCAAGCGCACCATGCTCGGGGTCAACGCGTCCACGCTTGCGACCTTCGGCGCGGTGAGCAAGGAGACGGCGACGCAGATGGCCGTCGGCGCGCTGGAGCGGGCCGGCGTCGATCTGGCGGTTTCGATCACCGGCATTGCCGGCCCCGGCGGCGCGGTGCCCGGCAAGCCGGTCGGGCTGGTGCATTTTGCGGTCGCTGCCCGCGACGGACGGATCGTGAATCGCGAATGCCGATTCGGCGCGATCGGCCGCACCGCCGTGCGCGAGCGCAGCGTGGTCGAAGCGCTGCGCATGCTGATGGAGCTTGCCCGCGGGCCCAAAGCGAGCGTCAAGCCGCGCCGCGAAGCGGTGGTGAGCCGCCTGCGTCCACGCGTGGCCAGGTCGCTTCGCAGGCATCCGGTGAAGCGGCGAAGACCGCCAAGAGTATGAGTCGTTCGGTGGGCTAGTGTCGCTCCTTATGGGACATTAGCATCGCGGCGCGGGAACTGCTGCTTTCATCAATCATTGGTTCAAAGCCTTTCATCTGCGACACGAATGACCGCACCTCCGACTTCCTACGACGTCAGATCCATCGCTTCCGGCGGCCGCAAGCCGCTCCCGGAGGAGCGAAGAGTCAGCCTTATGGTGCTCTGCGGCCTTGCGTTGCTGATCGGAGCGATGACAGGTCTGGGTGCCGTGGTGTTCCGCGCGTTGATCGCCCTGGTGCATAACCTGTTTTACAACGGCGAGCTCAGCTTCATCTACAACGCGAACATCGGTGAGGGCCCGAGCCGGTTTGGCGATTTTATTCTGCTCTCCCCGGTCACCGGAGGTTTGATCGTCGTCTTCCTGGTGAGGAGATTCGCCCCGGAAGCAAAGGGCCATGGCGTGCCCGAGGTGATGGATTCGATCTTCTACAAGCGCGGCAGCATTCGCGGCACGGTCGCCGTGATCAAAGCCCTGGCCTCCGCCATATCGATCGGCAGCGGTGCCGCCGTCGGACGCGAAGGGCCGATCATCCAGATCGGCTCGGCGCTCGGCTCGGCCTTCTCTCAATTCATTGGGCTCTCGACCCGGCAGAAAATCACGCTGTTGTCCGCGGGTGCCGGCGCGGGTATCGCCGCGACGTTCAACACGCCACTCGGCGGCGTGCTGTTTGCTCTCGAGATCCTTCTGCCGGAAGTGTCGAACCGCACCTTTCTTCCCGTCGTCGTGGCTACCGGCGCGGCGACGACGATCGGGCGAATTCTGATCGGCCCGGATCCAGCCTTTGCGGTGCCATCCGTTCAATTTCCCCTGGCTGCATCGTTCAACCTGCAGGAGGCGGCTGCGTTCGTCCTGCTTGGCTTGCTGTGCGGCGTGGCAGCCTGGGCGTTCATTCGACTGCTGGTGTTCATGGAAGACGGCTTTCCGAAGCTGTCTGCGAACGAGTATGTCCAGAACATCATCGGCATGTCGGTCATCGGCCTGATGATGGTCGGGCTCACCCGCGCCTTCGGTCATTCCTACATCGATGGCGTGGGCTATTCGGTCATTCAGGATATCCTCGACAACAAGATGACGGCAGCAGGCCTTCTCGCCCTGCTATTCGTGCTGAAGCTGATTGCCACGACAGTCAGCCTTGGCTGCGGGGCTTCGGGCGGGATCTTCTCGCCCTCGCTCTATCTCGGCGCCACGCTGGGCGCGGCGTTTGCGGCCGCAACCGGCTCGGTTCTCCCTCATTCCGGACTGACGCCGTCCTCGGCCGCGATCGTCGGCATGGCGGCGGTCGTCGGGGCGGGAACAGGCGGCGTGATGACGGCCATCGTCATGGTGTTCGAAATGACGCGCGACTACGCGATCATCGTTCCGGTCATCGTTGCGGTCGCACTGGCAGCGGGCGTGAGGCGTGCGCTCGTCAACGAGACGATCTACACCGTCAAGCTGCGCCATCGCGGACACCGCATCCCGAAGGAGCGACATATCAATCTCTATCTGGTGAAGCAGGCCCAGGACATCATGGAACGCCGCTTCATCGTCGCAAAAGCCGGTACAACGCTGAAACAGGCCATGACCACGGAGGATATCGATGACGCCCGCGCCATCGTGGTCGAGCGAGACGGTCGTATCGTTGGACTCATCCCGCCTCGTTCCGGCCTATGGGTCGAATCCCAAACCAACCCGGATGTTGTCGTTGAGCGCTTCGCCGAAAGGCGGCTCGTCATTTGCCGCGACCAGGACCTGTTGAGCCTGGTATTTGCGAGGTTGAAGCGCCACCGCGCTGGTGCAGCGATCGTTTTCCGTGGCGGCCTCCGCCCGCGTGTGAGCGACATCGTCGGCATCGTCACCAAGCGTGTGATCGCCGACGCGGTCATCGACAGCTACGAGGATTGATCCCCGCGGTAGCTGTTGCAAAGCGCCGCGCGTCAACCTTGTCAGTATTCCGGCCCCGACGCGTGCGCATCTGCATGCGCCTGCTGCGCCTCGCCGACCTTCTGCAGGTAGGCGATGATGTCATGGCGGGACGGAGCATCGAGCACCCGAACCGGCATTCGTGCTCCGGGAATGAATTTCTGGGGATCGGCCAGCCACTCTTCCAGCTTGTCCGCGGTCCAGGTGACGTGAGCGTTCTTCAACGCCGGCGAATAGTCATAGCCGACCGCAGAGCCCGTCGCGCGGCCGACCACCCCGCCCAGCAGGGGACCAGTCATGTTCTTGTCGAGCGCATGGCACGCGTTACAGCGCTGAGCGAAGAGCTCCCGGCCGTGGACGACGTCCGGCGCAGCATTGGCGAGAAAGCGCGACAAATTCTTCGCCTCCGAAGGGCTCGCCGAGCGGCCAAACGTGTAGCTGAGCGTGATGGTATCGACGTGTTCGGTGTCTGCGTCCTTCGCGAAGGCCGGATCGACATAGAAGACGACGGGCATGTCCACTTTCTGATGCGGATCGAGGCGCTCCTCGTTGAAGCAGAAGCACTGGATCTTGTTGAAGTAGATGCCGCTCGCCTCCGGCGTGACGTTGAACGTCGCGTGCCCGACCGTCGTCTTGTCGCTGAGATTTTCGGCGCTGAAGAATACGAGCTTCTGTTCGCCGAGATGCACGTTCACGGAACGCTGTTCCGGTTCGAACCGCCACGGCAGCCCGGGCGTGACGTTGCTATCGAAGGCAACCGTCACCGTTTGTTTGGATGTGGTGGTCGGATCGGAATAGGCCCTCTGCGTCGTTCCGCCGTATCCCGTCGCGCCGCAAAATGCACGATAGAGTTCCGGTGAATAGGCGACCAGACCAGACATGATGGCAAGGGCGAGAAAACAAGGCACGAGAATATTCAGATTTTTCCGGAAGCCAGATTCCATCATCGTTCCCCGAAAAGACCCTTGCCATCGCAACGCTGTAGATGGATGGGACGAGGACGTCCACCCGGTAGGCCCTCTAAACCTCGCCAAACGAGGACACTGTAGGCCTTTTCAGGCTCTTTGACGATCTTGTGATCCGGGAAAAGCGCCCTGCATCGGTTCTGCGCGCAGCTTGTTATCCGAAAGCCCAATTTCGCAGGAAAGGAAGCAGCTTGATGAATGCGGCAAGGAATGTTCTTGAGGAACATGAAAATCGCGTCGCCGCGATCACGGCGATGGCGATCGAGGCAAGGGCTCTCACTTTCGGCGAAAACGGCGACGAGACAAGCTCGACGAACGACCCCAGTGCGGAAAAGCTCGTTTATGCCAAGGCCTTCCAAGCCTGGGCGGACGGCAGAATAGAGGGCACCGCGGAAGACATCTTCGAGACGGTCCAGGAGGTGATGGAAACCTAAGGTAGGCAGGTTTTGATCGCACGCAAATCGAAGTCGAACTGACATCGCACGACATCTCACGGGGCGAACGCGGCGTTGGCTGGCTGGCGTGACGTTCAAAGTTGCGCCATGGCGAGGTTGTGCCGCAAGAATTCATTCATGACCGCGGAAACGCAGAAGGCGAAGGGCATTGATGGTCACGAGCACTGTCGCTCCGGTATCGGCAAGAATCGCCATCCACAGCGTCGTCGTGCCGGTGAGCGTGGTCACCAGGAATACCCCTTTCAGCCCTAGCGCGAGCGAGATGTTCTGCCAGATGTTGCCGAGCGTCGCGCGGGACAACCTGACCAGGTCCACCACGCCGGTCACGCGATTCGTCAGCACCGCTGCATCTGCCGTCTCCAGCGCCACGTCGGCGGCCTTGCCCATGGCGATGCCGACCGATGACGCGGCGAGCGCCGGTGCGTCATTGATGCCGTCCCCCACCATGGCGATGCCGCCGCGCGCCTTGAGAGCGCCGATCTCCGAGAGCTTGGCCTCCGGCAAGAGTTCCGCTTTCGCCTCGAGGCCGAGCGCGCCGGCGATCGCAGCCGCGGTGCGGACGTTGTCACCGGTGAGCATCACCGTATGGATGCCGAGCGAGTTGAGATGAGCGACGCCGGCGGCGGCATCCTCGCGCGGCTCGTCGCGCAGGCCGATGACCCCGATCGCGCGCCTGCCGGACAGCACGACCACCACTGTCTCGCCTGACGCCTCCAGCGAATCGAGGGTCACACGAATGTCCGGTGACAGGTCTGCCTGTTCGGCTGCGTAGCGCGGCGAGCCCACCGAGGCGAAGCCTTCGCGCAGTCGCGCCGTGACGGCCTTGCCTGGCGCGGCGATCGCCCCGCCGAAGGCCTTGGGCATCGCGAGGTCGCGCCGTTTCGCTTCCTGAACGATCGCGACACCCAGCGGGTGGCTGGACTCGCCTTCGACTGCGGCCGCCTTCGCCAGCACCTCCTCTTCTGTTCCCTCGATGGCGATGATGTCCGTGACACGCGGCCGTCCGACCGTCAGCGTTCCCGTCTTGTCGAAGGCGACGGAGCGCACCTTGCCCAGGGTCTCCAGCGCGGCCCCGCCCTTGATCAGCAGCCCGCGCCGCGCGCCGGCGGCGAGGCCCGAGGCGACGGCCGCCGGCGTCGAGATGACGAGTGCACACGGACAGGCGATGAGCAGCGTCGCCAGTCCGCGATAGATCCAGGTCGACCACGGCGCTGCGAAAACGAGCGGCGGCCCGATCATCACGGCGATCGCGACCACCATGGCGGCCGGCGTATAATATACGCTGAACCGGTCGATGAAGCGCGCGGTCGGCGCCTTCGAGCTCTGCGCCTCCTCGACCAGGTGAATGATGCGCGCGATGGTATTGTCGGCGACGGTGCGCGTGATCTTCACCCGCAGCACACCGTTGGCGTTGATGCTGCCGGCGTAGATAAGGCTGCCCGCCTCCTTGAACACGGGCTGGGATTCGCCGGTCACCGGCGACTCGTCCAGTTCGGATTCCCCTTCGATCACCTCGCCATCCGACGGCGCGCGGTCCCCCGGCCGGATTACCACGGTGTCGCCGATGACGAGTTGCTCGACGGGAATGTCTGTCACCCTGCCGCCGCGCTCGCACCGCGCCACGCGGGGAACGAGATCGATCAGCGCCTCGATGCCGGCACGCGCCCGGCCGGCGGCAAAGTTCTCCAAAAATTCGCCGACCGCAAACAGGAAGACGACGACGGCGGCTTCCGCGCTTTGACCTATGGCGACCGCACCGACGGCGGCGACCGACATCAGCGTTTCGATGCTGAATGGCGTTCCGTGCCGGGCGCCGGCGATCGCACGTCGCAGAACCGGCAGCACGCCGAGCAGCGCCGCCGCCGTGTAGGCCCACGGCGCGAGTGCCGGGGCAAGTATCCCGATGGCGAAGGCGACGCCCAGCAGCGCGCCGGCGCCGAGCACGAGTTGCGCTTTTCGTGTCCGCCACCAGTCTCGCTCGGCCGGCTCCGGTCGCCATGCCTCCGCGCCGCGAGCCGCCTCGCCGTCCGCCGGATGCGGGGTGTAGCCGAGCGAGCGAATGCGCTGCTCGATGGTCGCGCGGGAGGTACGGTCCTCGTCGACGAGGAGCGACAGCATCGCGAGCCCCACATTGACGTTGATGTCCGTGACGCCCGGCAGGCGCTTCAGGCCGTTCTCGATCTTGATGGCGCAAGCGCCGCAATCCATGCCCTCGACACGGAGCTTGAGCGCGGTTGCAACCTCGGTAGCCATGGGTCAGCTCGATTCGTCGGTGCGCAGAAGTTCGGCCCTGCCTGCTACGCCTAGTCTACCAACGACAGCCCGTCGGGTCGACTTCGTGGGGCTGATTAGCGACAGGGTAATCCGCCGCCACGGAGGTTTCCGCGAGATTGGGCGTTTGCCACGCCAACGCACCACCTGTCGGGCAAATCACTTCAATTTTCTCATCGTCAACTCACGCTCATGGGCCTCCCCGCCCGCGAATTCGTTGGCGCGCAAAATCTAATTTCGCGTGTGAACTCAAGCTCATTTGCCTGTACAGCCCTCGATCAAAAAAATTTCTCTTTCGTTTTTTCAGAAATTGATGATAACTCTCCGCCGTCCCGCCTCGATGAGAGGGGCGTACGCGTCGTCACGGACGTTGAGCGCGGGATGCGGTGGACGTGAAGGCGCTGGAGACGTGCGGCATCTTCGCGGACGGTCAAGTCGTGTGGTCCTGGCGCGCCCATGCAAGCGCCAAGTAGGCGACGATGCTTCGCATCGCGCTTATGACGGTGACAAACGCCGGTTCACCGGGGAGAGTACGAAGTAAGCCGTAAACCACTGCGCAGGGAAGGCCGGAGTGTCTCCGCCTGTGCCTGTGGTCAACGCGCTCGCGCAAATTCCTTTTGCGCGGGGGCCCCGGGTGCATGCGGCCACCCGGTCTTCCCTGCGCCCTCTGTATTCAAGAGGGTGTTCGAGAGCAAAACTCGGGCGCTGATCGCGCCGCGGGACTGCCGTCGCATGTCGCAGGCCCGTTTTGAACATTGGATGTCGACCGAATGCCCGGCTGCCGCCGCTTAGGTCCCCGTCGCCCAAACACGATCACGGCCGCGCCTCCAACAAGACGGAGGCAGCGCGTGTCTATGCATTCCGATTCCGAAGCCCCGATACCCTCGCGACAACGTCAGGAACAAATCCAAATAATGACCAACGCCATCGGCAGCGCGACGCCGAATGCGCCGCCGATCATCATCGCGAATGCTAACAGCAAGTTTGCTTCGGCCTGCGCTTCACGCCCAGACATGCCGTTGCTCCATCGAGCCCCCGCGGGCATAGCCCGTCGCCCAAGGATAAACGATCAAAAGCTGCCAGAACCTGGTCACAGCGAGCCTCTCCCCAGCCGCTCGCCCCGAACCAGAATTGCCGGAGCGTGCATGCGGGCCATTAACAAAAGGTTAACGGCCACGTCTCCGCCAGCATCGGGCATCAATCTTGCAGCCCGGCCATCCCAGCCAATTGGCAATAACGGAGTTGAGAGATGCCTTTCATCACCACCAAGGACGGCACGCAGATTTTCTACAAGGATTGGGGACAGGGCCAGCCGATCGTGTTCCATCATGGTTGGCCCTTGAGTGCGGATGATTGGGACAGCCAGATGCTGTTTTTCCTGCAGCACGGTTATCGCGTCATCGCCCACGATCGGCGCGGCCATGGACGCTCCAGCCAGCCGGCCCTCGGCCACGAAATGGATACCTATGCGGCGGATGTCGCCGAACTCGCCGCTGCGCTCGATCTGAAGGACGCCGTCCACATCGGCCATTCCACCGGCGGCGGCGAAGTGACTCGCTATGTCGCCCGGCACGGCAAGGGCCGGGTTGCGAAAGCGGTGCTGATCAGCGCGGTACCGCCGATCATGCTGCAAACGGAGAAAAATCCCGGCGGCCTGCCGATGTCGGCGTTCGACGATCTGCGCAAGCAGCTCGCGGCCAACCGGGCGCAGTTCTATCGCGAGGTGCCGATGCCCTTCTACGGCTTCAATCGGCCCGGCGTGAAAGTGCTGGACGGCGTCGTCGACAATTGGTGGCGCCAGGGCATGATGGGCGCGATGAATGCACATTACGAGTGCATCAAGATTTTTTCGGAGACCGATTTCAATTCAGACCTCGCGGCAATCGAGGTCCCGACGCTGGTGATGCACGGCGATGACGACCAGATCGTGCCCTACCGGGACGCCGCCCTGCTCTCCGCAAAGATCATCAAGAACGCGACGTTGAAGATCTATCCGGGCTATCCGCACGGCATGTGCACCGTGCATGCCGACGTGATCAACCCGGACCTGCTGGCGTTCGTTCGGGCTTGACGGTCAGGCCGTGCAACCTACGAGAGCCCGCTCAGTCGGCGCGCCTGATGAACTCGGGCGGTTGGGAGGCGTAATAATTGGCCGCCTCCTCGATCTCCTGCGGCGTCATCGCGCGTGCGATGTTGCGCATCTGCTCGTTGATGTCGTTGTGACGCTCGCCCGAGGCGAAGGCCTGCAGCTGCGACTTGATGTAGGCAGCCGACTGGCCCTCCAGCCACGGACTCCCGGCCTTGTTGTCCAGGCTTCCGTGGCAGGCGCCACAGGGCGCAATTCCCCGCAGCGGCGCGCCGTAGACCACGATCTGCGTCGGCGGCAGCCGCTGCTCGGGGTGATAGCCCGGGAGGCGCGGCAGATAGGCATAGTAGGCCGCGAGGTCGGCGATATCCTGATCGGAGAGACCGATGGCAAACGGCGACATCACGGCATTGGTGCGGGCGCCCGAGCGGAAGTCGAGCAGTTGCTTGTAGATGACGCTGGCGTACTGGCCGGCGAGATTGGGAGAGTCCGCCCGGCTGATACCGGTCGGGCCGTGGCAGATGGCGCAGCGCTGCGCAAGCGTCGCGCCGCGGCCGATCGATTCCTGGGTCGAATGGGCAAGCGTCGTCGAGGTCAGCACTGCGCTGGAGGTCTTGTAGCGCGACGCCGGCGCCGCGCCCGACTGTGTGGCCCTGCTGGGCAGGCCCGCGGCGCTGCAGATGGCGTCCCAAAGGCTCGCGAATTCGACGTAGCGCTGCGCATAGGGCAGCACGATGAAGCCAACCAGCGCCGCCAGCACGAACACGACCGCCGTAAGCCCCACACTCACGGTGAAATAGGGATTGCGGAATGAAAAGAGCTCGCGCGCACTCATCACTGCGTCCCCACATAAACCGCCGGGACCGACGTGTCCTGGCGCGCCACGAGTGCGGCGATCGGAATGCCGTAGTTGGTGATGGTCAACGCCACCATCAATGCCACCCAGAGTCCGTGGCTGTTGAGTGCCAGGGGAACAGTCGCAGGCTGATGCACGGCCTCGCTGAAGCGATACGGGCCGGCCTCTTCCGCCGGTGCTGCCTGCGCGCGGGCGAGGATGTACAAGAACAAAAGACCGGAGATCAGCAGAACGACCGCGCCGATAACCGACAGGATGACCGGCCACGCTTCCGGCGCAAGCGCGGGATTGGTGAAATCGAAATACGCCATGCGCCTCGGCATGCCGAGGAGGCCGACCCAGTGCCACGGGAAAGTGGTGACGATCATGCCGATGAACCACAGCCAGAGCTGGATGCGCAGCAGCCGCAGATCGGGCAGCGCCCGGCCAGTGAGATGCGGCCACAGATCGTAGGCGATCGCGAAGTACATGATCACGATCGCGCCGCCGAAGATCAGGTGGAAGTGGCCGGTGATCCACTGGGTGTTGTGGATTGGGGCGTTGAGTTGATAGCTCATGTTGATGAGCCCGCCTGCTCCGCCGAAACCGAGCATGACGAACGAGAAGGCGACCGCCAGCATGATCGGATTATCCCACGGCAGCGCCGCGATCCAGCCGAACAGGCCCCGGCCGCCGTGCAGGCGCCCGGCAATCTCGACCGAGGCGCAGATGGTGAACACCGTGAGCAGGGTCGGCAACGCCACCAGCGCCGTGAAGGTCGAATGGACGAACTTGAATCCCGCGCCGATTTGCGGATCGGCGAAGGTGTGGTGAATGCCGATCGGCATGGCCACCACCAGGAAAAGAATGAAAGCGAAGCGCGCCATGGTGTCGCTGTAGACCTTGCCGCCGATCGCGCGCGGCACGATCGTGTAATAGGCGATGTAGCTCGGGATCAGCCAGAAATAGACAATGGCGTGCAGCGTCCAGGAGAAGAACACGCGGGCGAGACCCGCGTCGATCGTGCTCCTCAGCCCCAGTGCGACCGGAATGATCTGCAGCAGCAGTTCGAGCGCCGCCCCGACCGCGGTCCACGCCCAGAGATACGAGCCGGCGACATTGGCAAACATGGCGAGCGGCACCGGCGCACCCGGATGGGCGCGCTTCCAGACGCGCAGATTGATCGACATCAGCGCGACCCAAAACCAGGAGCCGACCACGACGAGGACCACGCCGATGTAGTAGAACGCGTTGCCGATGAGCGGCGGATAGAAGGTATAGAGGACGGAAGCCCGGCCAAGCGCCACCGGAACCATCGCCATGACGGCTCCGATCACGATGAGCCAGAACCCCGCCCAGGCCCAGCGCACGCCGACCAAGGGCTGCTCAAGCGAGGACTCCGATATCGCATAGCCGAAGCCCATGGCGACGAGCGTCGGGAAGACATAGGCCATCACGGTGCCGTGCGCGGTCAGCGAGCGATAGTACAATTCGGGATCACTGAGCCATGTGTGCAAGGGGCTGCGGATGAACATCTGCCAGGCACCGAGCACCAGCGCCAGGCCGAAGGCCGCGAAGGCCAGCCAGAAATGCGCGAGTATAAGCTTTCTATTCGCCAACACAGCTCAGCCTCCCCCCGGCCTTTACACGTGAATCGAAGTCCGCCTTGTCGAGGACCCTCACCTTTCCCCACATGCCCTCGTGCCCGAAGCTGCAGAACTCCTGGCATGGCATCAGGTAGTCGCCGGTCTTCTCGAATCGCATGAACTGTTCCGACACATAGCCGGGCACCAGCATGGTGTTGATGTTCGTACCCTGGATGATGATTCCGTGGATTACGTCGGCGCTGGTGGCACGCAGCGTGATCGGCGTCTCCGCCGGCACCACAATACACTCCGGTGTGAATGAATATTGCTGGCCGATGGCGCGGACGATGACCGAACCATCCGGTTCGACCGCGGTACCGAGATTCGATTCGACGAATTCGCCCGACAGATGCAACCGCGAGGGATCGATGGTTTCGACCCGCGCCTGGGGCATGGTTACCCGGTGGATGCCCGCGAAGGCAGCCAGCACCACCAGCATCACCACGATGATGGTCGAGATAATCGTCCAGCGCCGCTCGACGCGCGCCGCAACCTCGTGATGGTCATCCTGCATGGTCATTGCAACGGCCCGCGCTGCAGGAAGACGAAAAAGTAGAAGGCAAGCCACATCCCGATCACGCAGGCGGTGGCAATGCCGGCGAGCATCACCGCCCCGTGCGGCCCTTCGGCGACGATACGCTCGACGGCATGGTCGTCAGGTGCAGGCAATTCCGAAGGATGATCCGAATTGATCATGGCTGCCTCAGTTGAGCGGTGCGGAACGCAACTCGTTCGCCTCGCGGGCGCTCACGGCGGTGCCGCGATTGCCCCAGGAGGTGCGGATATAGGTGACGACGGCGGCGACCTCGTTGTCCGAGAGCACGCCGGCAAAAGGCGGCATGCCGTAGGGCCGAGGATTGCCCTTTGTGCCCGGAGGATAGCCGCCGTTCAGCACCATGCGGATCGGGTTGACCGCAGACTCCATCCCGATCGACTGGTTGCCGGCGAGCGGCGGCCAATGCGGCGGCTTGCCCTCGCCCTGGGCGCCATGGCAGGTCGCGCAATGCGCGTCGTAGACGGTCTTGCCCAGGCTCATCAGCAGGCTGGCCTCGCTGCCGGGCACCAGCGAGGTCGGCGGCGGCGATGGCGAGGGTTCGGCAATGCTCTTGAGATACACCGCCATCGCGTGCGCGTCCTCGTCGCTCAGATATTGCAGGCTGTTGTGGACGACCTCGGCCATCGGGCCGTACACGACGCCGCGCGCCGAGACGCCGGTCTGCAGCAGATCGGTGATGTCCTTGATGCTCCATTCGCCGAGGCCCGCCTCCCGGTTCGAGGTCAGCGACGGCGCGTACCAATCCTGCATCGGAATCAGGCCGCCCTTGAACGCCTGCGAAGGCGAGGTGCCGCCAAGCGCGTTGATTGGCGAGTGACACATGCCGCAATGGCCAAGTCCCTCGACCAGATACGCGCCTCGATTCCACTCCGCGGATTTTGTCGGATTGGGCTGGAATTCGCCCTCGGAGAAAAACAGCGTCCGCCATCCCAGGATCAACTGGCGATTGTCGTAGGGAAAGCGCAGGTCGTGCGGCCTGTTCGGCTGTCTCACCGGCGGGATCGTCTTCAGGAATGCGAAGATCGCATCGCTGTCCGATCGCGTGACCTTGGTATAGGACGCAAACGGCATCGCCGGATAGATCAGCCCGCCGTCCGGGAAACGACCGGTGTGCATGGTCTTGTAGAAATCGTCGGCGGTCCACTTGCCGATGCCGGTCTCCGGATCAGGCGTGATGTTGGAACTGTAGAGCGTGCCAAACGGCGTCGGCATGGCGCGTCCGCCGGCGAAAATATGTCCCTCCGGCGCGGTGTGGCACGCAATGCAGTCGCCGACGCGCGCGAGATATTCGCCGCGTGTGACGGTGTCCGTCGCGTTCTGGGCGCGCGCCGCCGGGGCAAGAAGCGTTGCCAGGAGGACGATGATGCGCAATTGCGATCCCATCACCCGCTCCTCTCAATTCGGTTCACTGCCGCAGGCAAAGGGCAGCACGTAGGCGCCCTTGGGAGCCGGCGCCATATCGACCGGCGCCGGTCGCGCGCCAAGCCAGGCTGCGACTGCCGTGACGTCCGCCTCCGTCAGCTTCGCCGCCACGGTCTGCATGCAGTCCGGTGCCGTCGCCGTACGTGTGCCGTATCGCCACGCCCCCAACTGCGCGCTGATGTAGTTGGGGCGAAGACCGATCAATCCGGGAATTCCGGGCTCCATCCCGGTGAGCGCGGGTCCGTGGCAGCTCGCGCAGGCCGGGATTTGCCGCATGGCGTCGCCACGCGTCACCAGGGCCTGGCCGTGCTCCAACACCTGATCGCTGACGCCGCCGGCAGCCGGCGGCGGGAAAGGCGGATGCTGATCGGCGAAATAGTCGGCCATCTCCTGCAGATACGCATCGGGCAGGAATTCGAGCAGGTAGTTCATCGGCGGATATTTGCGCCGCGTATTTCTGAACGCGAGCAACTGGTTGTAGAGATAGCCGGCGGGCTTTCCCGCGAGCCGCGGGAAATAAACGTCGCTGGTGCCCTGGCCCTTCTCGCCATGGCAGGGCGTGCACGCCTCGACGCGAGCTGCCGTGGTATCGGGCGGCTCACTTGCTGTTTGAGCAACAGCAGCAACAGCCGGGATGGAAACTGCCAATCCCAATCCGGCAATGACCGTTCGCAGCGACACCCGGCATCCCCACTGCAGCGTGACAGTGTTGAAACTATGTATGCTCTCCTTTGTTCCATCGGCGCCACGAGTTCAAGTCTCCGCCTGCGACCGCGCCTTGATTTCTCGTACGCCTTAAGCCTAACCTTCACGGCCCGTGGGGCTCAACCAATGACGGCGCTCTTCGCAAAACGGAAAGCCTTGCCTGCTCTGCGGCAAGCCGGGAAAACTCGTGCGCGATTCCGGGCGAACAGCCGATCATCGGCGCCGCAATGCGCTGCATGATCTCCGACGACGTGCGCGCGGGCGCTTGCTGCGGCGCGGATTGGCCGCCACGCAAGATCACATTCGAGTACCGAACGACATTGGATTTCGGCAATCAGGGCGTCGGCTGGCTCGCCGGCTTCCTGCCGTAGATCGCATCCGCCCGCTTCTCGAAAGCTGCGGAAAAACGCGCAAAGGCGGTGTCGAACATCGCACCCATGAGCGTCGCCAGCATCCGGCTCTTGAACTCGTAGGCAAGATAGAATCCGACATCGCAGACATCCTCGCCTTTCGGCTCGAAGGCCCAGCGGTTCTCGAGATTCTTGAACGGCCCCCGCAAATATTCGACCAGGATCTTCAGATTTGGCCGGTCGAGCGTGACCTGGGTTGTAAAGGTCTCCCGGACCAGCTTGAAGGACACGGTCATGTCGGCGACCAGAAGCTCGGTGCCGTCAGCCCTCTTGGTGCGCTGGCGTATTTTCAGCGACTGGCAGAGCGGCACAAATTCCGGGTATCGCTCGACATCGGCGACCAAATCGAACATCTGCTCCGCGCTGTGGGGTACGCGGCGTTTGCTGGAAAATCTCGGCATAACCTTCTGGTCCCGGCTCACACGGCATCCGTCGCAGCCAGCCTCGGCCGCCGAATTCCGGGCCGCTCACGTCTCAACGCGCGATCAGCGCCCTCGCCGCCTGCAATTTCGCAAAATCCTCGCCGGCGTGATGCGAGGAGCGGGTCAGCGGGCTCGCCGATACCATCAGAAAGCCCTTGGCATAGGCGACCTTCTCGTAGGCCTTGAATTCGTCCGGCGGCACATAGCTCATCACCGCATGGTGCTTGCGGGTCGGCTGCAGGTACTGGCCTATGGTGAGGAAATCAACATCCGCCGAGCGCAGATCGTCCATCACCTGC
This sequence comes from uncultured Bradyrhizobium sp., assembly GCA_964454955.1. Classification (GTDB taxonomy): domain Bacteria; phylum Pseudomonadota; class Alphaproteobacteria; order Rhizobiales; family Xanthobacteraceae; genus Bradyrhizobium. The sequence goes on along the minus strand of CAYVVB010000425.1, from coordinate 9,314 downwards.
AGCACTTCCTGCCGCTCTTCGCCGAGCCCGACCATGATGCCGGATTTGGTGAACATGGTGGGATCGATCTCCTTGACCCGCTGCAACAGTCGCACCGAGTGGAAATAACGTGCGCCCGGCCGGACATTCAGATAGTGCGAGGGCACGGTCTCGAGATTGTGGTTGAAGACGTCGGGCTTGGCGGCGACCACGACCTCCAGCGCGCCGTCCTTGCGCAGGAAATCGGGCGTGAGCACCTCGATCGTGGTCGAGGGGCAGCGAGCGCGAATCGCGCCGATGGTCCTGGCAAAATGCTCGGCGCCGCCATCGGCAAGATCGTCGCGGTCGACGGAGGTGATCACGACATGGGAAAGCCCGAGCTTCGCGGTGGCTTCCGCCACATGCGCGGGCTCTGCGGCATCGAGCGCCTCCGGCAAGCCGGTCCTGACATTGCAGAAGGCACACGCCCGGGTGCAAGTGTCCCCCATGATCATGAAGGTCGCGTGCTTCTTGTCCCAGCACTCGCCGATATTCGGACAGCCGGCCTCCTCGCACACCGTGACGAGGCCGTTCTCCTTGACGATGTTGCGTGTCTCGGCATAGCCGCGCTGGCTCGGAGCACGGACGCGGATCCAGTCCGGCTTTGGCGGCGAGAATGCATCCGGCCGGTTCACCTTTTCGGGGTGACGCGGACGCAAGGGCATGTCCGAAACGGTGTCGATGATTGTGACCATGATGCTCTAGCTAGTTCGGATGGCGGAAAGTCGCAACCCGGCTTCTGGCAAGGCTAGCAGAGCGGGCCGAATATTGGCAGCCTTGCGGCCCGTTCCACGCTGATTCTCAACGCGAAAATGGCCCAAAAGTCAAAGCAGGCCGGCGCGGCGCCCCCTCCTCTCGGCAGGCCGCTGAAGCGCGCCTTCTTTGCGCGCAGCGTGCATGAGGTCGCGCCGGACCTGATCGGCGCTACGCTGCTCTTTAACGGCGTCGGCGGCGTCATCGTAGAGGTCGAGGCCTACCACCACACCGACCCGGCCGCGCATTCCTTCCGCGGACCCACGGCGCGCAACGCCGTGATGTTCGGGCCGCCCGGCTTTGCCTATGTCTACCGCTCCTACGGCATCCACTGGTGCGTGAATTTTGTCTGCGAGCAGGAAGGTTCGGCGAGCGCGGTCCTGATCCGCGCGCTGGAGCCGACTCATGGATTGTCGGCGATGCGCCGCCGGCGCGGCCTTGCGGAGGCACGCGCGCTTTGCTCGGGCCCAGGCAAACTGACGGAGGCGCTGGGCATCACCCATGCGCATAATGCCCTGCCGCTCGACGAACCGCCATTCGCCGTCCACGCGCGGACGGGCAAGGTGGAGGTGGCCGCGGGCGTTCGGATCGGCATCACCAAGGCGGCCGATCTGCCCTGGCGATACGGGCTGAAGGATTCGAAATTCCTCAGCAAGCCGTTTCCGGACCGGACCTGAGCGAGCCTCAGGAGCCGACGTGCTGCAACCGCTCGAGCGCCTCGAGAATCTTCTCCTTGCGAGCCACGGCCGCCTCGCGCTTTTCGCGCTCTTCCTCGACGACCTCCTCTGGCGCGTTCGCGACGAACTTCTCGTTGGAAAGCTTGGCATCCACCCGCTTGATGTCGGATTCGGCCTTGGCAATTTCCTTGTCCAGCCGGGCGCGCTCAGCAGACAGATCGATCACGCCCTTCAGCGGCAGGGCGGCGACTTCGCCACGGACTACAAGCTGCACAGCGCCCTCCGGCGGGCGATCGGCAAACGAAATCTCCGATAGCCGCGCCAATCGCTTGATCACCTCGCTCCAGCGCGGCGCGCGCTCTTTCGTTTCCGTGGACGCGCCTGCCAGCACCAGCGGCGTCAACGTCGCCGGCGCAATATTCATCTCGGCGCGCACCGAGCGGATCGCGGTGACGAGGTCGACCACCCAGCCGATTTCGGCTTCCGCCGCGTGATCCTCGAAATCCGGATCGAACGAAAGCAGGACCGGTGGGACCAAAGGATCGACCGCCGCGACGCTCGACATGACCGCAACCTGCTCCGCCTGCTCCGGAGTAAGCGCCTCTGCCTTGCGCGACCATGGCGTCAAGGCGAGCAAGGTCTCGCGGCGCGCCGTGGTCTCCCACAGCGCCTCGGTGATGAACGGCATGAAAGGATGGAGAAGCTTGAGGATCTCGTCCCGCGCCCAGGCAACCATGGCGCGGGTCTCGACCTTGGCCGCCCCCTCCTCGCCGGTCAGGACCGGCTTTGCGAGTTCGAGATACCAGTCGCAATAGACGTTCCAGACGAACCGATAGATCGCGTTCGCCGCGTCGTTGAAGCGGAACGCTTCCAATGCCTCGGTAACCTCGCGCACAACGCGGGCCGTCTCGTGCGCGATCCAGCGGTTCAGCGTTTCCTTCGCCTTGGTGGGCTCGAAGCCCTCCGGCTGCACGCAATCGTTCATCTCCGCAAAGCGGCAGGCATTCCAGAGCTTTGTCGCAAAGTTGCGGTTGGTCTCGACATGCTGGGAGGACAGCTTGATGTCGTGCCCCTGGGCGGCACCGCGCGCCAGGGCGAAACGCAATGCATCGGCGCCGTACTCGTCGATGACGCCGAGCGGGTCGATGACGTTGCCCTTCGACTTCGACATCTTCGCACCCTTCTCGTCGCGGACGAGACGGTGAATGTAGACGGTCGAGAACGGCGCCTCTTTCATGAAATGCAGGCCCATCATCATCATCCGGGCAACCCAGAAGAAGATGATGTCGAAGCCGGTGACCAACACATCGGTCGGATAGTAGCGGCTCACTTCCGGCGTATCGTCGGGCCAGCCGAGAGTTGAGAACGGCCACAGCGCTGAGGAGAACCAGGTGTCCAGCACGTCCTCGTCGCGAGCAATGAAGCCCGCGCGCTTGTTGCGGTCGAGCGCCATCTCGCGGCCCTGCTCCGGCGTGATGACCTCCTGTTCGACGTAATAGCCGAGCGCGTTGCTGACCGCCTCGTCCTCGGTCTCGGCGACGAACACCTTGCCGTCTGGCCCGTACCACGCCGGGATCTGGTGACCCCACCACAACTGCCGCGAAATGCACCAGGGCTGGATGTTCTCCATCCATTCGAAATAGGTCTTCTCCCAATTCCTGGGCACGAAGACCGTGCGCCCCGAACGCACCGCCTCGATCGCCGGCTGCGCCAGCGTTTTGGCATCGACATACCATTGGTCGGTCAAGTACGGCTCGATGACCACGCCGGAGCGGTCGCCGTGCGGCACCATGTGTGTGTTCGGCTCGATGCGCTCGAGGAAACCAAAGTCTTCGAGTCGTGCGAGCAGTTGCTTGCGCGCAGCAAAGCGGTCGACGCCCTGAAACTCCTCGGCAAACTCGAGCGAGGCTTCGGGAAGCGCGCGCAAATAGTCCTCGTTGCCGACCAGCGAGAGCTTCGCCTCGCGGTCGAATATGTTGATCTGCGGCAGATCATGTCGCCTGCCGATCTCGAAGTCGTTGAAGTCGTGTGCCGGCGTCACCTTGACCGCGCCCGAGCCCTTGTCGGGGTCGGAATACTCGTCGGCGACGATCGGAATCTTCCGTCCGACCAGCGGCAGGATCACATGCTTGCCGACCAGATGCCTGTAGCGCTCGTCCTCCGGGTGCACCGCCACCGCACTGTCGCCAAGCATGGTTTCCGGGCGGGTCGTCGCCACCACGATGAAGCTTGAGGGATCGTCCGGGCTGAACGTCTTCCCTTCCAGCGGATAGCGCAAATACCAGAGGTTGCCCTTGACCTCGACCTGCTGCACTTCGAGGTCGGAGATGGCGGTGAGCAGCTTGGGGTCCCAGTTCACCAGCCGCTTGTCTTTGTAGATCAACCCTTGCCGATAAAGCTCGACGAACACCTTGACGACGGCGCGCGACAGGCCTTCGTCCATGGTGAAGCGTTCGCGGGACCAGTCGCAGGAAGCACCGAGGCGCTTCAGCTGGTTGATGATGGTGCCGCCGCTCTCCTCCTTCCATTGCCAGACCCGCTCGACGAATTTTTCCCGGCCCATCTCGCGCCGACCCGGCTGGTGACGTTCCATCAGCTGCCGCTCGACCACCATCTGCGTCGCGATGCCCGCATGGTCGGTCCCCGGTTGCCACAGCACGTCGCGGCCGCGCATGCGCTCGAAGCGGCAGAGAACGTCCTGCAGCGTGTTGTTGAGCGCGTGCCCCATATGCAGCGAACCCGTCACATTCGGCGGCGGGATCACGATGGTGAATGGTTCTGCGTCGCGCCGGTCCGGGCGCCCGGCGCGGAACGCGCGGGCGTCCTCCCAAACGAGGGACATACGGCCCTCAATATCGGCAGGCTGGTAGGTTTTCTCGATCATGACCGTGCAATCGGGGTGTGAAACGCGCTAGAAAGCCGCCGGCGCGCGCCAAGTCAACCGGACAAGCCGGTCCAAATCCGCATAGAAGCCGAGCTAATGGCTGAATGAGGGCCGTCAACCCCGCCCGCGGTCCCGGCCCGGCAGCTACCGGCCGCGCGAAACCCGCTCGATTTCCGCTTTGACAATCCGCTCCACCAGGGCCGGCAAGTTGTCGTCGAGCCAGGATTTCAGCATCGGCCGCAGCATTTCCTTGACCAGATCCTCGAGCGTCCGCGCATTGTTGCTGAGCACGGTGTTGGCGAGAGCATTGAATGCGGATTCCACGGAAGTGACCGTCGATTGCGACAAGATCGCCCGCGACGGCGCCGGTGGCGGCTCAGCCGCGGGCGGAGCATAGGCAGGCGGCCGTTGGGGCGCCCGCGAAGCCGTCGTTTCGGTGAACTCGATGTCCTCATGCGGTTCGACCTTCTGAAACGACGTTTGCGCCGGCGCTGGGGTCGGCACCGCCATGTCGTCGGTCAGCTCGAACACCTCGCCGTCGGGCTGTGCGGAGCGCACTTCCTCGGGGGTGGTCGTTTCATCGAGTCCCGCGAGCAGAGCATCGATATCGTCCTGATCGTTGGCCGCCGCAGGCGGAGGCGACGGGGGCGGCGGCGCAGGTCGAGGGGGCGGCGGCGGGGGCGCAACCGCTTTCGCGGCGGCAGCGGCAACGGCCGCTGAAATCTTCGACGGTGGAATATCGGTCATCCCTGCTTTGGAGGCCGGCGCGGCAGCAGCCGGCTTTTCCGATTTGGCCGCGGACTGCGAAGAAGCCGACGGACTTGCGGGCTTCTCGGCTGCGGGCGGCTTGGCTTCATCGTCGGCGATGATGCGGCGGATCGACGCCAGAATCTCCTCCATCGAGGGTTCTTGGACCTTTGCAGGCTGCGTCATTTCCGACTCCAAATCATCATCAACGATACAACGCACTTGCAGTGCGTTGTTCTACAACAGGCTCGATGGGAATAGCTGGCTCCGGATGCGAAGGGTCGGCGATTTTCCTCGCGCAAGCCCGACTTGTCCCCAGATCAACCGTCGCTCGATGCAACTCGTGCGAGGCCCCACCCTTGCTCGGCGGCAGACGAAGCGTCGCGGCTAACGAGTCGCCGGAAGCGGCGCGAATCGTCCTGCTGCCTGTTCAAAGGCTATGTCATCAAAATGGCCGATTGCAAGCGAACGCCGGAACACCCAAGGGATATTCCGGCGCTTTAAGTGCTACGTTGCGACTGTGCTACAATTAGCGTCCGTCGGGCGTGCGAACGCCGGCCCAACTGTCGCGCACCTGTTGGTAATGCACGCTCGGATCGTAAGTCGTCGTCGCCAGGTTCAGCACTTGCGGCGATAACCGACCGACGGCATTCAACACTCCATAGGATGCGACCACGCGATCGTGTTGTGCGGTGACGAGCGCAACGCGGGCGTTGACCAGGGCCTGCTGCGCGTTGAGCACGTCGAGCGTGGTACGCTGGCCGGCCTTGGCTTCCTCGCGCACGCCATTGAGCGCAATTTCCGACGCAGTCACCTGCGCTTGCGCCGAGGCTACCTGCGCCTTCGTGGCGACGAGCTGACCCCAGGCGCTCACCGTGTTGGCACGGGTCTGGTCGCGGGTCATTTCCAGATTGAGGCGCTGCTGCGCCAGGCTTTCCTTGGATTGACGGATCAGCGCATATTCCGCGCCGCCCTGATACACCGGAACCGAAACCTGTCCGACCACAGCCGCGCTGAACGCACGCTGGGTTATCATCGACTCTTCGTAGGCCTCCTGAGCGGAGGCTTGCACGGTCACGGTCGGCAACAACGCGCCTTCGTTGATCTTGACCTGCAGGAAATTAACGTCGATGCCGTACATCGCGGCGGTGACATTCGGATTTTCGATCAGGCTGAGATCGACCGCCTTCTGCAAGGTCCCCGGCAGGAAGCGATCAACCGGCGAGCCCGGTGCGAGGTTCGCAGGTTCGTTGCCGATGATCCGGCGGAAATTCGAGCGCGTCGTGACCAAGTTGGACTCGGCGGTGAGTTCCTGCGTCTTGCCCGCGGCAAGCTGCGCTTCCGATTGCGCAACGTCGGTCCGCGTGACTTCGCCGACATTGAAGCGGTCGCGGGTCTGCTTCAGCGTCTGCTCAAGCACACGCACGTTACTCTTCTGCACCTCGACGATGGCAGCGTCGCGCAGGTAATCCATGTAGATGGTGGAGGCGGACAGCAGCACGCTCTGTTCCAGGACACGCAAGCCTTCGCGGGCACCCGAGACCTGGCTCTCGGCTTGGCGCGTCCGGTTGGCGGTCTGGTTCCCGTTGAACAGGGTCTGCGTGACGGTCAGGCCAACGCTGCGCGGCGGATTTGCGCCATGAATGTCGGTCCGCACAAGGTCAGTGGGCGTGCCGCCCTGGGTCGAGAGCGTATCGGTGTATTGATAACCGAGGGTCGCGGTCAAATTGACCTTCGGCCGATAGCCTGAGAGCGCCTGAGGCACATTTTCGTCAGTGGACCTGACCTGGGCGCGCTGCGAGTTAAGCTGTGGATTGGTCTGATAGGCTCGCACCAGCGCAGCTTCGATCGTGTCCGCGAGCACCGGCGCCGGCCCCGCACACGCCATCAGAAGGACCGCAGCCGCAGCTCCGGTGAAAACCCTCACCCCATGCATTCCTGTTATTCCACTCAATTTTGCTGCCGGTCCGCACGAGCGGATCGGCCCAACCGAGTCGGCAACATAAGCTGCGGGCAAGCATGACGGAACCACCAGTGGGGTCGCGTCCAACGGAAACTCTGGACCTGCAGCTTCCGGGTCACACTTCTGATTCAAAACGGGATTTTAACAGGCCATTCAAAACGGGATATTAACGGGCCTGAGCGCGGGACCGGTCTAGAAGACGAAGCTCGGGCGGCGCTCCAGCCCTGGCAGGACAGGCGCAGCTCCGTCAAAAAGGGCCCAATGGCCCAAGTCCTTGTGGCACCGGGTCACGATCATGGCGCGTGCCGGCCTGCTCGTGGCGAAGACGCCGACGAGCCGCCCACCCTCGGCGAGCTGCTCGAAAAGCCCCTCCGGCGCGACCTCAGTGGCCCCATTGAGGATGATGACATCGTAAGGCGCGCCTGCCGGATCGCCATCCGGCGGCGAGGCCACCTTGATGGTCACATTCGCAAAACCGAGCGTGGCCAGTACCTTGTTACCCTGTTCGACCAGCGCTGGCTCGCTCTCAGTTGCTGTCACCTTCGCCGCCAGGCGGGCCGCCAGTGCAGCCGCGTAACCGCTCGCGCAACCCACCACGAGCACCTTGTCGCTTGGCTTGACCTCGGCCGACTGCAGCAGCTTGGCGAGGGTTCGAGGCGCGAGCATATAGCGCTTGACGGAACCGCCTGCGGTGACATCGAGGTCGACGTCCAGATAGGCCAGCGCGCGCTTGGTCTCGGGCACGAACTGCTCGCGGGGAATCGTCAGCATCGCGTCGACGATGCGAGGGTCAGTGACGTCGTTGGTGCGCACCTGGCCATCGACCATTTTCTGGCGCGCAGTCGCAAAACCGGACATTGGAGAACCTGTCAGAAGCGGAGCTTGCCGCGGAGGAGCTTGGATTGCGCCATCTTTGGTACAACAGGCGCCAAAACGCAACAGAAGGCACCGACGGGCGGCGCCTGTCTCCTCGTTGCGATTTCGATCCGACCTTATTCGATCGTCACTGCGAGGCGACTGATCAACTGCGCGACTTCATCGAGATGGTCCGAATCACGTGCTGCGATGGCCCGCGCCAGCCGGGCCACGCATTCATCGTCGCTCAGTGAGATGACGTCGTTCGGGACAATCGAGGGCGTCTGCCTGATCCGATCGACACGGTCCTTCATCGAATCCCCTCCGCAAAATCCAGCGGCCGGAAAGCTTTCGGCCAAATAAGTCGATTTGGGGTCGAGGATGCCGGTCGGGATCAGTCGCCTCCGGCCTGCCGGAAAGGTCCGGAGCCATCACATCTTGATATCCAATTTGCAGCGCAACTTATTGCACGGTCGAGCGTTTCCGCATTTGCCAGCTTTCGCGCAAGCCGACGCGATTTGTTCTATGCAAGCGGAAAAGGCTTTGTTATACGCTGCGCGCTCGCGAACATTTGTATCGCCTATTCCTCGGTAGCTCAGCGGTAGAGCATCCGACTGTTAATCGGATGGTCGCTGGTTCGAATCCAGCCCGGGGAGCCAGCCATTTCATCTTCATGCAGGGCCATGCGTCTGCGTCAGGGCGATGTTAGCGCTGCGTTGGCGATCGCGTGCTGAGGTGTCCCGCCCACCCCGTAAACGGCCCATAACGGCCGCGGCATCCGCCAAAACTTTTCCTGCGCTCGCGAGTCTCGGCTCGTTACTGTGTCATATCTGCCGCAGCGCAGACGAATTCCCATTCTGCCGCATTCTCAACGAAGTCGGAGGCTCAAGGTTACCAGGGCTTAGGAGGGCAATCCCCGGCAGGTTACTGCTTGTTCCTGCCAACCTTGAGGAGAAGTACGGTGGTGAAAATTCTGATCGCAATGGGTGCAACGGTTGCCCTGGTGACTGCCGCAGCCGCTGCCGACCTGCCGCACCCGCAACCCGTCTATCAACCGGCTCCCGTCGGCAAGATGCCGATTGGCAAGGGCCCTGTCGGCAAATCCCCGATCGGCAAGGCGCCGCCACCGGTCGTGAGCCGCTACTGAAGCGCAATTGGATTGTGCTGAAACGAGATACTGATTCAGGTCTCGTTGACCTGTCGGTCTGACCTGTATTGCCGGCAGTTCGAACTGTCGCCGGAAGGGGGCATGGCGAAGCGAATGAATCGACTGGTGCTATGCCTTCTTGCCGGATCCTGCGCGGCCGCTGTCGCGATTGCGCACGACATCCAACCGGCTTCTGCCCACGAGATTGAGGCGCACGCCGCTTCCGAGCCCCTCGCGTCTCGGCACCTGGAGGGCCATAAGCGCATCGCC
>CAYVVB010000424.1:0-5633 GCA_964454955.1 uncultured Bradyrhizobium sp. | reverse complement strand
CGAGGCGAGGATCACCCAGGACGCGCCATCCGTGATCTGCGAGGAGTTGCCGGCCGTGACCTGACCCCATGGCCGTTCGAACACCGGCTTCAATCTCGACAGCGTCTCCGGGGTGGAGTCGGGTCGCACGCCGTCGTCGTGATCGTAGAACCTACCGTCGCGGGAAAACGCGGTCTCGACCTCGCCCTTGAGCCAGCCGTCGCCCTGAGCCTTGGCAAGCCGTTGATGGCTTTCGGCCGCATAAGCGTCCGATTGTGCGCGCGTGATGCCGAAGAGGTGGCCGACGACTTCCGCGGTCTGACCCATGTTCAGTTCAGTGATCGGATCGGTCAGCCCTCGCTCAAGCCCGATGATCGGCTTGAAAAAATCCGGCCGCACCTTGATCGCAGCGGCGGCCTTCGCGGCCCAATCCTTTGCACCCGCAAGCCCCGCAAACCAGCGCACGCCGGCCTGCGGCCACACCAGCGGCGCATGGCTGAGCGCTTCCGCGCCGCCGGCCAGAATCAAATTCGCATTGCCTTCGCGGATGTAGCGATAGCCCGTGTCGATCGACTGCATGCCGGAGCCGCAATTGATCTGCACCGTGAAGGCGACCATCGACTCGCCCATACCGAGCCGAAGCGCGGCGACACGCGCCGGATTCATCTCATCGGCGATGACGTTGACGCAGCCGAGAATGACCTGGTCGAAGGCGGATGCCGGAAACGGCTGCCGCGCCAGGAGCGGCCGGCCGCATTGCACGGCAAGATCGACCGGGGTGAACGGGCCCGGCCCCGCGCGTGCTTTCAAGAACGGCGTCCGGCTGCCGTCGATGATAAAGACTGGCCGCGCCATCAGCCCGTCGCCCTCTGCTCACCCAGCTCCTGGAAGAACTGATGCACATCGGCACCCTTCTTGTAAATCGGCGACAGCATTTCGGGCGCAAAATCGTCGACCTCGATGACCCTGGCGGCCGCCTCATGCGCTGCCGCCAGCCTGTCGGCCTCGTCCCGGGAGATGATGCCCCGCTTCACGGCCTCGTCCCGGTCGTGTAAATGCGCGGCGCGCATTTTCCTGGACGCATCCTCGGCCGCGGTCACCAGCAAGAATGCCTGCTCCAGCCGCGCCCGCCCCCCGTCGTCCTCGACATGCGAGAGGTCCGCCGCCAGGCGATCGCGCGCGGCAGACGGCTCCAGAAGGATTTGCGCGCATTGACGCACGATGCGATCGGACGGACCGAGCACGCGTGCGCCGAATGGCTGCACCACGAATTTCAGGATGCCGGCGACAAACCGGTTGGGCAGATTGGCGAGGATCTCGGCAAAGCGGTTCTCGATGGTCTTGAATCCACTCGCCATGCACCATTCGAGCAGCGGAAAATCCTGCTGCTGACGGCCCTCGTCCTGCCAGCGTTTCAGCACGGCGGAGAGCAGATAGAGTTCGGACAGGATGTCGCCGAACCGCGCCGACAGCATCTCCTTCCGCTTCAGGGCGCCGCCCAGCGTGAGCAGCGCCATGTCGGCGCAGAGCGCAAATGCCGACGCGTAACGCGAGAGCTGACGGCAGAAGCCCGTTGCGGCGCCGGCATCCGGCGCCGGCGCAAGCAGGCCGAACGTCCAACTCCGGCTCCAGGCGCGGAACAGTGTCTTGAGGCTGTGCGCGACATGTTTCCACAACACATAGTCGAAAGCATCGAGTCCGCGCGCGCGATCCTCCTCGGCCAGTGCGTTCATCTCCTCCAGCAGGAAAGGATGCGCGCGGATCGCGCCCTGCCCGAATACGATGAGACTGCGCGTCAGAATATTGGCGCCCTCGACCGTGATGGCGACCGGCACGGCGCGATAGAGATTGCCGAGATAGTTTTGCGGGCCGTCAATGACCGCCTTGCCACCGTGGATGTCCATGGCGTCGTCGATGACGAGGCGCATCCGCTCGGTCGCCTGCAGCTTCATGATGCCGGAGATGACAGCGGGGTGGTGGCCCTCATTGAGCGCGGCGCAGGTCAGCCGCCGCGCGGCATCGAGCAGATAGGCGGTGCCGGCAATACGGGCGAGCGGCTCCTCGATGCCCTCGAATTTGCCGATGGCGATGCCGAACTGCTCGCGAATGCGGGCGTAGGCTCCCGTGGTCCGTGCGGCGTAGGCGGCACCGGCAGCAGAAAGCGACGGCAGCGAGATGCCTCGGCCGGCAGCCAGCGCCGTCATCAGCATTTCCCAACCCTGCCCGAGCCGCTCCTTGCCGCCGATGATGTAGTCGAGCGGGATGAAGACATCGCGCCCCTGGTTCGGGCCGTTCTGGAACACCTGCATCGCCGGCAAATGCCGGCGGCCGATCGTGACGCCCGGCAGATGGGTCGGGATCAGCGCAACAGTGATGCCAATTTCTTCTTGTTGTCCCACCAGATGATCCGGATCATAGGCCTTGAACGCGAGGCCGAGCAGCGTCGCGACAGGTCCGAGCGTGATGTAGCGCTTGTGCCAGTTGAGCCTGAGCCCCAGCACTTCGCGGCCCTCGAAACTGCCTTTGCAGATGACGCCGCTATCGACCATCGCCGCAGCGTCGGAGCCGGCTTCAGGGCTGGTCAAGCCGAAGCAGGGAATGTCGCGGCCATCGGCAAGGCGGGGTAGCCATTTCTCGCGCTGCTCGGCGGTGCCGAAACGCAGCAGCAGTTCGCCGGGGCCGAGCGAGTTGGGCACCATCACGGTCACCGCGGCAGTGAGCGAGCGCGAGGAGAGCTTGCGCACCACTTCGGAATGCGCGTAAGGCGAGAAGCCAAGCCCGCCATACTCCTTCGGAATGATCATGCCGAAGAATTTGTTGCGCTTGATGAAGTCCCAGGCTTCGTTCGGCAGATCCCGCCATTCCCAATTGATCTTCCACTCGTCGAGCATGGCGCAGAGCTCGTCGACCGGACCGTTGAGGAACGCCTTCTCTTCGTCCGAAAGGCGTGCCTGCGGATAATTCAGGAGCTTCTGCCAATCTGGCGCACCAGTGAAAAGATCGGCGTCCCACCAGACGTCGCCAGCCTCCAGGGCCTCGCGCTCAGTGGCCGACATCGAGGGCAGCGCGGCGCGCGCAAAGGAGAAGATGGGCTTGGTGATGAACTCGCGGCGAAAGGAGCTCATGGCGATGTCCTTTGATGATGCAACCAAGGCGCGGTACCAGCCGATCCGTATTCGGCGGACCCCAGTCTATCGGAAAGGATGAAGAACGACGTGACGACCCGCACTGAAAAGAAAGTAAAATTGCTCGCGGTGATAACGGGATATTTTGCCCCGAGTTCCGAGCACCTCCCCCGTCCAAGCAGGGCTATAGCACATGCGGATCATGCTGCCGTGCCGAGCATCTGCGCTCTTACCTCTGGCACCGTCATTCCGGGATGGTCCGAAGGACCAGACCCGGAATCTCGGGATTCTCAGGTGCGCAATTGCGCACCATAGTTCGCCCTTCGGGCGCCCCGGAATGACGGAATAAGTTCGTGGCAGTCCGTTGGAGACACATGCGATCGCTCTCCCTCCAAGGGGAGCCCGGGCCGTCAATCGGGCCGCACCATTTCGAACATGGCCTCGGGGCGAATCTCGAAATAGTCGCCCCGCCGGCCGGCACGCACGATCGGGCGGGCGAGCGCGGTCTGATAGACGCCGTCCTTGATGAGAGCCTTATCGATATGGGCGGCGACGACTTCGCCGAGTGTCAACCAGGCGTCCGCCTTTGTGCCGTCGGCGCCCTGCAGCTGCACGATCTGCGTCAGCTTGCACTCGAAGGCAACCGGGCTTTCGGCGACCCGCGGCACATTCACAAGCTTGCAGGGCGCCGCGGTGAGCCCGGCGATCTTGAACTCGCTGACGTCGTGGGGGACATGGGCCGCGGTCGCGTTCATCTGCTTGGCGAGGGCCATGGTCGCGAGATTCCAGACGAACTCGCCCGTTTCCTTGATGTTGGCGACGCTGTCCTTCCAGGAGGTCGAGGAAAAACCGATGATCGGCGGCTTGTAACAGAAGCCGTTGAAGAAACTATAGGGCGCAAGGTTGATATTCCCCTTGCTGTCGCGCGAGGATATCCAGCCGATCGGCCGCGGCGCTATGATGGCGTTGAAGGGATCGTGCTTCAGACCATGGCCCTTGGCCGGTTCGTAATAGTGTAAGTCCCTCTCAGCCACGCGTCTTTTCCTCTCAACACTTATTGCTGTCATTCCGGGATCGCGCGCAAGCGCCGGACCCGGAATCTCGAGATTCCGGATTCGATGCTGTCGCGTCGCTCCGGAATGACGAAGAAACCTAGCCTGCGCTCCTGCTCGAACCAAGCCCGACCAGCACAAAATCGATCATTTGATCGATCGAGGGACCCGGCTTGTTGGCGGTTTGCGCGATCATTTGAGGGTGGAAAAACCGCATCATGGCGGTGCAGACGCACAGCGCGGCCAGCGGCACGTCGGGCACCTTGAACTCGCCGGAAGCCGCGCCCTGGGCAATCACGCCCGCAATGCTCTCGGTGATGGTCTGCATATGCGCGACACAGACCTCCCAGCTTTCTTCCATCGCGATCTCGACCATCTCGTGCAGCTTGGAATCGCCAACGTAACGTTCGCAGTTCATCTGATGGATGGTGGTGAGCAACTCGCGCATGCGCGCGGCCGCCGGACCGGGCCTGGCGACGATGACGCCGGCCGCCGTCTCGACCTCGCCCATCAGGCCGCGCGCCACGCCCTCGTGGATCGCCTTCTTCGAATCGAAGAAGCGATACACGTTGGCCGGGCTCATGCGCAGCTCTTTGGCGATGTCGGCGACCGTGGTCTTCTGGTAGCCGATCTGCCGGAACAGACGCTCGGCCACCACGAGAATTCGCTCGCGGGTATCCGGCTCGACATGTTCGGAAATCAGCGTCATCACAGCCTCAATGTTCAACTATTCCGCGGCCTCAGCAAGCGGAAATGCGGGTTCTTGTTGATGTTGCGACGCAAGACTGTCTTGCGTGCCGCGCTCTTCCAGGCTCTTGCGGAACCAAAGCGCGTAAAGGCCCGGCAGGTACAGCAAGGTCAGGAAGGTTGCAACGAACAGGCCGCCCATGATGGTGATGGCCATCGGCCCCCAGAAGGCGGAACGCGACAGTGGGATCATGGCCAGAATCGCAGCCAGCGCGGTCAGCACCACGGGGCGGGCGCGCCTGACGGTTGCCTCCACGATGGCTTCCTTGCGCGGCAGTCCATGGGCGACGTCGCTCTCGATCTGGTCGACCAGGATCACGGTGTTGCGCATGATCATGCCGGCGAGCGCGATCAGGCCCAGCAGCGCCACGAAGCCGAACGGCGCATTGGCGACGTTGAGGCCGAGCGATGCCCCGATGATGCCGAGCGGCGCGGTCAGAAAGACCAGGAACAGCCGCGAGAAGTTCTGCAGCTGGATCATGAGCAGCGTCAGCATGACGATCGCCATCACCGGAAATAGGACGAAGATGGAGGCATTGCCCTTGGCGGATTCCTCGAATGCGCCGCCGGCCTCGATCCGGTAGGCCGGCTCGAGGTGATCGCGGATATCCTGCAGCTTGGGCCAGATCTGGTTGGTGACGTCGGGCGCCTGCACGCCGTCATTGACGTCGGAGCGCACGGTGATCGCCATGTCGCGGTTACGACGCCACAGGATCGGCTCCTCGTGGGA
>CAYVVB010000423.1:0-6165 GCA_964454955.1 uncultured Bradyrhizobium sp. | reverse complement strand
CGATGCGAAGCATCGTCGCCTACTTGGCACTTGCATGGGTGTGCCAGAACCACACGACTTCGCCGTCCACGATGGCGCCGCTCGTCAGACAGCACCGTCGCGTCCACCGCCGCCTGCCCCGCGTGTCGTGACGATCGCGATACGCCCCTCGTGCCGGGACAGGATGGCCGGAACGATGCTTCTGATTTGCCCGACGGCGCAAGCCGACGGCATGCGGCACTTTAACGCGACGGGCGAATCAGTTTGCGGGCGGCAACGTATAGCCTGCATGAGCGACAGCGACACGCAGGGCCATCATTCCCGGGTATCGTGGAGCCTGTCATCGGGCGCGCATTCGCGCGACCCGTTGGCTCACCTGGGCTACGGCAAAACCCTTGCAATCAGCTCGCTGCCTTCGCCCCATACTGCAGGACCTGCACCTTCTCCAGCGTCACAAGCCCGCTCGCCATCATGCCGTCCAGCACCGGCAGGAAAGCGTTGATCTTCTCCTCGGCATCGACGAGTTCGATCACCAGCGGCAAGTCCTCCGACAGGCGCAGGATCTTGGTGGTGTGCAGCCGGCTCGATGCACCAAAGCCCATCGGCCCGCGGAGAACTGTCGCGCCGGCGAGATGCATCTCGCGCGCCTTCAGCACGATGGCTTCATGCAGCGGCGATCCGTCGAACTGGTCGTCTTCACCGATGAAGATCCTAAGCAGCAGCGCCTGTTTGGGAATTTGCATGTGTCAGGTCCCTTTCAAACGGTTGAGACGGCTTGCCAGCGTATGACCAAGCCACACCGCCGTGAGCCAGGTGACGACGGAGATCGCGATGTTGAGCAGCGCCGTCCGCCCCTGGCCGGCCTGCAGCAGCTTGACGGTTTCCAGGCTGAACGTCGAGAAGGTCGTGAAGCCCCCGCAAAATCCCGTCATCACGAACTGCCGCTGCCGGGCACCTGCGAACAGCCGGCCATCCGGCCCGCTCAGTGTGTTGTAGAATCCGATGATGAAGGATCCGGTGATGTTGACGAACAGGGTGGCCAGCGGAAATCCGCCAATCGCCTGGATCAGCACGGATGCAAGAAAGCGCGCGAGGGTGCCCAGCACGCCGCCGGCTGCAACGCATGCGTAGAGAACGGCCGTGTTCCACACGCTGGACGTCACCTTGCTGCCGCTCATCGCCTTCAGTCCCGCTTCATTTCAACGCATCGACCAATGCAAAACCAAGCGTCGCCGCCGAAAGCGCCAGCGCGACCGAGATGACGACATAGAGGGCGGCACGCGTTTCCTCCCCGTCGCGCGCGAGCGAGAGCGTCTGCAGGCTGAACGAGGATACGGTGGTGTAAGCCCCCAGAAAGCCGGTCACCGCGAAGAGCCAGGGATCGGGCTTTGCAAACAGCGATCCCGGCTGAAGCGCCAGATCGCCGACGATGCCGATCGCGAATGCGCCGCTGACATTGATCAGCAACGTGCCCCAGGGGAAGGTCTCGCCCACGCGCCGCGCCACGAAGCCGGAAATGAAATAGCGCGAAACCGCGCCCAGCATGCTGCCCACGACGACGCTAATCAATCCGCCGATCACGCCGCAAACAATCCTTTCAGATTCGCACCCTGCACAAACATAAGCGACGAGACGACAGCCGTACCAGCCGCGATCCTACGTAGGAACCCTGCAGGGTGGACAAAGGCGCGCCGGCGCCGTGCCCACCAGGCATCGGCCGCCGCCTGCCGGTGGGCACGCTTCCGCTTTGCCCGCCCCACATCCTTTCGCCGTTTGACTTCATGTCGCACGCCTCCATTGCGCGGCACGGAACACGTCCGTGCAGCACGTCCCATCCGCACGCGGCTGTCGTTGCGGGCAGCCGCCGCCTGTCAGACCAGTTGCTCGCCGTGGAGGAGTTTTCGACATGCTCCTGCCGACGCAAAGCGCCTGGCAGGAGTCATTAGCCTTGCGGCGGTTATCGGGGAACCCCATCCCCATCCAGTGAGAAAACGTTAGTGGAGGCGGCGCAATCGCGCAATAGGGTTGGGGCTCAAGTTGCCTTCCTCTCCCCGTTTGCGCTTGCGTCAGGGCTATCGCATATGCGGATGTGCAGGTCCTGTGCGCCTTATCTGGTCGGTCAGCTCACAAACTCGTCATGCCGGCCTCGTGCCGGGCATCCACGTCTGCTTCTCGTGAGAAGACGCGGATGGCCGGCTCAAGCCCGGCCATGACGATGCGGAAGCGTGATCGCAAGAGTCCGACGCCCCATATGCGCCCTGCCGCTTGCGGGGCGAGGTGAACGACCGCGATCATACCCTAGCTTGGAGACGACGAGGACTGGTCGGATTTTGCGATCGCGCCGTCCGCCTTCTCGATCAGGAACACGATGCGGCCTTCGGTGCGCTCGGTGATCTCGACCTTGTCGCCGGTCTCGCGGATCAGGTTGGGGATGTCGATCACCGACAACGGATCGGTACAGTGCACTTCCAGGAAATCGCCCGTCTTGACGGATTTCAGCGCCTTGCGCGTCTTCAGCGCCGGCAGCGGGCATTTCAGGCCGGTGAGATCGAGCTTTGTCTTGGCGGCGGTCATGGGCGTGAAGATAAACTGCTAGAGCAAGCTGGCATAGCCGAGAAAGCCGATAGTCTGGCCGGGCTCGACCTGGGTCACGGTTTCACCGAGTTCGACCAGACCGTCGGTTTCCACCAATGACGACAACAGGCCTGCGCCCTCGCGCGGAAACTTGATCGCCTCCAGCACGCCGTCCTCGCGCCTGCGCAAGTAAGCGCGCACATATTCGCGACGGCCGCCCTTCTTCTTGTAGGTGAAGGCAGAGCGGACCGGCATCGGCACCGGCGGCGAGGCCTGCGCGCCCGACAGCGCCAGCACGGTCGGCCGCACCACATAGACAAAGGTCACGAAACTCGCCACCGGATTGCCGGGCAGGCCGATGAAGGGCGCCCCCTCGATGATTCCCATCGCCACGGGACGGCCAGGCTTGATCGCCATCCGCCACAGCACCAGCGTGCCGACGCTCTCCACGGCCGTCTTGACGTGATCTTCCTCGCCGGTCGAGACGCCGCCCGTGGTGAGGATGAGATCGTGACGGGACGCGACCTGCCTCAGGCCGTCGGCCAGAGATGCACGCTCGTCACGCAGGATGCCGAGATCGCTGACCGCGCAGCCGAGGCGCTTGAGCATCGCGACCAGCATGAAACGGTTGGAATCGTACACCTGCGGCGCCCCGCGCGCATCTCCCGGCGAGGCCAGTTCATCGCCGGTGGAGAACACCGCGACGCGAAGCGGGCGGACCACGTCGAGGCTGGTTAGGCCGAAGGCGGCGGCAAGCGCCACGTCCTGCGGCCGCAGCCGCCGGCCGGCCTTCAACGCGACATGGCCCTGCGGAACATCTTCGCCGGCCGGGCGCACATTGGCCCCCGGCTTGAGGCCGGGAGGCAGCACCACGCGGCCTGAATCATCGATTGTCACGTCTTCCTGCATGAAAACGGTATCCGCACCCGACGGCATCGGTGCTCCGGTGAAAATCCGTAGCGCGTGCCCGGGCGTCGCCGCCAGCGCCGAACCGCCCGCCTGAATGCGGCCGGACAGCGGAAACGCGCGCGCCTGCCCGCGCGGCAGTTCACCGGCCGCGACCGCATAGCCGTCGACGGCGGAGTTGGTGAAGGGCGGCAGCGGCAAGGGCGCGACCAGATCGCGCGCCAGGATGCGCCCGTCAGCCGCATCGAGCGCAACGGTCTCGACGTCGCCGACCTGCTTAACGCGGGAGGCGATGATGCGCACGGCCTCGTCGACCGACATCATCGGCCCGCCGAACGCAAAGCAATCATCGGACAATTGCGCCATCATGGCCTCTATTGTTCGACCTTATATTGTTTGCGCATGATCTCTTCGGAAAACCGGTGCCCACTTTTCCGGATCATGCGCTACTCATCGACAGCACCTCGTCGACCGAAATCGCCGAGCGCCGGACCAGCGTCCCTATCGCCGGGATGTCGTCGAGATGGACGACAGGCAGACGGGTTTCAACCGCGACATCGCTGGCGATGCCCACGATGCCGGGATCGTCCGGGAACAGAAACGGCTTGCCGTTGGCCGCGCGGTGTACCTCGATCTTGCGATGCGGCTCGGACTTGTAACCCTCGATCACCACGAGATCGACGCGCGTCATCTTCTTCAGGAGCGCAGGCAATTGCGGCTCGCTCTGCCCGCGCAGCTCATGCATCAAGGCCCAGCGGTTGGCAGATGACACCAGCACTTCCTCGGCGCCCGCCTGGCGATGCAGCCACGAATCCTTGCCGGGAACATCGACGTCGAACTTGTGATGGGCGTGCTTGATCACGGAGACCCGCAGGCCCTGCTCCCGGAAAAGCGGGATGAGGCGCGTCAGCAAGGTCGTCTTGCCCGAACCGCTCCAGCCGGCAAGGCCGATGACTTTCATCTCATTCTCCGTACGGTCCGGGAACCGGACTAGCCTTCTTCCTCATGTGCTTTATATCGGTGTGCAGAGCTTGTCATGCTAAGCTGCGCAGATGATGAAGATCGACAAGAAGCCCGTTCCCCTCATCCTGCCCAATCCGCAGGATCCGAGACTGACGGAAGCGGTCGCAGGCCTCGACCAGAGCGGGGCCAGGGTCAAGATCAAGGTGCCGGTGGAACGGCCGCTGACGCTTTACCTCAACGCCCAGGAGATCGTCACCATGATGACGATCGGCGACTATCCCGAATATCTGGCGCTGGGCTATCTGCTCAATCAAAACATGCTGAAATACGACGACGACGTCACCGAGGTTGAATATGACGACGATCTCGAGGTGGTGGTGGTGCGCACCGAACACCACACCAACTTCGAGCAGAAGCTGAAGAAGCGCACCCAGACCTCCGGGTGCGCGCAAGGCACCGCGTTCGGCGATCTTCTGGAGGCGGTGGAGAGCGTCGCGCTGCCGAAAGCCGAGTTGCGCACATCATGGCTGTACCAGATGACGCAGGCGATCAACACCATGCCGTCGCTGTATCTGGAGGCCGGCGCGATCCATGGCTGCGTGCTATGCAAGGAAGGCACGCCGCTGTGCTATACCGAGGACGTCGGCCGCCACAACGCGGTGGACAAGATCGCAGGCTGGATGTTCCGCCACGGCGTCGAGGCAGGCGACAAGATTCTCTACACCACGGGGCGGCTCACTTCGGAGATGGTGATCAAGACGGTGCGGATGGGGATTCCGATCCTGGTCTCGCGGTCCGGCTTCACCGCCTGGGGCGTCGAGCTCGCGCGGCAGGTCGGGCTGACCCTGGTCGGGCGCACGCGCGGCAAGCGCTTCATTGCGCTGTCGGGCGAGGAGCGCATCGTCTACGACCAGAACCTCGCCTATGTCGAAGAGGAATCCTCGCGTCACCGGCGCAAGGGCGGGAGCCGCGATGACGAGTAATCTCCCCGGGGTGCTGCTCGCCGGCGGCCTGGCGCGGCGGATGGGCGGCGGCGACAAGCCGATGCGCACGATTGCGGGCCGCACCATCCTGGAGCGGGTGATCGCGCGGCTTGCGCCGCAATGCGACGGGCTGATCCTCAATGCGAATGGCGATCCGTCGCGTTTCGCCGGATTCGGGCTTGCCGTGATTGCCGATGGCGTGCCGGATTATCCCGGACCGCTCGCCGGCATCCTCGCCGCGCTCGACTGGGCGGCGGCGCAGCGCCCCGAGGTGAAGTTGGTGCTGAGCGCGGCGGCGGACTGCCCGTTCCTGCCGCGCGATCTGGTGGCGCGGCTTGCCGCCGCGCGCGAGGAGCAGAACGCCGAGCTCGCGGTCGCCGCGTCAGGCGGCTGGTCGCATCCCGTGATCGGCCTGTGGAGCGTGGCCTTGCGCGATGCGCTGCGTCACGCGCTGGTCAAGGAGGACATCCGCAAGATCGACCGCTGGACCGCGCGCTACAGGCTCGCCACGGTGAGCTGGCCGACCACGCCGCTCGATCCGTTCTTCAACGCCAATACGGTCGAGGATATTGCGGAGGCCGAGCGGCTCGCGGCGCTGGATGGGGAGTAAGAGCCTTCCGCGGGCACGCCATATGCGCTAAGTGCGGCGCAGCAAATTTCTTTCCCGCCTCCCTTAGCCCATGATCCGTCTCGATAACATCAGCAAACAGAATGGCCATCAAATCCTCTTCATCGAGGCCTCCGCGGCGCTCCAGAAGGG
>CAYVVB010000422.1:0-12357 GCA_964454955.1 uncultured Bradyrhizobium sp. | reverse complement strand
GCCGCTGACGTATTGCTACGCCCGCTCGACTTGCATGTGTTAAGCCTGCCGCCAGCGTTCGCTCTGAGCCAGGATCAAACTCTCAAGTTGGACTTGAAACTTTGAACCGGCTGATCACAACGTTTGACGAGGTCCCACCATATCGAAGCGATTCACATCGCTACGATCGATCTCAATTAAGAGACCATGGTGTTACCTTTGAAACGTGTACCGCCGAAGTCTTTCGTCCAGTCCCGAAAAAAGATGAAAACCGAAGCTTTCAGCTATTCGAGACTCGCAAGGACTCCGCCGTCCACGTTTCTCTTTCTTCATCTTCACTTGTCAAACAGCCTGGAACCCGAAGGCCCCTCTCCCTTAAGGGAGTTTCGAAGACCTCATCCGACGGCAAATGACAACCGACTAACTTATCGGCTGTTGATTCACTCATCAAAGAGAGGAGCTTCACGAGGCACGAAACCCGGTCTTGGCCAAGGGCCAAAACAGCGCCGCGCTCAGTGGTTGGGTCTATAGCTCCACCCCATCGACGTTGTCAACGGGTATCGTCAAGAAATCGTCGTACGACCCGAAGTTATTTTGCGGCGCAAAGAAGCCGTTATTTTTCCGGACTTTGCGCCGCACTTGAGCCACAATCCTGCGACGTTCTGGCGTATAAGTAAGCGTTGAATCGCCGGATGCCAGTCGGCGTCCGGCATTCGTCCAGTTGGGAATGGGCGAACGCAATGGACCCATCGTCCGTTCCCAATGACCGGGAAGCATCGAGAGACCATCCAGGCAGCATCATTGTCCGCGCTTCCGGTCGGCCCGTTGGGCGACTGATTTCCGGACAATCCTGCAGCACGCCAGGTTCCCGACTTGCTCTTGCGGGGAGCAAATCGAGACCCAGGCCGAACGAAGGTCTCCCCCGATGTGATCGGTAGAGTAACGGGGGACGCGGGTTGAACCAACGGACGTCACGCGGGGGCGCACATGGGCGCGACATCGGGGTCATCGACCTCGGTCACGAGCCGCCGCTTTCCGTCGACGGCACCGAGGCCGCCGTCATCGATCGTCGTCGCGTCTCGGTGCAGTGGTTCAGCGGTACGATCCTGACCGGTCTTTGCGGCGCAGCTCTCATCGGCGGCGCCGTCTTTGCTTCGCTCGACGGCGAAACGACCTTTGCCCGCGTGCCTGAGCGAGTCGAAAGCGCGCTGCGCGGGGCGTTCGGCGCCAACGATCGCGCCGTCAGCCTCCACAAGGCCGATCGCTTGCCGCCGCCGGGCGAAGCCACCGCTGCGCGCACCCTGGTGCGGGTTTCCACGGTCACGAGGGTCGGCAACCGGGATGTGATGCGCGTCCGCCCGTACGTTCGCGTTTCCGGCAACCTGTCGATGACCACGAGCGATCTCAGCGCGAAGATCCCTCCCTTCAATGCCCAACGCATGCTGGCCGACGTCGGCAGCGACCAGACGACATCCGACGACGCCAACAATTCCGATGCTGCCGAACCGGATGCCGAGGTATCTTTCGTCACCAAGGACCTCGGCACGGTGCTGCCCAAGGCAAGGATCGCCGCAACCGTCGGGCTTGATGAAGTGCTGATGCGCGTGCGCGACGCCGCCAACTGGCACGGCAATGGCGCCTCCGGCGTGCGCTATGCGCTGGCCAACACGGCTGCGGATGCGAGCGGCGCGCAGTCCGACATCAAGATGGCCTATGCTACCGAGGGAGCCTCCGCCGACCCGTATGCCGGCTTTGAGACGAGGGTGATCCCGGAAAACGTCACGTTGCTGCCGAAGACCAAGGAGCAAGTGACCGGCGGCAATCCCACCGGCGAGCACGTCCATATCGTGAAGAAGGGCGACAGCGTCGGCTCAGTCCTGCGCGACCAGGGCGCCAATCCCGACGAGATCAAGGCGATCACCGCCCTGCTCGGCTCCCGTGGTCGCGATGGCGGCATCAAGGAGGGCGAGAAGCTGCGCATCCTGATGGGCCCCGCAAGTCCCGCGCCCGGCGCACGGCTGCAGCCCTATCGCGTGATCATCGCCAACGACACCACCGTCGAGGCCGATGTCGCACTGTCCGATCTGGGCAGATACGTCGCGGTCGACGTGCAGAGCATGAACACCGGAACCGACACCGCTGACAACAGCACCAGCAGCGACGACGAGGACGATGACGGCAGCGGCGTGCGGCTCTACCAGAGCATCTACGAAACCGCGCTGCGCAACAAGGTGCCGATGCCGGTCATCGACGACATGATCCGCATCTATTCCTACGACGTCGACTTCCAGCGCAAGGTGCAACCCGGCGATTCGTTCGAAGTGTTCTATGCCGGGGAGGACGAGGGCAACAACAACACCGAGAAGAACGAGGTGCTGTTCGCCTCCCTTTCCGTGGGCGGCGAGACCAAGAAATTCTACCGCTTCCAGACGCCCGACGACGGCATCGTCGACTACTATGACGAGACCGGCAAGAGCGCGAAAAAATTCCTGGTGCGCAAGCCGGTCAACGAGGCGATCATGCGCTCCGGGTTCGGCGGTCGCCGCCATCCGATCCTCGGCTACGTCAAAATGCATACCGGCGTCGACTGGGCCACCGCCTACGGCACCCCGATCTTCGCGGCCGGCAACGGCGTCATCGAGAAGATCGGCTGGGAAGGCGGCTACGGCAAATACATCCGCCTGAAGCACAACAACGGCTATGAGACCGCCTACGGCCACATGTCGGCCTTCGCCAAGGGCATGGAGGTCGGCAAGCGCGTGAGGCAGGGCCAGGTGATCGGCTTCGTGGGATCGACCGGCATGTCGACCGGCGCCCACGTCCACTACGAAATCCTCGTCAACGGCCGCTTCGTCGATCCGATGCGCGTCAAGCTGCCGCGCGGGCGGGCGCTGGAAGGCCCGATGATGGCGAGCTTCGAGAAAGAGCGCGACCGGCTGGACGGAATGATGAACGGCCGCAACGGCGCCTCGACCCGCATCTCTGATGCCGTCGGCTCGGTGCAGATCACGAACCGCTGACCGGGTTTCCCACATTCCGCCCCCCCGGAACCGGCGGCAGCATGGCGGATGACGCCACTTCCCTTGCCCAATTTCATTAAATTTTGACGGAGCCGCTTCGGAACCGGGGCATGGTCCTTAGGTTGAGGTGCGTGGAGACCATCATCTGATGGAGAGTGCCATGGAGAATTGGTCGAACGCGAAGCTCTGCGACGTCGCCAACCTGGTCCTCGGCGCGTTCCTGTTTATCTCGCCCTGGATCTTCGGCTTCGAGGCCGGAAAGATGACCCAGAACGCCACCATCGCCGGCATCGTGATCGCGGTGCTGGCGATTGCGGCGCTGGCCGCCTTTGCAGTCTGGGAAGAGTGGCTCAACCTGATCGTCGGATTGTGGACCTTGATTTCGCCCTGGGTCTTGGGCTTCCAGGGATCTACCACGCCCATGACGATCCACGTGATCGTGGGTGCCTTGGTGGCGATCCTGGCCGCGATCGAGATCTGGATCATGTCCCAGCATCCGCCTCGTCTTACGGCAAACCAGTAGCGACATGGTCCGCCTGCCGCCGGCAGGAATCGCATCAGCTGCATGACCCGGAGCTAACGAAGGGGAGGACGTCATGCGACGCATCACCCGAGACGACGCGATCAAGGCGGTCGGCACCGACGCCGACGATGTGGTGATCGCGCAGATCATCGGAACCGGCGCGAGCGTCGACGAGCTTGCCGAAGCGCAAGCCTGGATCGTCAATGACGAGCCGCTGATGAATGCCGGCAGGCCGCTGCCGAGCGGCCGCGTCGGCGAACTCGTCGACATCCTCACCGAACTCCAGGCGAGCGAGGAGGATATCGACGAGGGCACCGTCGCCGGCAAGGAAAACTAAGGCCGAGAAGGGCGCGGCCGTCCGCCGCGCCCCCGGGTTTGTCAGTTCAGCTTGCGCTTCGGCGGCGCTTCGAACTGCGTGATTTCAGCGGTCTGCGGCGCCTTGCCGTTGAAGGTCAGCACGTTGCCTTCCGAGGAGATGGCAACCGCATCGCCGTCCTTCACCTCGCCCGCGAGGATCATCTCGGCGAGCGGGTCCTGCAGGTAGCGCTGGATCACCCGCTTCAGCGGACGGGCGCCATAGGCCGGATCCCAGCCCTTGGCCGCCAGCCAGTCGCGCGCCGCGAGGTCGAGCGTGAGCGTGATCTTGCGATCCTCCAGAAGCTTCTGCAGCCGGCCGAACTGGATCTCGACGATCCGGCCCATCTCGCTCCTCTGCAGGCGATGGAACAGGATGATCTCATCGACCCGGTTGAGGAATTCGGGACGGAAGTGCGCGCGCACCATGCCCATCACCTGCTCGCGCACCGCGGAAGTGTCCTCACCCTCCGGCTGGTTGACCAGGAACTCGGAGCCGAGATTCGAGGTCATGATGATCAGCGTGTTGCGGAAGTCGACGGTGCGGCCCTGACCATCGGTCAGGCGGCCGTCGTCGAGCACCTGCAACAGCACGTTGAAGACGTCCGGATGGGCCTTTTCGATCTCGTCGAACAGGACCACCTGATAGGGCCGCCGCCGCACCGCTTCGGTGAGCGCGCCGCCCTCGTCATAGCCGACATAGCCCGGAGGCGCACCGATCAGCCGCGACACCGAATGCTTCTCCATGTATTCGGACATGTCGAGCCGGACCATCGCGGTCTCGTCGTTGAAGAGGAACTCGGCGAGCGCCTTGGTGAGCTCGGTCTTGCCGACGCCGGTGGGACCCAAGAACATGAACGAGCCCATCGGCCGGTTCGGGTCCTGCAGGCCTGCGCGCGAGCGCCGCACTGCGGTCGAGACCGCACGCACCGCCTCGGCCTGGCCGACGACCCGCTTGCCGAGGGCCTCCTCCATCTTTAGGAGCTTGTCCTTTTCGCCCTCGAGCATCTTGTCGACGGGAACCCCGGTCCAGCGCGACACCACCTGCGCGATATGGTTGGCGGTGACGGCCTCCTCCATCGTCTGGCCGGCATTTTCCTTGGCCTCGATGTCGGCGAGCTTCTTCTCGATCTCCGGAATCTTGCCATAGGCGAGCTCGCCGGCCCGCTGGAATTCGCCGCGGCGCTGGGCGTTGGCGAGTTCGACGCGCAACGCGTCGAGATCGCTCTTCAGCTTCTGCGCGTTGGACAGCCTGTTCTTCTCCGCGCTCCAGCGCTGGGTCAGCGCCGCCGACCTCTCCTCGAGATCGGCAAGCTCCTTCTCCAGGTCCTGCAGCCGGGTCTTCGAGCCGGGGTCGGTTTCCTTCTTGAGCGCCTCCTGCTCGATCTTCAGCCGGATGATCTCGCGATCCAGCGAATCGAGCTCTTCCGGCTTGGAATCGACCTGCATCTTCAGCCGCGCGGCGGCCTCGTCCACCAGGTCGATCGCCTTGTCAGGCAGGAAACGGTTGGTGATGTAACGGTTGGAGAGCGTGGCCGCCGCCACCAGCGCGGAATCGGCGATGCGCACACCGTGATGCTGCTCGTATTTGTCTTTCAGGCCGCGCAGGATCGAGATGGTGTCCTCGACCGTCGGCTCGTTGACGTAGATCGGCTGGAAGCGCCGCGCCAGGGCGGCGTCCTTCTCGACGTGCTTCTGGTATTCGTCCAGCGTCGTCGCGCCGATGCAGTGCAGCTCGCCGCGCGCGAGCGCGGGCTTCAGCAGGTTGGACGCGTCCATTGCGCCGTCCGCCTTGCCGGCGCCGATCAGCGTGTGCATCTCGTCGATGAACAGGATGATGTTGCCTTCGGCGGAGGTGACCTCCTGCAGCACGGCCTTCAGCCGCTCCTCGAATTCGCCGCGGTATTTCGCGCCGGCGATCATGGCACCGAGGTCGAGCGCAAGCAGCCGCTTGTCTTTCAGGCTCTCCGGCACGTCGCCATTGACGATGCGCAGCGCCAGGCCCTCGAAGATCGCCGTCTTGCCGACGCCGGGTTCGCCGAGCAGCACCGGATTGTTCTTGGTGCGGCGGGACAGCACCTGGATGGTGCGGCGGATTTCCTCGTCGCGCCCGATGACCGGATCGAGCTTGCCGTCGCGGGCGGCCTGCGTCAGGTCGCGCGCATATTTCTTCAGCGCGTCATAGGCGTTTTCCGCCGTTGCGGAATCCGCGGTGCGGCCTTTGCGGAGCGACTCGATCGCCGCGTTCAGGTTCTGCGCCGTCACCCCGCCCTTGGCCAGGATACTACCGGTCTCGCTGTTCTTCTCGAGCGTCAGGCCGAGCAGCAGCCGCTCGACGGTGACGAAACTGTCGCCAGCCTTCTCGGCCGCTTTTTCGGCCGCATCGAAAGCTCGCGCCAGTTCCGGAGACAGATAGATCTGGCCGGCCCCGCCGCCCGAGACCTTGGGCAGCTTGCCCAGCGCATCTTCGGTCGCCTTCAGGATGGCGCGCGAATTGCCGCCGGCGCGGTCGATCAGACCGCCGGCCAGCCCCTCGGAATCGTCCAGCAGCACTTTCAGCAGATGCAGCGGCGAAAACTGCTGGTGGCCGTCGCGCATCGCAAGCGACTGTGCGGACTGGATGAAGCCCCGCGCGCGCTCGGTGTATTTTTCGATATTCATCAGTGTCGTCCCTCAGCCTGCCACCCCCGCCCCGAAAGCACGGTGTTGGGCATCTTCGTTGGGTTTCCGCTCGCCGTGTTGACATCTGTCAACGTCCGCAAAACGGACACGTCGCCGACGTTTCCGCCGGCTTGCGGCAAATGTGGGAAGGGCCTATCCGAAACGGAAGAGGCGTTTTCACAAAATCGTGTGCGCCGGCGTCGTGGCCGGGATTCCCGGCCTGGAATCTCCTAGAAAGTCGCATGTCCGACACCGTCCCCGCCCAGATCACCGGTCTCTACCGCTATCCGGTCAAAGGCCTCACCCCCGAGCCGCTGCAGACCGTGGCGCTCGCCGTCGGCCAGACTTTGCCGGCCGACCGCCGCTACGCCATCGAGAACGGCCCGACCGGTTTCGATCCCGCCGCGCCGGCGTGGCTGCCCAAGACCCAGTACCTCATGCTGATGCGCAATGAGCGCCTCGCCTGCCTGCGCAGCCATTTCGAGGAGGCGACCAACGTGCTGACCATCCGCAACGGCGAGGCGGTGGTCGCGCGTGGCGATCTGGAAACCGCGGAAGGCCGCGGCGCCATCGAGCGCTATTTCGCGGCTGATTTCCAAAGCGAACTGAAGGGCCCGCCGAAAGTGCTTTCCGGCGGCGGCCACAGCTTTTCCGATGTCGCCAAAAAGGTGGTCTCGATCATCAACCTGCAAAGCGTCGCGGCGATCGAGACCATGGTCGGCGCGACCGTCCATCCCCTGCGCTTCCGCGCCAACCTCTATGTTCGGGGCTGGCCGGCCTGGCATGAACTCACGCTGGTCGGAGCGACCATCGCCATCGGCGAGGCGCGGCTCAAAGTGGTGAAGCGCATCACCCGCTGTGCCGCCACCAATGTCGATCCCGACAATGGCGTCCGCGACCTCGAGATCCCCGCCGCCCTGGTGCAGCACCTTGGCCACAACGAATGCG
The DNA here is from genome assembly GCA_964454955.1 of uncultured Bradyrhizobium sp. Lineage (GTDB taxonomy): Bacteria > Pseudomonadota > Alphaproteobacteria > Rhizobiales > Xanthobacteraceae > Bradyrhizobium. The sequence goes on along the minus strand of CAYVVB010000422.1, from coordinate 4,872 downwards.
GCATCTACGCCGAGGTGATCGCGCCCGGCACGGTCGGCGTGGGCGATGAGATCGCGGTGGAAGAGCCGAGGCTGGTGTGAAGGATACGCTTCGCGTTGGCTGGCATGGCCATCATGGATGGCGTCGAGATAGCGATCAACGAGTCACTCCGCTGTCATCGTCCGCCTTGACCGGACAATCCAGCACTCCAGAATCGGCGGTGCTTGAGCCGAGAAGCCGCGGTGTACTGGATGCCCACCTTCGCGGGCATGACGGTGGAGAGAGAAGCTCGCATTGGGTCGTCATTGCGAGCGAAGCGAAGCAATCCAGAGTCGTGCGTTCGATTCTGGATTGCTTCGTCGCTGTCGCTCCTCGCAATGACGCTTCCATGAGTTCTCAATCTCGCGACGCCTTTCGCCCGAGTTTTGCATCCGTCTTCACCCTCTTTTAGGAAACAGAGGGCGCAGGGAAGGCCGGGTGGCCGCATGCACCCGGGGCCCCCGCGCAAAGGAAATTTGCGCGAGCGCGTTGACCACAGGCACAGGCGGTGACAACCGGCCTTCCCTGCGCAGTGGTTTTACGGCTTACTTCGCGCTCTCCTCGGTGAACCGCTTGTTGCCACCGTCGTCGGCGTGATGCGCTGGGCATCGTCGCCAACTTGACACCTGCATGGGTGTGCCAGGACCACACGACTTCGCCGTCCACGTCGGTGTCGTTCGTCCTCGACACCTTCGCGTCCACCGCATCCCGCCTCGCGTTTCGTGACGTTCGCGACACGCCCCTCTGCAATGAGGCGGGACGATGCAAGCAAATCACGATTTCTGAAAAAACGAAAGAGAAATATTTTCGCTGAAGGACTGGACAACCCAAATCAGCTTGAACGGAATGGCGAAATTCGCGCAGGCGGCGCTTGCGGATCGGAGACGTGCGAGGCGAAGCAACGCGCAAAATTTCGATCGACCTTGCCCGTCGGGCGAATCGCCGACCCGCGTTGCTCGAGCCATACGCGTAGACTTGGAGCGATCCCGACCGGACTGACGCGCACTGAATGGACGCGAAGCGGATCGCCGCATATCAACGACAGTCCCGTTGCCGATGGCAACTATCGATCAGCTCCTCGGCGCCGTGAGAAATCTCGCCGCGAGCGACCCCGCCGCCCGTCAAGATCGAACCGGCTGCCCGATTCCCAGCAGGTTACCTTCGCTGTCGCGGAACCACGCGCCCCGCTCACCGATGCCCTTGCTGGGGTAATTCCCCGTAATCTCCGCAATCCCATCAACAGTCTTCAAGCCGGGCAGGTCATACTCCTCGAACTCGACTCCCAGCGCGCGAAGCTCGCGCAGGGTCGTCTCGATATCCTCAACTTCCCAGCCCATCTGTGTGTGCGTGCCGGATTGCATTCCGGCCGAGACGAATATGGCAAACTCGCCGGCTGCACAGACGTAGCGGAGCCCACCCTCGCGCTGTTCGACCGGCTCGATCCCGAGTTTTTCCGAATAGAATGCCCGCGCTCGATTGAGGTCTTTGGCTGGAAGCCGGGTTGCCACCTTCGCGTTCCTTAGCATGCCGTCTGTCCTTTCTTGGTCTTGAGTTCGGTCGTTTCCGCTGTACCCGCTGGCCGAGACGTACGGGACGCTGAATTCATACGATACGGCACAAGTGCCGATGAATTCGCTCGAAGCGATGACCGCTCCGGGTCAAATCGTGAAGAGCTCAGCATGAATAAATCCAGTCCGCCATGTCTCCACAAAGCGGATCTCACTGAGAGGTGTCCCTACTTCGCTGATCGGCCAAAACCCGGAGGTCGTCGCGACGCGACTTCGGGTTCAAATTGGTCGAGCGCTCGGTCTTACTTGTGTAATGGCGACGCCGAAGATCGCGAGCAGCCCACCGACAATCAATTTCGGGGTCATGCGGTCGCCAAGGAACAACACGCTCGAAATCAGGGCGAACACCGGAAGCAGCAGGCCGAAGGGTGCGACGCGGCCCATGGAGCAACGGGCGATCAGCCAGAACCAAAGGCCAAAACCAACAATACCTCCGATGAAAATTGTATAGGCGAGTGCCAGCCAACCACGTTCATCCGCCGTGACAAGGCTCGCCAGTTGTCCATATTCAAGGAGCAACGACATCAACATGACCTGCGGCACCGTGAGCAGCGACGACCACCCCATCAACATCAAAGGGTCAAAAGGGCCGTAGCGTTTCGTCAAGACGTTGGACACCGCGAATGCGAAGGCTGCCCCGACCACAAGCAGCAGCGGAAGCGCGTTGGCCGACCGGGCAGGCTCCGCTGCCAACACGACCACGCCGACGAATGCGAGCACCACTCCGGCGGACGCGGTGAGCGACGGCCTCTCCGCGAGGAGCGGCCAGCCCAACAGGACGGTGAAGGGCGTGGCGAGTTGATATGCGACGGCCGACATGCTTCCCGAGCCGAGCCCAAGGCCAACATAGAAGAGCCCGAAGTTCAATCCACCAAGGAAGATCGAAATAGCTGCAATCGGGCCGAACTGTTGACGCGTGGGCCTTCTGACGAACGGAACAAGCAGCAGCGCGATGGCCAGGAAGCGCAGTGCGAGGAAGAAGAGAGGCGGAAACTCCGTAACGCCCACTTTGATGGCCACGAACTGATAACCCCAGAGCAACGGAACAGCCACCGCGCAGACGACCTGGATGGCAGACATGGCATCCTTCCTTTCAAGACCGCTCAGTCTAGATATCGGCGCGCCAACAGCGGAGGCATCCATGGATTGCTTACCTAAAGCGCGATGGGATCAGGTTGAATCGCCATCGCGCTTTAGGCTTTTGATTGAGCATGATCTTTTCGGAAAGCCGCTACACGCTTTTCCGGATCATGCTTTAATGAAGCGGTCGAGAAGAGCGTCAACGGTGGCTTGCGACGTGATCCGTGTCGGTGCCGTTTTGCCGACCACTCGCAGCCCCTCGACGAAACAGACGAGAATTCGGGCGGCGCTTGAAGGCTCGACACCATCGGCCAGCTTGCCCTCCGTCCTCGCACGGGAAAGTACATCCGCCACCCTGACCTCCATGGCTTTGAAAAAGCTCGCGATGCGGCGACCAACTTCCGCATCCTGGCCAGCCAGTTCCATGGCTGTGGCCACCAGCAGGCATCCGCGCCGACCGTTGGCACCGCTCGTGCGGTCAACGTAGCCGGCAAGGTAGGCCCGCAGGCCGTCGACCGGCTCTCTGCGGGGGTCGAGTTCGATGTCCATCCGAGTCAGAGCATCGGCAATGTAGCGATCAAGCGCACGCAAGAAGAGCGAGTGCTTGTCACCGAAAGCGGCGTAAAGGCTGCCACGCGAGAGCCTCGTCGCACGAAGAAGGTCCGGGAGCGCCGTGGCGTGATAGCCGCGCGACCAGAACACACCCATCGCGCGTTCGACAGCGGCTTCCACGTCGAAACTTCGGGGGCGGCCACGGGGCAACTGCACTGGGGTTCGGCGGCTCATTGCTGATATATAGACCAGTTGGTCTATATATTAAATCGCAAGTGACCGCTCCGGGTCAAAATGCGAACAACTCAGCGTGAGCAACTCCAGTCCGCTATGCCTCCACAAAGCGGATCTGAGTGAGAGAGGCATCGCTACTTCGCTGATGGGCCAGAAGCGGAAGTTCCCTTGGACGATGACCGGTCCTGGCGCGGCCGTCTGTGCTAAAGCCCGACTGTCTTATCGACAGCGGACATTTTTCCCGTTTGTAAGGAGCCGGCGAGCAAGTGCCGACGTGATCTTGCGGTTCCACCACAGCATCCCAGAGATTTTCCCGTTCCGCGTTCCGATGGAATCGGAACGGGCCCTGGATTCTTTGTTTGACGCGTTTTCTTTACGATATCCACTTCGCTCGAAAACGCTCTTAGAGCGTCAGTGCGCGTTCTTAGCCACCGTGAAGACATACATGTCCCAAAAAGTCTCCGGATGATCGGCTTCGAAGCGGTGCCACTGATCCAAGTTGGCCTCATCGGCCGCACCGGAAAACCGCTTATGAAATTTTTCGATCACCGTCGGATCGTCAAAGGGTTCGAAGGACAGGAAGGACAGATCATTGTCGTTCAGAAATGCAGCGATCTCGGGGAGAGTGAAGCGATGTTCCATGACGTTAAACAGCAGGTCGCGGCAGCCACTCATGCTGTAGAAATCCTCCCCGCCAATCAGCATTTTCCAATGTTCCGCCTCGCGGATCATGTCCTGGCGGCACCTTCTTATGTCTCCGGCTGTGGCGCGACAACCACGTGCCGCGATGCGGGCGCGGGCCTCCGAGATGACGCAGCGCGCCAAATTGCTGTATAATCCGATGCGCATCCTGCCACCCGGTCGCAGCAGCGAGACCAGCACGCGCCACCCGGCCGTCGGCTCTGCAAGATGATGGAGCACACCGACCGACTCAATGCTATCGAACGTGCGATCGATCGCACCTAATTCCAGAATATCCGCTTGTGCGTACTCGATATTGCGCAGGCCGAGTTCCCGTGTCTTTCGGCGCGCATAGGCGAGACTCGTCAGGCTGACGTCGACCCCGAGCAAACGCGCGTTGGGATAGACTTGCGCGATCTGAATGGCGTGCCGGCCGGTGCCGCAACCCGCGATCAGAACATCCAGTTCGGCTTGCTGTTCGGCTACCGGAATGGTCCTTCCCCGCGCCTGATCGGCAGCGAAGGCGTTCAGCGGGTTAATGGTCCAGCGCGGATAAGGATTTTCGTCGTATTGGCGCATCACTTGCAATGATAAGCTGTTCCTAACAGGGGCGAGCGTCGCAATGGCGGCGCGCTCGCCCAATTCCTCAAGCGGCTCGCGGAGCTGCACCCGTAACAGGCCGGCCACGGTCGCAGGCCAATCCCGGCGCAGAAGCGCTTCCGCCATCGGCATGGCATGA
>CAYVVB010000421.1:0-9740 GCA_964454955.1 uncultured Bradyrhizobium sp. | reverse complement strand
CAGCAGCACGTGCTCGCCCGTCTGCGCATCGATCAGCCCGGAATCGACGTTCGTCGAACTGACGGCAAGCGTATAGGCGATCGCGCCGGCCTGCCCGTCCGCCCCGGCCTGGGAGATGAAGTCGCCGCTGAACGAGCCGGTCACGTGCGTCTGATTAATGTCAGCCGCCGTCCCGTCGACGCCGTTGGTGCCCGCCGTCAGGAAGCTCTCGTCAACCGACAGCGCAGGGCCCGAGCCCGACGCCATCATCGTCGGACCGTCGTCCAGAATCGTCAGATGCGGCCCGACATCAACACTGGCACTCGCGCTCTGGTTGATATTATCGGTGACGGTCGCCGTCAGCGTCACCAGATTGGACGCCAGCGAGATTCCCTCGTTGAAATCGCCCGGCGTACCTTCATGGACGCCACGCAAGTCGGTCAGCGTGATATTGCCAGCCGAGTCAACCGTGATCGTGAAGTCCGACAGACCGTTTTGCGCTGCAGACTTGTCGGCGCCCTCGCGGCCGACGACCTGACCGTTCTCGAGAAACAGGTACACATGATTGCCGGTCTGAGAGTCAATCAGCCCGGAGTCGACACCTTGGCTGCTGATAGACAGGGCAAAGGTCAACGAGTGCTGTCCCGCCGGCGCGTCGATGGTAACCGGCAACAATCCGCTGGCCACAGTCTGCCCCAGCGGAGCCTGATTGGAGCCGTCGATCCCGTTGGTGACTTTCGTCAGGAAGCTCTCATCCACCACCAGGTCCGGCACGGTGCCCAAAGTGATCGTCGGAGGCGGAGGATTCTGCGGCAGAACGTCGTTGGTGCCGCCGGTCGGTGGCGTGGACGACCCATTGGGCAGCTCTTCCGGCCCAAGCAGCGGCAAGGGATTGGGCCCGGCCAGCGGATCGACGGCGGGATCGGTGAAGTGTGCGCCGCTCGCCTGAGCATTGCCGTTGCCTACTCCCGCGGCCGGCAAAATGGATTCATCGCTGGTGATGGGAAATGCGCTTGCAAATTCGCTGACAGTGAGATCGCGACCGGGCGCGACTTCGATCGTCAGATTGCCGAGTTGGTCATGCCTTGAATCGAAGAACGGCTCGATGGTCACGGTCGACTGATTGTCGAACAGAATGATCAGCCGCTCGCCGGCGTGAACGAGGGTGATCTTCTCATTCGCGATTGCCGAGAAATCGACCTGGACCTTTTGGTCATATCCAAGGTTGACCACAACAGCCTGGTCGGAGAACGGCTTGGTCAGCTTGAAGATGCGGGGCGGTGACGCGCTATTCGAATTCGAATTTCCAGCACCAGTAACCTCAGCAACCCGAAATTGCGCGTTCATAAAATCTCCCGCCAAAAATGACGAACGAAAGCTTTCAGCAAATTTGCTGTAAAATGTCGCATTTAAGCTATTGTTAACCCACAATCGGGTCAAGAAAAGTATTTGGTTAACAAGTATTTTCGTTAGTTTTTGTGGTAAAGAAGGTACGGTCTGGGAAGGGCCAAAGGAGCTGCAAATGAAGGGGGTTTACTTCGCGATTTTGGCCGCTGCCGCTGCCGGCAGCGCCACCGCGGGCGCCCAGAATCAGCCTCCCGCCGCCCCCCAGGTCGTCGAACGCACGGTCAAGGCGCTGGCGAACAAGGACGCCCAGATCGGGCTTTACCTGAATGTCAAGCCGGACTGCACGTCCGGTCCGCTTCCGACCATTCGGCTGGCCAGCCCGCCGGCCTCGGGACGGGTCGTCGTCAAGACCGGAAAGGTGAAGGCCACCAATTACAAGGCCTGCCTCGCGCTCGAGGTGCCCGCCTATGTTGCGTTCTACAAGTCTCAGCCGGACTTCCTGGGAAATGACGTCCTCACGATCGAGGTCAAATACCCCCAGGGCCGCACCGAAATCCAGAAAATCACCGTCAGCGTCGTCGGCCCCGGCGCCCAGCAAAAGATCTGACGCCTGCCAATCCCACGCTTGGCGAGACCAACCAGCGTAGTGAACCGAAAGCGTAGTTCGCCCGCCTACTCTCCCCCGGTCACTTCGCAATCGGAGCGGGAGGCGCCGAACAATCCGATGTTGACGTTTGAAAACCGCTGCGAGCCATGGGCGGGAATCGCACCCGGGCTCGGCCATACGAGCACCTTCGTTCCATGGGCCCTGTCGTCGCCGTCCCAGCACGTCAGCTCGATCGAATTCAAGGGCCTGTCGGTTTCGTTCGCGATCGTAAAACTGGCAATACCGTAATTGTCACTGCGCATCTGCGCCTGAAACCCCTCGATCCGTGCCTGCCCGCCGAGCTTCTGCGCAGGCGCCTGCGCATGACAGATCGCAGGCGCGACGATGCTGATCAACCATGTTGCAGCGGCCATCAGACTCATGGGACGATCCTGCCTTGACGTGCCGCGAACCCGCAGCCGGCCCGACGGCGCAAGCCGTTGAGAGCCGCCCCTATTGAGAGCCACCTTGGCAGTCCCCGATTCTCTTCGCAACGACGAGTTCCACCCTTGGAATCTCGCCCACGTTGAGCTCGTTCTGCTCCGTATACGACTCCTCGCTATTGACGGTTATGGTCGTGCTGACCGGCCCCATGAAGTCGCACCGGTTTGAGAAGACGTACTTGTTGTCGATCTTCTCCGGCTTGGCCGAAACGCAATTTCCGACCGAGGGTGAGGCGAACGTCGCCTTCATGGCCTGAGTCGGATCAACACAGGCCGTCATCTCACGCTGAAGCACCCGTTGCTTGGTCGTGCGATGGGCGACCAGATCCAGCGTTCGCACAAAATGCCAAAGTCCCTTTCGGAAGCTGGGACCGTCAAAGCCGTCGGCTCTGGCTTGCGAAGGGATGACGCCTGCGATGATCAGCGCAACCACCGTACAGAAGGCGCGGAAGGGTACGGTCCCGACAGACCGAGGCCTCGCGATCGATATCATTCTTCGCCCCAATTGCGCTATCCGGAGCACAGCGCGGCTTCCGAATCATCCCCTGCAACCATCTCAGATAGCCCGCCGCAAGCGCAAGCCAACCTCGCCCTTCCGCGCCCCATGCGAAAAAATATCCGCCCGTGTGCCGCGCGGAAAACACAGCAGCGGTCGCCACCTCGTCGGCGCCCTGTCAGGCGCTCCGGCTCCATTTGACGTTTCAGCCGATTTTTGCTCTTTTAAAGTGATTTTTCAGCCTTTGGGGGGCCGCAATGCGATTGGGCAAAATTCTTATCACAGCGATTTTCTTCTCGAGTGCAATCGTCAGCTTGCGGCCGGCGGCTGCCGCCGACCTGGCCCTCAAGGCATCGCCCGGCGCCGTCGGCGGCTGCTCGGACATCGTCGTCGCTTGCGAAAACGGCAGGCAATATCCTCTTTGCCCGATCGCCGTGTCAGTCGCAGGTGAGATTGTCACCGCCGCCCTGCATACGGGATACGGCGCCACGCATGTTCGGCTGGTGCCGATGGGCGTGGGCTATCGCTACGCCGGGCGCGGTGTTTGGCTGGACGGCTTTCGCGACAATGCGCTCTTGAACTTCGGAGAGCACGTTCAGATCGCCTGCACGATCGAGCACCCCTGATTCATGGAAATCGCGGCCAGGGGCCGCGATTCCCAATATCCTGCTGCCGAGGTCCGACTATCCCTTCGTGCGCAACACCGCGTGGGGAAAGCGCGGATACATGTAAGCCTTCGGGTAGACGTAGACCGGACAGTGATCTTCCCACTGATATTGCTGCCAATTCCACTTCAAACAACCAGCCTGTATCTGTGGATCGTATCCCCAATCCAGTCGATACGGCTCGTCACCGAGCGGATATGTCACGCTGTGGGCGGCACCGGTTGAGACAGCCACAATGGAAAACGCAGCAGCAACGATCGCAAAGAATGATTTTGACACGGCAAACCTCGATCCAGCGAAATTCAAAGCCAGAACGTGCCAGATGGATGGGGGCGTATCAAGCGCTTTGGCCCGCAAGTCAGGACAACCAAAGGTCGAATTCCCTGCGAGGCAGATGACCGGCCGGTCTTGGCGCCCTGCACGCCGAGGTGTGATTTGACGCAAGCGGCCGATCGCGTCACCGCATCTTCTCGAATGCTCTGAAACTTCGGCGCAGGCAACGGGTTGGTGCTGATCCAGGCCATAATATCGCCTCCTTAGAGGCTCTGCCTGTTCCGTCAGAATAGAAGCAGAGTGTCCGGTCATCCTTGAAGCAATTTGATTGAACATGAGCCCGGCCGAACGGTTCCGAAAGAGAGACAAGCCCCGACTTCCGGACGGTCTGCGCATCTATGCCATTGGTGACGTACACGGACGTGTCGATCTGCTTCAGTCGCTGTTCACCGTCATCGATGCTGATCTCGGTCGTTCGAAGCCCGAGCGCGCCATTCAGGTGTTATTGGGCGACTACGTCGACCGCGGTCCGGATTCGCGCGCGGTGCTGGACCTCCTGATCGAGCGCAACAAGACCCACGAAATGGTCTGCCTGAAAGGAAATCACGAAGCGATCTTCCTGGAGACGCTCAAGGATCCGACAAGGCTTCACGACTGGCGTCACTATGGCGGTCTGCTCACGCTGATGTCCTACGGCGTTACTCCAACCGTGAATCCCGGGCCCGAAGAGCAAGTGAAGCTGATCGGTACCTTCGATCGCGCCGTACCGGCAGAACACAAGGCTTTCCTGCAAGGGCTGCCGACGTCCTTCACCTGCGGTGATTTCTTTTTCGTCCATGCCGGCGTGCGACCGGGCGTGGCGCTCGACCAGCAACGCGAACAGGACCTGCTGTGGATCCGCGAAGAGTTTCTCAACTCCGAGGAAGGGTTCGGCAAGTATGTCGTGCATGGGCACACACCCGTCAGCAGTCCCGATGTCCGGCCTAACAGGATCAACATCGATACCGGGGCTTACGCGACCGGCAACCTCACTCTTCTGACGATTCAAGGCGACAGCCTGTTGGCGATCTAGGCGCCGCGCTCTGCTACGGGCGCTTGTCGAATGTGGTCGATCGTGTCGCCCCTGATCTCACCGACGACTAGCTGCACAACACAGCTTACCAAATCACAGGACCGGCGCTGACAATTATGGAAGGAACGTAGTTCGAGTTCGCTCGTTGTATGTGGTTGCGCCGGTTGCCAGGCACACAAAGTAGCAATTTCGGCGAGCTTGCGCCCTGCTGAAGCCGCAGTCCGTATAACAGTATCCACGGATAACGGTGTCTAAGGTATCCTCGAGCCATGCGATCGTCCCCGGACCGCTCATCCTCGTATGATTTGTCAGCCAACGCCATTCAACCGGATCACTTCGATGCGGTCGTGTTGGGCGCCGGAATTAGCGGCCTTGTGGCGACATCCATTTTGCTTCGGCAGGGTGCTCATAATGTGCTGGTCGTCGACGAATATCCGCAGAGCGGCGGAAATCACATCGATTGCAAGATCGGCGATTATACGTTCGACGTCGGCAGCTTCATTTTCCAGGATGACTCGCCACTGTTGGCGCACTTCCCCGAACTGCTGCCGCTTTACATTCCAATCGATCCGTCCTGGGGCCGGCTCACTCCATACGGGATCGTCACCGACTATCCCATTTCGGTCAGGGACGACCTCCTCCGCGCCGGGCCTGTTGAATTGGCCCGCATCTTCTGGTCCGTCCTTCTTGCCCGGATATCACCCCGCAAGATCGTCAGCGCGAAAGACTTTGCGACCTTCTGGATCGGCGCAAGATTGCTGAATCGCTCTGGACTTGGACGCTACCTGGATCGCTTCTACGGCTTCCCGGCCGATCAGGTTGACGTCAAATTTGCAGAGAAGCGAATGCTTTGGATCAAGGAGCACGCAACTCTGCGCAACCTTGTCCGGCGCGCGATGTCTCCCGCCGCGACCGCACCGACAAACCGACAACTTGCGCGCCCGAGGGAAGGCTTTGCATATCTTTATCGGCAGGCGATGGAGCCCCTTGAACGCCACGGAGCGAGATTCCTGCTGGGCACCAGGATACACCGCGTCCAAAGAGTGGATGGAAGGTTCGCGGTAGAGTTGGGAGACCGTCGGGTCACAGCAGCGCGTCTCGTCTCGACGATTCCGCTCGAGCAAATGCAAAGGCTTTGTGGCGTCACTTCGGAAGAGGAACTTCAAAGCGTCACTCTGATGAGCCTCTTCTTCAGCTTTTCGGGCGCACGGGGCTTCAACCAGCCGATCCTGTACAATTTTTCGATGGAGGGCGCGTGGAAGCGCCTGACGGTCCACTCCGACTTCTACGGACGGTGCAGCGACCGGGAGTTCTTTTCGGTGGAGGTCAATGCTGCTGCCGTCGGTTTTGATGTCGCCGAGGCGGAGCGTGATTTCAGGGAGCACGTTTCCGGAAATGGTCTATTTCTGGGTGATCTGCGCCTGGAAGGCTCTCACAGTCTCGCGAACGCTTATCCCATTTACACGAGAAATGCTGATGAGAACGCGAAAAAGGCGATTGCAGCGTTGCGCGAACTGGGGGTCGAATCCATCGGCCGCCAAGGCGGCTTTGACTATCAACCGACCGCTAGAGAGTCGACAGTGAAGGCGGAAGCCGCACTCCGCCGCAACTGACTTCTCGAGAAAAGCGCCCCATGCCGCATGTGACGAGCACGGAGAATGAGCTTCAAGGGATCCGGCTCGGCCCCACCGCTGTCCTTATGCCCGCTTGCCTGCCCGCGATGCCGGTTTGGGACCAATCAGAAAATCTTCGATCTTCTTGCCGGCCTTCAGTTGAGACACCAGCCAACGCGGCTGCTTTCCACGGCCAGCCCAGGTTTCCGACGGATTTGCCGGGTTTCGGAATTTGGGACGCACCGGAGGATACGGGCGCCGGCCCGTGTGGTGTGTCCCCCCACTTCCGTCGCTGCTGACTTTGACCGCGCGTTGGGGAGCACTGAGCTTGGAAAGCTGCTCCTCCAATTTTCGTTTTTCTGCTTCGATCTTTTGGGTGAGGACGCCCCTCACCTCCTCGTGGAGCCTCGAAAGATCCGCGATGGAAAGCGAAGCCAGATTTAGCGATTTCATATTCATCCAATCCGCTCCCTGCTTTGCCAATTACCCGCGCAGAATAAACGGCAACAAACTCAGGAACAATATATTGCTGATTGCCGCAGCGAGGTAGCCCCTCAGCAAGCGATCAGCGGCAGGCAAGAAGATTGGCTTCTCTAAATTCTAATTCACAGCTTTGCGAATAGTGAACCTCCGCCGCTGCGCAATACCGAGAGACCGGCGGCTCGATCGAACAGTTTTCCTCGCCGCAATTAACCGGCGGAGCAAGCGGCATTCAGCATGCGCCGCTTCAATTCTCAAACAATCGTCATCGAGTTTAACTATCACCTTTTCAAATTGCTCAATCTGTTCGTTAAGCAGCCTTATCTGCGGATGGATTATCATTTCTCACTTCCCCCACCCCGACTGGTCTCAGTTTTGCCTAGAGTTTGCACCGGTCCAAGCACAAAATGGGTCGGACCGGTTAGAAAAGCAGCCGTTTTTCGGCAACTCGGAAAACGATTTTACCTCCGGCCTTCAGAATGGAACCACGCAGCGCCAATTGCCCGCAGGGATTCCGTCGCGGGGTCTTTTGTTTCGTTCCATGCCGAAGTAGCAGAACCCGCCTCCTCATTTCCGCCGCCAAGTGCCGCATGATCCCCGCCGCCCTCCTCACCCTGCTCGTTGTGGCAAGCATCCTGCTCGCCTGGATCGACCTGCGCCGCGGCGTCATTCCGGATTGGCTCAACCTCTCTATTGCTCTGCTCGGCTTGGGGCGGGCACTGCTTCTCGACGGTTGGGAGGGTACACTTGCGGCAGCCCTCGAAGGCCTTGCGGTCGGCGCCGTCGTCTGGCTGTTGCGCTGGCTCTATTTCGTCGCCCGCAAGCGTCAGGGCCTTGGGCTTGGGGACGTCAAGCTGCTCGCCGCCTCGGCCATTTGGATCGGCGCTGTCGGCGTTCCCTTGCAGCTCCTGGTCGGATCGCTGACAGCGCTCGCTGCTGCAGCCGCGCTGCACCTCTCCGGACGGACGATGACAGGACAGACGGTACTGCCATTCGGTCCGTTTCTCGTGCTCGGGCTGCTCGCAGCCTTGACGCTGCAGCAATACGGCTGGTTCATTTAGGAGCCTGGCGCGGCGGCACGTCCGCAGGCTCTTGTGCAGCGGAATTTTCCGCCTGCATGCTGACGGGCGCGGGGGCACTCTCGCTCGGCTGCGGCATGCTCAAGACGATGGTCTGCTGGTCGCGCTCGAGCGTCACCTCGCGAGGCTGCACCGCGCGCAATCTCCAGCCCTGATATTCCTCGCCGAGTTTCAGGCGCAGAGCGGCCTTGCTGGTCTCATCGACAAGAATGCCGATGCTTTGCTCGCTGCTGGCAATGGTACCGACAAGCGACAGTTGTGGGCGCTCGACCTGCAACGGCTTCGGCGGCGGCGCCTGCGCAGCCGTCACCGGAGGGACCACAGCCGGTGGAGGCCGTCGCGTGGGCGAGAAGATCGGCCGCTCCCGCGTGTTCGACAGGGTTGCCAGCGGGATGGCCCATAGTGGATTGGCGCTCGGCGTGCGCCCAGGTTCCGCTTGCCTTGGCTGCGTCGTCGGGCCGACCGCGACCCGCGCGGGAGTCGGCGCCTCCCACAGTGACGGCGCAGCCGGCGTGTCGGCACGACGTGGCGCCGCAATGTCGAAGTCGGAGGCATCCGTCGGCACCGCGGCGATCGAGCCGGGAACGGCAAGGGCCGAGGCCAGCAGCAAAGCCAGGGTGATCGCACGTCTTTGCATCGTTCCCAGCGCTGTCACTTGGTGCCTTTCCATTGTCCGGAAACCGTCAGCAGCACGCGCAATTTGGCTTCGCCTGCACCATCTACGTTCGCCCCTGCCTGCACCACAAGCTGATCGACGAACAGAAATGGCATACCGGCTTCGATGTCGTACAGCAATTTCTGCAGGTCTGGTTGATCGATCTCGCAGCTCGCAATGACGCTCAGCAAATCGGCCTTCGCTTGCGCGCCCTGGAGGTCGACCTGGGAGGATAGCACGCTGCCGCCGAGCCTGGTGACGGCGGCCGTCACGCGCTGCAAGAGGGCGGCGCCCGCAACCGTCACCGTCGCGCCCTCCAGAAATGGCGAACCGGCGGGAGCTGCGATGCCGGCCGCCTCTCCGCGCGCGACCAAGAGGCGACGACCTTCGAACTGCTCAAGCATCGCCGTGGAAGCGGCAACTTCTGCACGCTCGTTGAAAATGTCCGATAGCGAGCTGGCGATCGCGAACAAGAGGACGACCAGGACGGCCGTATACGATAGCCCGGCCCAAAGCGGCTTGCTCAAGACGTTTCGCAGAGTCGCGACCTCGTTCATGATCCCGATCCGAAATAGGGCGTGATATGCGCCTCGATGTGAAACCGCTCGCCCGGATCGTTCTGACCGCGCGTCGTCGGCGCGAAGAAAGTGGCGCGGGTGAATTGCGGCGATTGCTCGATCAGCCTGATCAGGGACGGCGCGTCCTGGGTCAGTCCGACCACCTGCATCTTGTCACCCTCGACCCGAAGCTCGGTCGCGTAAGTAGTGTCGGGCAGTACACGGGAGATCGACTCCAGCACCATGGCGCTCGACGGCGAGGCCTGCTTGCGTTTGGCGAGCAGCGTCTGTGCCGAATCGTTGGGCTGGTTCAACCGCAACGAGGCGCGACGCTGCGCGATTTTCCGCTGAAGCTCCTGCTGTTCGGCAGACAGCAGGTTTCCGACATAGACAGAGATCAGAAGCGAGGCAGCCGCCGCCAGCGCTGTGCCGAGC
>CAYVVB010000420.1:0-3124 GCA_964454955.1 uncultured Bradyrhizobium sp. | reverse complement strand
TATCCGGAACATCGATCTCAACCTGCTGCCCGTGTTCGAGACACTGATGCACGAGCGCAGCGTCACGCGAACGGCGGCGCGTCTTAATCTGTCGCAGCCGGCGGTGAGTTCGGCCTTGCGGCGGCTGCGCGAGCAGATCGGCGATCCGCTGCTCATCCGCACACGTACCGGCATGCGCCCCACGCCGCGCGCCGAGCAGATCTTCGCCTCGGTGTCGCAGGCCTTCGATGCGATCCAGAATTCGGTGCAGTCGGGGGCCGCGTTCGCGCCGGCCGAGGCCAGGCGCTCGTTCAACGTCATGATGTCGGATATCGGCGAGATCGTTTACCTGCCGCGCCTGATCCGCCAGCTGCAGCGCGACGCTCCCGCCATCCGGCTGTCGGTGCGGCGGCTGGCGCGGCCGCGCGTTCACGATGAACTGGCCTCCGGCACCATCGACCTCGCGATCGGCTGGATGCAGCCGGACGACGAACTCCGCCGCGACGGCCTGTTCGACGAGACCTTCGTCGGCATTGTCCGGCCCGACCATCCGCGCATCGGCCGGCAGCTGACGCTCACCCGATTCATGACCGAATGGCATCTTGTCGTCGGTCGCCACGACTTCGGCTCCGACACCTATCTGCACGCCGGAGAGGCGCAGCACGATCTCGCCCAGGCCATCGCGCGGCGCAGAATCGCAATCCAGGTGCCGCACTTCCTCGCGGTGCCGAACATCGTCGCCAACACCGACCTCGTCTGCATCGTGCCGCGGCAGCTCGGTCAGGTTTACGCCGAATACGGGCAAGTCCGCATTGTGCCGTTGCCGTTCAAGAGCGTTCCCTTCACCGTGTCGCTGTTCTGGCACGAGCGCTTCGACCGCGATCCGGGCAATGTCTGGCTCAGGACGGTCATCAAGGATCTGTTCGCGTCTAAAAAGGGATGACCTTCTTCACCGCAGGTGGCGATCGGTCGGGCGGCGCGGCCATTGCGGCGTCCGGTTACGCGGCAGGACGCCGCACGGTTCCTCGCAGAGCTGTCGAGGCTTGCATGAGGGAGCCCCGCTTCATAGCCTGCCGGCCACTTACTCAACCCGGGCGCGTCATGCTCAAACTCTGGAAGTCCGGCCTGCGGCTCCTTGTGGAGATGGCGGAGGCGCTCGCGCTGCTGCCGCTCTACGCGAAGGTTCTCGTCGCGGTGGGCATCGCCGCCTGGGTCGTTCTGGTCGCCGACTGGAATGAGTTTTTCCCCGCGCCTGCGCCAAAGCCGGCGGTGAAAGTCGAACAAGCCGTGCCGCCGGCGCCGGTGCAAGCGGCAATACCGGCGAAGGCGGCGACAGCCTCGCCGGAGAAGTCGGAAGACCGCGTCCCGACCCAAGCCCCCACCGCAGAACTGACCGGCGCATTCACGCTCGACGATCCGCGAGTCGGGCCCGACGGATCGATCCGCAACGGCGAGGACGGAGCGCCCTTTTTCCTGAGCGAGCTGAAACCGTTCAACTCGAAGGACGTCTGTACGCGCTCCGACGGCGAGCGCTGGGCCTGCGGCCTCCATGCCTATGCGACGCTGCGCAATTCCATCGCGCACAAGACCATCCGATGCACGAATGATGGATCGCAACAGGAGCCGAGCGTCAGCTGCGAACTGGGCGGCAAGAACCTGGCGCTGATCCTGATCGACAATGGCCTGGTCGAGCTCAAGGATGGCGTGCAGAGCCAGGATCTTCGACGCGCCCAGGCCAAGGCGAAAGCCTCGAAGACCGGCATGTGGGACCGCTGATCTCAAGGCGAACTCTGCGGCGCGGGTGCTCAAGCGCCGGTCCCAATCTCAGCCTCGAAGCGCCGTCCCCTTTCCTGCTCTGTTGGTAGCATAGTAGTCTGTATGAGGTTGGGGGTAAGTCATGCTGAAGATTGATCGTCTGCTCGCTCGATGGCTGACGGCGCTGGTCGCCGTCTGCGTCGCGATGATCGTGGCGCTGGCGTTCCTGTCGCCGCAGCCGGAGCCGCCGCTCGGCGTGGCGGATCCGCTTGCCCCGCCTGCAACCGATAGCCCACGCGCGAGCCTGACCTCGCTGCTGAGCGAGCTCGGCACGGCGCAGCAAATGATGATCGATGCGTACCGAGAGCGCGTATCCGAGCGGGGCTGGCTCATGTCGCCGGAAACGCGGGCAAAGGAAAGGCTGATCGCCTATCACCTGGACCGAGCGGCGCGCACGCTCAATCTCGACGCAACCGCTCCGGTCGATCGCCATCGCGTCGGGCTCGAGACGACGATCCTGCTGTCGGAAATTCTCGATCGTGTCGGCGTTCCGGCGACAGATACGATCCCGGACACTGCAGCTCTGAAGGGCGCCGTGAACTGGACCGTACCCGAGACCGAAATCCGGATTGCGCGCGTCACGAGCGGCGAGAGGGCCGGCGAATATCTCTTTTCACCAGAGACCGTGCAGAACGCCTACGACTACTACAAGCGCGTGAGCGCGATTCCGCCCAAGGACGGATTTGATTTCTACGCGTTCTATGCCCACTCGCCAGGCGAACTCATTCCGCCGAAATGGTACTCCTGGATCGAGGCGCTCCCCGCCTGGTTCCAGGGCATCTTCATCGACAGCGCGCGGTGGCAATGGATCGCACTCGGGCTGACGATCTTTTTCGGCATTTCGGCCTGCTTCTTCGTTCATTGGCTCAATGGCGAAGGCGGCGCGATCTCGAAGAGATTGACACCGGGCGGGCGCGACTTTCTCTTGCCGGGCACGATCATGATCGTGGTGCTGCTGGCACGCTCATTCATCGACCTCGTCAATTTCACCGGGCCTGTCGCGGCGATGCTGACCTCGGCCTTCGAGGTAATCTTCTATCTGCCGGCGACGTGGCTGACGGTGACGGCGTTCAACCGCGCGGCCGAATACACCGCCTCGTGGTGGACGGCGCGCGGCTATGATCTCGATGCCGGGATTCTCAATCTCACCATACGCACCATCGGCATTCTGGTAGCGACCATGATCGTGGCCTACGGCGCCACGCAGATCGGCGTGCCTCTGGCGGGGGTGCTCGCCGGCCTCGGCGTCGGCGGCCTGGCTTTCGCACTCGCGGCGCAGCCGACCATCGAGAACCTCATAAGCGGCATCATGATCTACGCCGACCGGCCC
>CAYVVB010000419.1:0-20942 GCA_964454955.1 uncultured Bradyrhizobium sp. | reverse complement strand
CGATGCGAAGCATCGTCGCCTACTTGGCACTTGCATGGGTGTGCCAGAACCACACGACTTCGCCGTCCGCGATGGTGCCGCTCGTCAGACAGCACCTTCGCGTCCACCGCCACCTGCCCCGCGTGTCGTGACGATCGCGATACGCCCCTCGTGCCGGGACAGGATGCGCGGGACGATGCTGCTGATTTGCCCGACGCCGCAAGGCGACGGGATGCGGCACTTTAACGCGACGGGCGAATCGGTTTGCGGGCTGATCGAGAAATTCGGCGCGTAGCCCGCATGAGCGGAGCGACGTGCGGGACCGACCCCCGGATGTCGCTGTCGCTCATCCGGGCTACGGGTAACTACTGGCCGAAGGCTAACCCTGCTGAACGCGGCGGATTACGCTGTCGCTAATCTTATCCGCCCTACAATGTCCCTTCGTCGACGCCCGCCTCGTGCGGCGTGAACTGATCGAGAAATTCAGGGCCGCGTGCCCGGCAGCATCCGCAACATTGTCCGATCGCGCAGAATGTAATGGTGAGCGAGGGCCGCGGCAGCATGAAGGCCGACCAGCACCATCAGCGCGTTGGCAAGCGTCTCGTGAACCTCGGTGACGTTGTGTGCAAAGGTGCGGTCGGCCGCCCATGGCGAAGCAATCTCGAACAGGCCGAACACCGGCAGCGCATGACCGCGGGCAAATTGCGCCGCAATGCCGGCGACCGGGATCGCGATGAGCAATACGTAAATGACATAGTGAACAGCCTTTGCCGCCCATTCACCCAAGGCTCCGAACGGCGACTGCTCCGGGGCCGGCGGCGGATCGCTCAGGCGCCAGAACAGCCGCGCAACCACCAGGGCAACGACAGCCAGGCCGAGCGAGATATGGACGAACAGGCCGGTGTCGCGCGCGGCGCCGCGCGGCAACGCGTCGCCGAACTGGCCAAGCAGCCAGGCGGCCAATACCAGCGCCACCGTTGCCCAATGCAGTCCCATGGGTATGGCACCGTAGCCTTCAGACGAATTGCGAATGTGCATGGCTGTATCTCCACCAAAGACGGTATTGCAGCCCGGCCGCGCGCTCTTGAGCGAGGTCAAGGCCGGCCGCAACTTCGGCAGAGGTGATAATCCGGACCGCGCGCCGCCCCGCTGACAGGTGATGTCAGCGAAATGTCAGGATGGCGGCTCGGCTTCGGCGCCTGCGCGCGCGACCTGCTGCTCGGCGGCGAGCTCCGGCGCAATCGCTGCCCTGACGCCGCCGAGGTCCGAACGGTCGATGCGCAACTGCCATCGATAGGCCTGCAGCACATCCTTGACGATGGCGAGGCCGAGCCCGGCACCGGATCCCTGCTGATCGAGGCGGCCGCCGCGCTCGAGCACGCGTGCGATCTGGCTTTCCGGAATGCCTGCCCCGTCGTCCTCGATGACGACCGAGAGCGGCGCAGGTGTCGCACTTACCTTGACCTTCGACGTCGCGTGCCGCACGGCATTTTCCAGGAGATTGCCCAGCACCTCGGCGAGATCGGTGCGGTCGAGCGGAAGCCGCAAGTCCTCGGGCACGGCACTCTCGAAGCCCAAATCCCGCGCGTCGGGCGTGCGGGCGAGAGTCGCGATCAGGGAACTGAGCAGCGGCGCAAGCTCGCTCGAGGGTACGCCGACGCCGCGCGTGCCGCCGCGCAGGCGCGACAGCACCAATTCACGATCGACATGGCGGCTCATATTGTCCACCACCGTCTCGATATCCTCTGCGAGACTGTCCTCGCCATGCTTTCGCAGCCGGGCCGCGTCTGCGAGCAATGCGGCGAGCGGCGTCTTGAAGCCGTGGGCAAGATCGGCGGCGCGGCTGCGCGAGCGCGCGATCTCCTTCTCCTGCGCATCGAGCAGCGCATTGACTTCCTCGACCAGCGGCGCCACCTCGCTCGGCACCGTCGTCGGCAGATGTTTGCGAGAACCGCTTCTGATCTCGGCAACGCCGCGCCGGAGCATGGCAAGCGGGCGCAAACCCAGGCTGACCTGAATCGTCGTGGCGATCGCGAGCACCAGCGCCAGCAATCCCAGCGCAACCGAGAGCTCCCTGGTGAAGGCTGCCGCAGCAGCAGCCGCACGCGACAGATCCGACGCAACGGCAGCCCGAACGCGGACGCGCGCCCCTTCGACATTCATCAGCACGCTGCGTTCGGCCACCAGCAGATGGGCGCCGGCGGGGCCCGCCGTCTCATGCTGATGCACTTCGGATGGCCCCGGCTGGTCGAGCGGCAAATTGAGGGCCGTATCCCACAGCGAGCGCGAGCGCAAAATCTGCCCGTGGTCGTCGCTCACCTGCCAGTACAGGCCGGACAATGGCTGCTCGAATCTCGGATCGGGAGGCTGCCTTGCAACGACGAGACGCCCGTCGGGGCCGACATCGATGCCGGCGAGCAATTGGGTGAGATGGATGTCAAGATCGGCCGACATCGAGCGCGCAAGGTGGCGCTGAAACAGCAACGCGAGGCCCGCGCCGGAAATCAGAAGCGCAATGAGGATCGCGACCGTGCCGGCAGCAACGAGGCGCAGCCGCAGCGATGCCCATCTCATGCCGCCCGCTCCGGAATGGTGTAACCAAAGCCGCGCCGGGTTTCGATCACGTCAGGACCAAGTTTCTTGCGCACGCGGCGCACCAGCACTTCCAGCGCATTCGAGTCGTGCTCCTGCCCGGTCCCGTAGACGTTTTCGTCCAGTTCATGTTGGGGAACGACGCGGCCACGATGTCGCAACAGATAGGCAACCAGGCGGTATTCGAGCTGCGAGAGCGCAACGGGTACGCCACGCAGGCTCACCCGCATCTGCCGCTCATCGAGGGCGAGTTCTCCCGCGCTCAACACGGAGGTGGCATGCCCCTGGGAACGGCGGGTGATTGCGCGGAGCCGCGCGAGCAGCTCCTCGCTGCGAAACGGTTTCGGCAGATAGTCGTCGGCACCGGCATCGATGCCGTCGACGCGCTCGGCCCAACTGCCGCGGGCGGTCAGGATCAGGACCGGCATGCGGCGGCCGTTCGCGCGCCAGCGTTTGAGCACGGCGAGGCCGTCCATTCCCGGCAGGCCGAGATCGAGCACGACGGCACCGTAATCTTCCGTGTCGCCGCGAAACCAGGCCTCCTCGCCGTCGCGAACCGTCTCGACCAAGTATCCGGCAGCTTCCAGCACGCGCGCGACATCGGACGCAATGCGCGGATCGTCCTCGACAAGAAGCACGCGCATCACCTTTCCTCCACGTGCTCTATGGCGCCGCTGTGCGCGTCGACCCTGACGTCGAGCACGCGGCCGCCGCGGTCGATCAGGCGCAGCTCGTAGCGCCACCTGCCATGCCCGCCCTCGATCTCGACACCGGTCACATCGCCGGGAACCTGGCCGCGAACCCGGTTGAGGATCTCCGACAAGGGCAACACCTCGCCGGCTTCCAGGGCGCGGCGAACCGCGTCGCGGCGCTCATGATCGTCATCATGCGCCAACGAGCGCGGCAGCGCGAACGGCGCAAGCGCGGCAAGCAGCAGCAGGATCGGGACCAGCAGGCGGTGCAAGCGCATATGTTTCCAGATTGAATGGCCCAGCATGCCCGCAGGCACCTGACATTTCGCTGACATGGATCAACAGAGGCGCGTCAGCGCGCTTGCGTCGGGCCCGCGCTGCGACCCTGCAATTCTATGCGCGACGCCTTCCACGCAGCCACACGGCAAACGCGATCAGCACCGCGGCCGCGAGCGCGAACCAGGTGATGGCGTATTGCATGTGCTCGTCGCGGAGATGGACGGTCAACGGTCCCGGCTTGGGAACCCCGTTCGCCGGCACCGGCGCCTCGAGATCGATGTAGAACGGCGCGACGCTTCCCCAGCCGAGCCGGCTCGCCATCGCCTCGTGATCGCGCACGAACCACAGGCGCTTGTCGAGGTTCTCGGCCGGCGTGAACGGGCCACCCTGGTCCGGAAAGCGCAAATAGCCCGTGAGCGTGACGGGTTGCCCCGTGATCAGCCCGGCCACCGCGCGATCTTGGAGCCCGCGCTCCTGCATGGTGTTCGGCACGAAGCCGGCATTGACCACGACCGTCCCGCCGCCGGAAAGCCGCGCGGGGAGAAACGCCCAGGTTCCAGGTCCGGAAATATCCTCGCGCACCGCCGAGCCGGAGGAATAGACCATCGCATCCGGCGCGGCCTGATAGGTGGCCGTCAAGGTGACGCGGCGGAATTCGTCGTGTGCCGCGTTCAGCGCGCGCCATTGCGCGGCGTCAGGCAGCGGGACCGCTGACGCGGCGACGCGTTCGGTCAGGGCCGCGATCAGGGCATGCTTTTCGACCCTGCGCTGCAACTGCCAGACGCCAAGGCCGATGAGCACGGCCACCATGGCCAGCGTGAAGATGGCGAAACGGATCGCCTTCATTTCGGCGCGCGGTCGATTAGCCGGCCGGGCGCCGCCTTGTGATGGAACTGCAGCGCGATCAGAAGCGATTTCATCGAGCGCAGCGGCAGCAGCGTGGTGACTAAAATGAGCGGCAGCCAGAGCGCTGCGTGCACCCAGAACGGCGGCTGATACTTGACCTCCACGATCAGGGCGCAGGCCACCACGATGGCGCCGGCGAGCATGATGATGAAGACGGCAGGTCCGTCGCCGGTGTCGATGAAGGCATAGTCGAGCCCGCAATTCTCGCAACGCGGCTTCAAGGTGAGAAAGCCGGCAAACAGCTTGCCCCTGCCGCAGCGCGGACAGCGGCAGGCGACGCCGCGCAGAACGGTCTGGGTGAGGGTCGGCTGTTGCTGGGAAGCGTCGGGGAGTTCGTTCATGGAATCGTTTGCCTGGGCGATGAACGAAGTTCTCCCTCTCCCCGCTTGCGAGGAGAGGATAGGGTGAGCGGGACTCTCCAGGCACCGAGTTCGCGGAGAATCCCCCTCACCCGCATCGCATCTGTCGATGCCATGCGACCTCTCCCCGCAAGTGGGGCGAGGTGAACCGCGTCCGGAACAGGCTGACTTAATAAACCAATCCGGACGCCTTTGGTGAACAAAAAGGGCGGCCTTTCGGCCGCCCTGGCAACAGATGCGTCTTGCGGACTACTCCACGCCCACCCTGCCGCCACCGGTGCCCCAGACGTAGATGCAGACAAACAGGAACAGCCAGACCACGTCGACGAAATGCCAGTACCAGGCGGCGAATTCGAAGCCGAGGTGCTGCTTCGGACTGAAATGGCCGAGATAGGCGCGAACCAGGCAGACGGTCAGGAAGATGGTCCCGATCAGCACATGGAAGCCGTGAAAGCCGGTCGCCATGAAGAAGGTGGCGCCGTAGATGTTGCCGGAGAAGCCGAACGCGGCGTGGGCGTATTCCCAGGCCTGCACGCAGCTGAAGCTTGCTCCCAGCAGGATGGTCAGGATCAGCCCGTATTTCAGGCCCTGGCGGTCGTTCTCGAGCAGCGCGTGGTGCGCCCAGGTGACCGTGGTGCCCGACGTGAGCAGGATCAGCGTGTTGAGCAGCGGCAGGTGCCAGGGATCGAAGGCCTCGATGCCCTTGGGCGGCCAGGTGCCGGGCACGGCGCAGGCGCCGGCCTCGGTGCCGAGGCCGCAGCCGAAGATCGCGTCGCGCGTGGCATGCACCGCATCCGCAGGGAACAGCGCCGAGTTGAAGAAAGCCCAGAACCAGGCGACGAAGAACATCACCTCGGAAGCGATGAACAGGATCATGCCGTAGCGGTGACTGATCTGGACCACGCGGGTATGGTCGCCCCTGAACTGCGCCTCGTTGATGACATCGGTCCACCAGCTCGCCATCGTGTAGAGCACGCCGATGGCACCGATGCCGAACACGAGAGGCGCCGCCGCATACATGTGATGCATCCAGCTGATCGCGCCGACGGCCATGATGAAGGCGGAAACCGAGCCGACGAAGGGCCACGGGCTCGGATTCACCAGGTGGTAATCGTGATGCTTGACTTGCGCCGTAGCCATTTGCCGTCATTCTCCCTTAACGGTGCCGTTCGATCGGCACATGTTTCCTCAAAAATTGTCTAACCCGGTGGCCGCGCGCGTTTATCGGGCTCGCTGGCCACGACGGGCCGGGCCGGCTCGCGAACGGGATAGAAGGTATAGGACAGCGTGATGGTGTTCAGGCCGTCATTCTCATGGTCGTCGACGATCGAGGGGTCGACATAGAAGACCACTGCCATCTGCCGCTTCTCGCCGGGCGATAGCGTCTGCTCGGTGAAGCAGAAGCAGTTGATCTTCTCGAAATACGAACCGACGTTCAGCGGCGCGACGTTGTAGGCCGCCTGTCCCGTCGTGGTCCGCGCCGATTCGTTGGTCACGTTGTAGTAGACGGTCGTGGCCTCGCCGATCCGGACGTTGATCTCGGTCTGTTCAGGCTCGAACTTCCAAGGCAGCCCGCCCGCGACATTGGAATCGAAGCGAACCGCCATGGTTCGGTCGAGCGGCGCCCCTGATGGCGCCGACTTGGCGACTTGCGTGGTGCCGTTGTAGCCGGTGGCGCGGCAGAACCAGTTGTAGAACGGCACGGCCGCATAGGACGCGCCGACCATCAGCACCACGACAAGGCCGCAAATGGCGGCGACGGCCGCATCGCGGGTCAGGCGCCGGGCGACCTTGTCTGTCGTTCTGGTCGGCTCCTGCTCCATGTCCGTCACAACGGCCTGTTCAACACGGCCGGCCCCTTGACGATGGTGACCGCAAAAAACAACAGCACGAGCACGCCGAGCGCCAGCGCCGTCGCGATCGAGCGCTGGCGACGGCTCCTCTTCTGCGCTTCGGTAAGGACTATGCCATCGGGCGGCCGCTGCTCTGACATTGGCGTGCCATGCGCTCCCTACCAGAGGACAGGTAACACCGCGCGGACCACGACCTCGGCAAGCAGGGTCGCGAACAGCGCGAACAGATAAAGAATCGAAAATGCAAACAGCTTGCGCGTGGCGCGCAGCGACTGCGCGCGCTCGCGGCGGCGGTAGACGTTGATCGCAAGCCCCAGCATCCCGGCGCCGAGCACGAGCGAGGTGACGCCGTAAACCGCGTCGAAATAGCCGAGCGGCCAGGGGCTGGCGGCGACTGCGACCAGCACGATCGTGTAAAGCAGGATCTGCAGCCGCGTCGCGTCGGGACCCGCGGTGACCGGGAGCATCGGCACACCGGCGCGCGCGTAATCCTCGGAGCGGAACAGCGCGAGCGCCCAGAAATGCGGCGGCGTCCAGAAGAGGATGATCAGGAACAGAAGCAGCGGCTCGACCGAGAGCGAGCCGGTCGCCGCGACCCAGGCCACCACCGGCGGCAGCGAACCCGCCGCGCCCCCGATGACGATGTTCTGCGCGGTGCGGCGCTTGAGGATCAGCGTGTAGATCACGACATAGAAGAAGATGGTGAATGCGAGCAGCGCGCCTGCATACCAGTTGACCAGGATGCCGAGCGTCACCACCGAAAAGAACGCCAGCGTCACGCCGAAGGCGGTCGCTTCGGCCGGCGTGATACGCCCGCGCGGGATCGGCCGGTTGGCCGTCCGCGTCATCACGGCGTCGATGTCGCCTTCCAGCGCCATGTTCAGCGCGCCGGAGGCCCCCGCCCCCACCGCGATGCACAGCAGCGAGGTGAAGGCCAGCACCGGATGGAAGTGGCCGGGCGCCATGGCGAGCCCCACCAGCGCGGTGAAGATCACGAGCGACATCACTCGCGGCTTTAAGAGCGCGATGTAATCGGCGACCTCGGCCTCGGAAATCCGCGGCGCAAGTTCGATGGTGCTGTGATCGACGACGGACAAGAGAAACTCGCTTCCTTCAAACAAGGCGGCGCCGTTCTGCGGCGCCGCCTTAACTCTGCAACGTTACTGCACGCGCGGCAGCACCTCGAACTGGTGGAACGGCGGCGGCGAGGGCAGCGTCCACTCCAGCGTCGTGGCGCCCGGGCCCCACGGGTTGTTGGCGGCCTGCTCCTTGCGGACGAACGCCTCGATGACGCCGTAGATGAAGATCAGCACGGCGAAGCCGGAGATGTACGAGCCGATCGAGGAAACGAAGTTCCAGCCGGCGAACGCATCCGGGTAGTCGACATAGCGGCGCGGCATGCCCGACAGGCCGAGGAAGTGCTGCGGAAAGAACACCAGGTTGACGCCGATGAAGGTGACCCAGAAGTGCGCCTTCGCGATGGTCTCGTTGTACATGTAGCCCGTCATCTTCGGGAACCAGTAGTACCAGCCGGCGAAGATCGCGAATACGGCCCCGAGCGAGAGCACGTAGTGGAAAT
The DNA here is from genome assembly GCA_964454955.1 of uncultured Bradyrhizobium sp. Classification (GTDB taxonomy): domain Bacteria; phylum Pseudomonadota; class Alphaproteobacteria; order Rhizobiales; family Xanthobacteraceae; genus Bradyrhizobium. Next base: position 12,703 of record CAYVVB010000419.1, on the reverse strand, counting down.
GCGCCACCACGTAGTAGGTGTCCTGCAGCACGCGGTCGACGCCGGCATTGGCCAGCACGACGCCGGTGACGCCGCCGACCGTGAACAGAAAGATGAAGCCGATCGCCCACAGCATCGGCGCCCGGAACTCGATCGAACCGCCCCACATGGTGGCGATCCAGGAGAAGATCTTAACCCCCGTGGGCACCGCGATCACCATGGTGGCGGCGACGAAATAGGCCTGCGTCGCCGAGCTCATGCCGACCGTGTACATGTGGTGCGCCCACACCACGAAGCCGATGCCGCCGATCGCGACCATCGCATAGGCCATGCCGAGATAGCCGAACACCGGCTTGCGCGAGAAGGTCGAGACGATCTGGCTGATCATGCCGAAGCCGGGCAGGATCAGGATGTACACTTCGGGGTGGCCGAAGAACCAGAACAGGTGCTGGAACAGCACCGGGTCGCCGCCGCCGTCGGCCGAGAAGAAGGTGGTGCCGAAATTGCGGTCGGTCAGCAGCATGGTGATGGCGCCCGCCAGCACCGGCAGCGACAACAGCAGCAGGAACACGGTCACCAGGATCGACCACACGAACAGCGGCATCTTGTGCAGCGTCATGCCGGGGGCGCGCATGTTGAAGATCGTGGTGATGAAGTTGATGGCGCCGAGAATCGACGAGGCGCCGGCCAGATGCAGCGACAGGATCGCGAAGTCCACCGCCGGCCCCGGATGGCCCGACGTCGACAGCGGCGCGTACATGGTCCAGCCTGCGCCGACGCCGTTGGCGCCCGGCTCGCCCTCGACGAAGCACGAGATGATCAGGAGCGCGAAGGAGGCCGGCAGCAGCCAGAACGAGATGTTGTTCATGCGCGGGAACGCCATGTCGGGCGCCCCGATCATCAGCGGTACCAGCCAGTTGCCGAAGCCGCCGATCATCGCCGGCATGACCATGAAGAAGATCATGATCAGGCCGTGCGAGGTCACGAACACATTGTAGGTGTGGGTCTCGTGGAAGATCTGCACCCCCGGATACATCAGCTCGGCGCGGATCGCGACCGACAGCGCCCCGCCGATCACGCCTGCGATGATCGCAAACACAAGATACATCGTGCCGATGTCCTTGTGATTCGTCGAATAGACGAACCGCCGCCAGCCGGTGGGATGGTCATGGGCATGATCGTCGTGCGTCGCTGCAGTCGTTGCCATCTTTAAATTCCTAACCTTGCCGTCCCTTGTTGGACCGTTCGGTCCTTTCGCCCTTGTCTCAAGTCGCAGGCGGCGCTTTCTATTGCGCCGCGTTCGCCGCCGAAGCGTAGGTATCGGTCCTGGCGGAGGCGAACTTCTTCTTCGCGTCCTCCACCCAGGCCGCAAAATCCTGGTCGCTCACCACCCTCACCGCGATCGGCATGAAGGCGTGATCCTTGCCGCACAGCTCCGAGCACTGGCCGTAATACATGCCGGTCTGCGTCGCCTTGAACCAGGTCTCGTTCAGCCGCCCCGGAATGGCGTCGATCTTGATGCCGAACGCCGGTATCGCAAAGGAGTGGATGACGTCGGCGCCCGTGGTCTGCACCCGGATCACCTTGTTCACCGGCACCACCATCTCGTTATCGACCCCGAGCAGGCGCGGCTGCTTGTCCTGCGCCAGCAGCGAATCGAATTCGAACTTGCCGTTATCGGGATAGGCGTAGCTCCAGTACCACTGCTTGCCGGTGGCCTTCACCGTGAGGTCCGCCTTCGGCACGTCGAGTTGCAGGAACAGGAGACGGACGGACGGCACCGCGATGCTGACCAGGATCAGCACAGGGATCAGCGTCCAGGCCACCTCGATCAGCGTGTTGTGCGTGGTGCGCGAGGGAAGCGGATTGGACCTCGCATTGAACTTGATCATCACCGTGACCAGGAGCGCCAGCACGAACAGCGTGATGGCCGTGATGATGGTCACCAGCAGGCCATGGAACCAGTGAATTTGGTCCATCACCGGCGAGCCGGACGGCTGCAGCGAGAACTCCCACGGCGAGGGCTGCCCCAATTCAGCGAATGCCGCCCCGCTTGCGACCATTGCACAACCCGCCACAGCGAATCCCAGCAGGCGCCGACCCATCGGACCCTTCGACATCTTCGTGTCGCTCCCTTCGATATTTATCCCCCCACGGCGCCCGCCACACGGCCGGGCACCGGACGATCCGCCCTCTCGCGAACGGCCGGAAGATGCACTCGAAAGGAGAGCCCCGGACCGATCGCCAGAACGCCGAAATCCCAGCTTTTCAAACCACAATTCGGAGGCGGTCGCAATCGCAATAAGGAGGAGGGCACATGTCGCGACGTCACCCTTGACGCGCCGGACATTTCATTGCCGGCAAAGGGCATTTTGCTTGACGAAGCTGTCACATTTTATCGTGAAAACCGGCCAACCCCGTAGTTTTCCGGGGGGCCAGTGCTTGACAGCCGCCGCGCCCGTTGTAGGCACAGCCAGTTGCTCCTCGAACGCGGCGATTCGCGGCAGGAGCTCTCAGGATCGGCCATCAGGCCACCGCCTTCAAGGCGCCGTCATTGCCGTCTCGGTTCAGCGGCGCAGGAAAGCAAAAGCCAAGCATCTGAAGGAATCGAGCCGGATGGGGCCTTCGAAACAGCTTTTGAAATGCGGCTTCATCAGCCGGAGCGGGCTTGCCCTCGTGCTTGTCGGCGCATTGCTGCTCGGCCTGACAGGTGGCGCAAAAGCGCAAGGGGCGGTGCGCTCCGTGCATGGCGACTGGCAGATCCGCTGCGACACTCCGCCCGGTGCGCAGAATGAGCAATGCGCCCTGATCCAGAGCGTGGTGGCCGAAGACCGCTCCAATGCCGGATTGACCGTCATCGTACTCAAGACAGCCGACCAGAAGAGCCGCCTGATGCGGGTGGTGGCGCCGCTCGGCGTGCTGCTGCCCTCGGGCCTGGGCCTGAAGCTCGACAACGTGGACGTCGGCCGCGCGGGCTTTGTCCGCTGCCTGCCCAATGGCTGCGTCGCCGAGGTCGTCATGGACGACAAGCTGCTCAACCAGCTCAAGACGGCCAAGACCGCGACCTTCATCATTTTCGAGACGCCGGAGGAAGGCATCGGTTTTCCGCTCAGCCTGAACGGGCTGGCGGAAGGATACGACAAGCTGCCCTGAGCACGATCCGGACCCGCGAGGGCCGCATCAACGCCAAGCGCGGCGGCTCCTTGCGAAAAGATCATGCACAAGCGTGATGCGCCGCCCTCCCTTTTTCGTCCGGCAGCGCCTATCTTGACCGATGTCGTTCCGGCGCAAGCCGGAACCCAGCCACAGGATTACGCCGTTGTAAGACGACGGCCCGGCGACACGCCGTTAAGAATGCAGGCCTGTGGTTGCGGGGCCCCGTGTCAGCGGGGACGACGCCTGCCACACGAGTAGCCGCGGAGCCCGCATGACCAATCCCGTTACAACCTCGCTGATCGACCGCGCCCAACTCGACCGCGACACCGTGCGTCATGAAATGGCGCGCGGCCTTGCCGGCGCCGATGACGGCGAGTTGTTCCTGGAATACAGCCAGACCGAAGCCTTGATGTTCGACAACGGGCGCCTGAAGCAGGCGACCTACGACACGTCGCAGGGTTTTGGCCTGCGCGCGGTGAAGGACGATGCGGTCGGCTACGCGCATTCCTCCGACGTCTCGCTGCCGGCGCTGATTCGCGCGGCTGACGCTGTCGCGGCCGTGCGCGGCGGCTATTCGGGACATTTCGCGGCACCACCGGCGCACAGCAATGTGCGGCTCTATGGCGACGACAATCCACTGGACGCTCCCGGCTTCGAGACCAAGGTGAAGCTGCTCGGCGAGATCGACGCCTATGTCCGCGACAAGGACCCGCGGGTGCGGCAGGTCACGGTGAGCCTGGGCGCGACCTGGCAGGTCGTGGAAATCCTGCGCCCCGACGGCGAGAGCTATCGCGACATCCGCCCCCTGGTGCGGGTGAATGTTTCAGTGGTCGCCGGCGAAGGCGACCGGCAGGAGAGCGGCAGCAAGGGCTATGGCGGCCGCGAGCCCTACGCCCGCTTCATCGAGACGAAATCCTGGCGTGAGGCCGCCGACGGCGCGCTGCGCGAGGCGCTGATCAACCTGGAATCGGTGCCGGCGCCGGCCGGCGAAATGGACGTCGTGCTGGGCTCGGGCTGGCCGGGCGTGATGCTGCACGAGGCGGTGGGCCATGGGCTCGAAGGCGATTTCAATCGCAAGAAGACCTCCGCCTTCGCCGGGCTGATGGGCCAGCAGGTGGCGGCGAAAGGCGTCACCGTGGTCGATGACGGCACGATCACCTCGCGCCGCGGCTCGCTGTCGATCGACGATGAGGGTACGCCGACCAGCCGCACCGTGCTGATCGAGGACGGTATCCTGGTCGGCTACATGCAGGACCGGCAGAACGCGCGATTGATGAACATGAAGCCGACCGGCAACGGCCGCCGCCAGGGCTATGCCCACGTGCCGATGCCGCGCATGACCAACACCTACATGCTCGCGGGCAGCCGTGATCCCGCCGAGATCCTCGCCTCCGTGAAGAACGGCATCTACGCCGTCAGTTTCGGCGGCGGCCAGGTCGACATCACCTCGGGCAAGTATGTCTTTCAATGCACCGAGGCCTATCGAATCGAGAACGGCAAGGTCGGCGCGCCGCTGAAAGGCGCCATGCTGATCGGCAACGGGCCGACCGACCTGCATCGCATCTCGATGGTCGGCAACGATCTTGCGCTCGATACCGGTATCGGCACCTGTGGCAAGAACGGCCAGGGCGTGCCGGTCGGGGTCGGCCAGCCGACGCTGCGGATGGATCGCATCACTGTTGGAGGGACCGGCCGATGAGCCTGGAAAAACTGGGCGGCACGTCCAAGGACACTGCTTCCAAGACCACGGCTTCCAAGACCACAACTTGGCGCGGCCAGGCGGTGCAGCTCGTCGGTATCGTGCTCGCCGTCTTCCTCGCCAAAGGTGCGATCGCGGAGCCGTTTTACGTGCCGTCGGGCTCGATGGAGCCGACGCTGATGATCGGCGACGCGCTGCTCGCCTCGAAATTCCCTTATGGCTACGGCACCGCCTCGCTGCCGATGCAGATCAATCTGCCCGAGACCAAGCGCCTGTTCGGCGAGATGCCCAAGCGCGGCGACGTGGTGGTGTTCCGCTGGCCGGGCGACACCTCGCAGGCCTGGGTCAAGCGCGTGATCGGGCTGCCCGGCGACCGCATCCAGATGCGTCAGGGCCAGCTCTTCATCAACGATCATCCGGCCTCGCTGAAGCCGGACGGCATCGGAGAGGCCGAGGACGACGAGGGCGGCAGTGAGCCCGCCTACCGCTATGTCGAGACCCTGCCGAACGGCGTCAGCCACGAAATCTACAAGATGCGCGACAACGGTCGGCTCGACAACACGCCCGAGGTCACGGTGCCCCCCGGAAAGCTGTTCGTGCTCGGCGACAACCGCGACAATTCCGCCGACAGCCGCGTGCCGCTGCGCGATGGCGGGGTCGGCCTGTTGCCGGTGGACAATCTGATCGGCCGGGCGGACGCCGTGGTCGGCTCGTGGGATCTCGGCATCCGCCACCAGCCGGTATGGACCTGGCTGTCGGGCTTCCGTCTGGCGCGGTTTTTCACCTCGGTGCGGTGAGGGGCGAACGCCATTCCGGGGCGATGCAAAGCATCGAACTATGGTGCGCAATTGCGCACCTGAGTATCTCGAGATTCCGAGTCTGGTGCTGACGCACCATCCCGGAATGACGTCGTTTCAATTCGGCTATCTCACCACGCCCGAGGTGAATCCGGCTCTGCGTCGCGGCGGCTTGATTTCCTTTTTCAGGAAGCAATGGGCTTCCTTCCCGGCATAGCCGGACCTTGCAAAAGTCCAGGCGCGGCACTTGTTGTCGCCGGTGCAGGCGACGCGGCAGGCCTCTTCGCCCTCCCCGTGCTTCATCTCGAAACCGCGGTAGTCGCCGCCGGGGCGCTCGATCGACGTTTCGACCGAACGGTTGCGCGGTTCGACGACGCCGCCACCACGCACGCCGGAAACGCAGCAATCATCAGCCACGCGCGGCGGCACAGTGTTCTTCAGCCAGCACACGGCGTTCGGCGTCGCATCGTTCGGATAGTTGAAGCTCCACGCCCGGCAGCGGCGGTCGCGCTCGCACAACAGCGCGCAATCAGCGGGATCGGCGGATGCGATCGGCGCGCTCGTATAGTCGCCGCCCGGGCGATCAAAATTCTGGGCGAGCGATGGACAGGCAGGGGCCGCCAGACAGGCGAGCACAACCAACCACGCCCCGAAAAGACGGCCGATCCCCATACGCAAATTGCTTCCGACTTATTGAATGCGTTTGTGTTTTTGCGAGAGCCATTTGATCGCCATGAACCTGTACGGCGCATGAACGGCTCAAAAATGCGTCAACAGCAGCGACGTGTTCGAGTCCGCGGTCCGGGGCGCCTCGAAGAGGCGAACCCGGAATCTCGAGATTCCCAGGTACGCAATTGCGCAACATAGTTCGGTCCTTTGGACCGCCCCGGAACGACGGAGTCAATCGCGGGCGCCCAGTTGCAAGAACCACTTCAACTAGAATGCATATTCCTCATAGGCCGGCTCGACCGAGCCGTGCCAGGGCCCGTTGAATTTTTCCAGCATCTCCTCCGCCGGCGTACGACCGGAATCGATGATGCGGTCGAGCGGCTCGAGGTGGCGGGTCTCGTCCCGACACAGGTGATCGACCCGGCCGCGGCGGCGCAGGCCCGCATGCGCGAGCATCACGCATTCCTTGGCGATCTCGAACAGAAAGCGATCCTTGATCCTGGCCTTGAAGCCGAGTCGCGGCACGTCGTCCCGCAAGGCCTGGCGCTCCTCCGCCGTCCAGTGCTTGGCGATGTCCCAAGCCGCATCCAGGCTTGCGTCGTCGTAGAGCAACCCCACCCAGAACGCCGGCAGCGCCGGCAGCCGCCCCCACGGCGCGCCGTCGGCGCCGCGCATTTCCAGATAGCGCTTCAACCGCACCTCCGGGAAAATCGTCGAGAGGTGATTGGCCCAGTCCGACAAGGTCGGCCGCTCGCCGGGCAGCGCGGGATTGTTGCCATCGAAGAACGCGCGGAAGGACGAGCCCGACACGTCGATATAGGCCTCGCCCCGCTTGACGAAGTACATCGGCACGTCGAGCGCGTAGTCAACCCAGCGCTCAAAGCCCATGCCGTGCTCGAAGGCCCATGGCAGCATGCCCGCGCGCGCGTTGTCGGTATCGCGCCAGATCTCGGAGCGGAAGGACAAAAAGCCGTTGGGCTTGCCTTCGGTGAACGGCGAATTGGCGAACAGCGCGGTCGCCACCGGCTGCAGCGCCAGCGAGACGCGCAGCTTCTTGACCATGTCGGCTTCCGAGGAGAAGTCGAGATTGGTCTGCACCGTGCAGGTCCGGTACATCATGTCGATGCCGAAGCGCCCGACCTTCGGCATGTAACTGGTCATGATGTTGTAGCGGCCCTTGGGCATGACGGGGATCTGCTCCCGCGTCCAGGACGGGGTCATGCCGAGCCCGAGAAAGCCTATGCCCAACGGAGTTGCAATTTCGCGGACCTGCGCGAGATGCGCCATCAGTTCGGCCTGCGTCTGATGCACGGTCTCGACCGGCGCGCCTGACAATTCGAACTGGCCGCCCGGCTCGAGCGAAATCGCGCCGCCGCCGGTGACGTCGTAAAGCCCGATGATGTTGCCGCGCTCCATGATCGGCTCCCAGCCGAGCAGGAGCTGCATGCCTTCGAGCAGGGCCCCGATGCCGCGCGCGCCCTCGTAGGGCACCGGCTGGTGGCCGGCAAGCGTGAAGGGCGTCTTTTCGTGCTCGGTGCCGATCCGAAATTCGGAAGGATGCTTCACGCCAGCCTCCAACCACGCGACGAGCTCGTCGCGTGATTGCAGCGGCGTCATATCGATCTGGTCTCGCGCCATGCTATGTCCGGATCAAGGGCGCTTCGATCGATGCGCGCGGTGTCAGGGGCGTTCGCGAAGCTCTGTAGGCGCGAACGGTAGCGGTTGAAAAGTGGTTCATCGTGCGGACGCGCCCTCGCCTGTTGCGGGCAAGGCCATCTCCCCGCAGGAACAGCCGAGCCGGTCCAGCAGCGCACAGAGCTTCGTGGCATCCGTATCCGACAATTTCGAACCGACATGTTTCTCGATCGCGGCCGAATAGGCGCCCCACATCCGCTTCTGCAGCTCGCGCCCGGCCTCGGTGATCTCGATGAACTGGCCGCGCTTGTCGACCTTGCACTCGCGCCGCACCGCGAGTCCCTCCTCGACCAGGCGGTCGATCAGGCGCGAGGTCGAATATTGCGGAATCAGCATCTGCCGCTCCAGCTCGACGGGGCGCAGCTCGCCTGCCGGCGCGCGTGACAATTCCAGCAGCGCATCATACCAGGCAAGCGGCGGGAAACCCGCCTTCTTCAAATCCTGCTCGACGGCGTCCAGCACGCGGCTCTGCACCCGCATCAGGCGGATCCAGGCGGCCGTCGCCTCGGTCGATGGTTTGCGCTTCATGGTCCCGTCAATATCCCTCGCTGCGCAGTGTAGCGCACTGAATGCATCTGCATCAATCTTGACTATTCCATGCATATGCATTTAGTCATCCAGCCGGCACGTCAAGGCACCACAGAGGAGGAAACCCATGAAGCTCTATTACTCGCCCGGCGCCTGTTCGCTATCGCCCCATATCGCACTTCTGGAAGCGGGTCTTCCTTACGACCTGGTAAAGGTCGACCTCCGTGCGAAGAAGCTGGAGAACGGCGACGACTTTTTGAAGGTCAACCCGAAGGGGCAGGTGCCCGCGCTCGCGCTTGATTCGGGCGAACTTGTAACCGAAGGCCCGGTCATCATCCAGATGATCGCGGACCAGGCCAGGGACAAGAATCTCGCGCCCGCCCGCGACAGCGCCGAGCGCTACAAGCTGCTCGAGTGGCTCAACTTCATCACAACCGAGTTGCACAAGAATTTCAGTCCGCTGTTCCAGCCGGTCATCCCGGACGACGTGAAGACCTTCTTTAAGGACCGGCTGGCCGCCAAGTTCAAGTATATCGACGGCCAGCTTGCCGGCCGCGACTACCTGATGGGCAACCAGTTCACCGTCGCCGACGGCTACCTGTTCGTGATGCTGGGCTGGGCCGACCGGGTGAACCTCGATCTGTCCGGGTTTTCGAACCTGATGGCCTACAAGACCCGCATCGCCGCCCGCCCGAAGGTCAAGGAAGCTCTGACCAAGGAAGGGCTGCTCAAGGCGGCGTGAGAATCGGCCGCGAGTTCGGTTGAGGCTTACCTCTCCCGTAGGGAGAGGTCGGATCGCATCGTCAGATGCGATCCGGGTGAGGGTTACGGTCCCTCGTCAAAGCGGCGCCCCCTCACCCGGATTGCTGCGCAATCCGACCTCTCCCCGCTGGGGAGAGGTAAAGAGGACGAACGACAGCGCCCTCAAGCCGCCGCGGCCTTCTTCGGCGGGAAGCGGCCGTAGAAGGTTTCGCCCTTCGCCGCCATCTCCTCCAATAGTTTCGGCGGGGTGAAGCGCGCGCCGTATTTGGCCTCGAGCTTGTGGCAGAGTTCGACGAACTTCTTCGTGCCCATGAAGTCGATATAGGACAGCGTGCCACCGGTGAACGGAGCAAAGCCGAAGCCCAGGATCGAGCCGACGTCGGCCTCGCGCGGATCGGTGATGACGTGATCCTCCACCGTGCGGGCGGCTTCCACCGCCTGCACCACCAAGAAGCGCTGCTTCAGCTCCTCGACGGAGAGCGTATCCGGATCGAGGTGCTTCGGCTGCAACGCCGCCAGGCCGGCCCAGAGGCTCTTCTGGCCCTTGCCCTTCTCGGGGTAATCGTAAAAGCCCTTGCCGTTCTTGCGGCCGAACCGGCCCTGCTTTTCGACCATCTCGATCATCAGCTTCTTCTGCGCCTGGTCGACCGCATTGGGACCGAGGTCGGCTTCCGTCGCCTTCATGATCTTGAGCACAAGGTCAAGCGCGACTTCGTCCGACAGCGACAGCGGGCCCACCGGCATGCCCGCCATCTTGGCGGCATTCTCGATCATCGCCGGCGGCACGCCCTCCATGAACATTTCGAGCCCTTCGGCGGTGTAGCGCAGCACTCAGCGGTTGGCGAAGAAGCCGCGGGAGTCATTGACGACAATGGGCGTCTTGCCGATCTGCCTGACATAGTCGAGGGCTGTAGCCAGTGCGAGCTCGCCGGTGTTCCTGCCCATGATGATTTCCACCAGCATCATTTTCTCGACCGGCGAGAAGAAATGGATGCCGATGAACCTGCCCTGGTCCTTGAACTCCTCGGCCAGCGAATTGATCGGCAGCGTCGAGGTGTTGGAGGCGAAGATCGCGCCTTCCTTCAGGAAGGGCTGCGCCTTGGCATAGGTTTCGGCCTTGACCTTGCGGTCCTCGAACACCGCCTCGATGACGAGATCGCAGTCCTTGATCGCGGCATAATCGGCCGTCGCGGTGATGCGCGACAGGATCGCCTCGCGGTCGCTCTCCTTGGCGCGGCCCTTCCTGATGAGATCGTCGATCACGTTTTGCGCGTGGGCCTTGCCCTTCTCCGCGCTGGCCTGGTCGCGGTCGATCAGCACCACGTCGATGCCGGCGCGCGCCGAGATATAACCGACGCTCGCGCCCATGAAGCCGGCGCCGATGACGGCGAGCTTCTTAACCTTTTTCGGCGGCACGTTCGGCGGGCGCCGCGCGCCCTTGTTCAGTTCCTGCATCGACAGGAACAGGCTGCGGATCATCGCAGCCGCTTCCTTCGAGCGCAGCACCTGCGCAAAATAGCGCGACTCGACACGCAGCGCCGCATCGATCGGCAATTGCAGGCCTTCATAGACGCAGCTCATGATGGCGCGCGCCGCGGGATAATTGTCATAGGTCTCGCGCCGGTAGATCGCGTTGCCGGCGGGGAACATCATCATGCCCGCCTTGGAGAACACCGGGCCGCCCGGCAGCTTGAACCCCTTCTCGTCCCAGGGCGCGACGGCCTTGCCGCCGCCCTTGATCCAGTCCTTGGCGGCCTTGACCAGATCGGCCGCCGGCACGATGGCGTGGATCAAATTGAGCGCCTTGGCCTTCTCGACGGTGACCGGATCGCCCTTGAGCAGCATCATCATCGCATCCTGCGGCGGCACGAGGCGCGGCACGCGCTGCGTGCCGCCCGCGCCGGGGAACAGGCCGACCTTGACCTCGGGCAGGCCAAGCCGGGTCTTGGGATTCTCTGCAGCCACGCGGTAGTGGCAGGAGAGCGTGATCTCAAAGCCGCCGCCGAGCGCCAGGCCGTTGATCGCGGCAACCCAGGGCTTGCCCGATGTCTCGATCGAGCGCAGCACCAGCGAGAAGCGTCGGCTCTGGTCGAACAGCATCTGGTTCGCAGCCGCCTCGCCCTTCTCCTTGAACACCTTTGCGTAGGCCTGGTTCATGCCCTCGAGCATCGAGAGGTCGGCACCGGCGCAAAACGCGTCCTTGCTGGAGGTGATGACGACGCCCTTCACCGCGGCGTCGGCCGTGGTCTGCTTGATGATCTCGTCGAGCTCGCTGGTCGACGTCTCGTCCAGTACGTTCATCGAACGGCCGGGAATGTCCCAGGTAACCAGCGCAATGCCGTCGGCGTCGGTTTCGACTTTGAAATTCTTGAAGGCCATATGGTGCTCCCTCGATGCCGGCTGCCGGTCGCGGCGCGGCGGTTGTCTCTGAAATCGCAGATCGTAGGGTAGACAAAGGCGCGCTTGCGCCGTGCCCACCATTTTCGTCCGACGCGGCTGGTGGGCACGCTTCGCTTTGCCCACCCTGCGGCGTCTGCGCCGTCACACCCGTTCGATGATCGTGGCGGTACCCATGCCGCCGCCGATGCACAGGGTGACCAGGGCGGTCGCCTTGTTGGTGCGCTCGAGCTCGTCGAGCACCGTGCCGAGGATCATCGCGCCGGTCGCCCCGAGCGGATGGCCCAGCGCGATCGCACCGCCATTGACGTTGATCTTGTCGTTGTCGATCTCGAACGCCTGCATGTAGCGCAGCACCACCGAGGCGAACGCCTCGTTCAACTCGAACAGGTCGATGTCAGACTTTTTCATGCCGGAGCGTTCGAACAGCTTGTTGGTGACGTCGACCGGTCCGGTCAGCATCATCGCAGGCTCCGAGCCGATATTGGCGAAGGCGCGGATTTTTGCGCGCGCCTTCAGGCCGTACTTCGCGGCGGCCTCCTTGCTGCCGAGCAGTACGGCGCCCGCGCCATCGACAATGCCCGACGAATTGCCGGCGTGATGCACGTAGTTGATGCGCTCGATCTCCGGGTGCGACTGGATCGCGACGGCGTCGAAACCGCCCATCTGGGCGACCTGCACGAAGGACGGCTGCAGTTGTGCCAGCGACTGCATGGTCGTTGTCGGGCGCATGTGCTCGTCCTTGGCGAGGATGGTGAGACCGTTGACGTCCTTCACCGGCACCACGGACTTATTGAAGCGGCCCTCGTCCCAGGACTTGGCCGCACGCTGCTGGCTCTGTACCGCGTAAGCGTCCACGTCGTCGCGCGAGAAGCCATACTTGGTGGCGATCAGATCGGCCGAGACGCCCTGCGGCATGAAATAGGCCGGCACGGCGATCGAGGGATCCATCGGCCAGGCGCCGCCGGAGGCGCCGATGCCGACCCGGCTCATGGATTCGGCGCCGCCGCCGATCACGAGT
>CAYVVB010000418.1:0-3251 GCA_964454955.1 uncultured Bradyrhizobium sp. | reverse complement strand
AGACAGCTCTCCCACAACGATGTATATCGCTAAGGACGTAGGAATCAGTAGGTGATCAATCTAATCAGATTGGACATGAGAGATCAGCTTTGCAAGTTTTACGTGTGCGAGATCGCGGCGCGCCAACGTCGTGATTTCAACGGGTGTGGATAGAGGTAAAGTTGCCACCAACCTATTTGTTGGGGAGCCCCCTTCGAGTCATCAACTTCCCTTCTTCGCGTTGGGAAAGAACAGCTGCTGGCCCTCGATCTTGTAACCCGCGATCGTGGCCTGGCCCTCCGGTGAGATCAGCCAGTCGATGAAGGCCTGGCCGTCCTCCTTCTTCACATGCGGATATTTGTCCGGGTTCACCAGCATGACGCCGTACTGGTTGAACAACCGCTTGTCGCCTTCGACCACGATCTGGAGATCGCCCTTGTTCTTGAATGAAATCCAGGTGCCGCGATCGGACAGCGTATAGGCGCCCATGGCGTGCGCGGTGTTGAGCGCCGCACCCATGCCCTGCCCGATCTCGCGATACCAGGCGCCCTTGTCCGCAGCGACGTCGATGCCGGCCTGCTTCCACAACGCAAGTTCGGCCGCATTAGTACCGGAGCGGTCGCCGCGCGACACGAACGGCGCAGCCTTGTCCTTGATGGTCCTGAGCGCGGTCTCGATGTCCTTGCCCTTGACGCCGGCGGGATCGTCCTTCGGCCCGATCAGCACGAAGTCGTTGTACATGACATCGAAGCGCTTCACGCCATAGCCTTCGGCGAGGAATTTCTCCTCCTGGGGTTTTGCGTGAACGAACACGACATCGGCATCGCCGCGCCGCGCGGTGTCGAGCGCCTGCCCGGTCCCTTGCGCGATCACCTTCACCTCGATGCCGGTCTTTTGCTTGAAGATCGGCAGGAGATAGCCGAACAGGCCGGAATCCTGGGTCGATGTGGTCGATGCGACCACGATGGAGCGGTCGGCGCCGGCGGCCGCAAAATTCGTGGCTACCAGCAACAGGCCCGCCAGCACGAGCGACGTGAATCGAGAAACCATCGTCATTTTCCTCATCGTTCAGATCACGAGGTCGCCGCGCAGGAAATGTGCTGCCTCCACGGTTCCCGGGTGATCGAGAAATTCGCTCGCGGGCTTTCGCTCCCACAGCCGCCCGCGCAGCAGAAAGATCACCTCGCCCGCAAGCCGCCTGACCTGGCCGAGATCGTGCGAGGCCATCACGACCTTGATGCCGGACTGCGCCGCGGCCTGGATGATGTCCTCCACGGCCCGCGTCGCGGCGGGATCGAGATTGGCGGTGGGCTCGTCGAGCAGCAGAATTTCCGGGTCACGCGCCAGCGCCCGCGCGAGCGCCAGGCGCTGCTGCTCGCCGCCCGACAACCGTCGCGCCGGCCGCTGCGCAAGGCCTGCAAGCCCGACGCGGTCCAGAAGTTCGGCGATGCGCGAGCCGCGATGCCTGCGTGCTACGCCGGCTTGCGCGAGCGCATAGGCGACGTTGGCGGAGGCCGAGCGCCGCAACATCACCGGACGCTGGAACACGAAGGCGCGACGGAGCGGCGCCGGGTCGATGCGGCCGCCCCAGGCGATGCGGCCCTGTGATGGCGCCGCAAGGCCCATGCACAGCCGCAGCATACACGTCTTGCCGGCACCGTTCGGCCCGACGATCAGGGTCGGCTCACCGGGCGCGATGGTGAGATTGAGGCCGTCGAGAATAGCCGTTGCGCCGGCGCGCAGCGAGACGTTCTCCAGAACCAGCGGAAGATCGCTCGAGGGCGCGCGCACGGTTAACCTGCCTGCCGTTCGGACCAGACGCGCGTCCCCCAGACCGCGGCGTTGATCGCGATCACGATCGCCACCAGGATCAGTCCGAGCCCCATCGCGAGCGGCAAATCGCCCTTCGAGGTTTCGAGCGCGATCGCCGTGGTCATGGTGCGTGTGAAGCCGTTGATGTTGCCGCCGACGATCATCACCGCGCCGACTTCGGCGGCGGCGCGCCCGAAGCCGGCGAGCAGCGCGGTGAGCAGGCTGAAGCGGGCGTCCCACAACAGCGTCGTCATCCGCGAAAGCGGGCCGACATTCATTGCGCTCAGTTCGTCGCGATACTCGACCCAGAGATCCTCAATGGTCTGCCGCGTCAGGGCGGCCAAAATAGGCGCGATGAGAATCGTCTGCGCGATCACCATCGCGCCCGGCGTGAACAGCAGGCCCATCTCGCCGAGCGGCCCCGACCGCGACAGCAACAAATACACGGCAAGGCCGACCACCACGGGCGGCAGGCCCATCATGGCGTTGAGCAGCACGACCACGACGGACCGTGCGGGAAAGCGCGTCAGCGCGAGAAACGCCCCAAGGGGCATGCCGATCAGAGCCGCCAGCGCCACCGCGGACAGGCTCACGGCCAGCGACAGCCGCACGATCGCGAACAGCGCAGCGTCGCCGCTCAAGATAAGGTCCCAGGCACCTGGATGATCGGCCATGGCATGCTCCGCCCGTCCTGTTCGGCAAAGATTCCGGCCTTTGTCAAACAATTGAAGGGGAGCAGAAATATGCATACAAATGCAGGATGGATTTTCTAACCACCAGCGAGGCGGCCGACTACCTCCGGCTCGGGGAGCGCAAACTTTACGAGCTGGTCACGACGGGGGCGATCCCCTGCAGCAAGGTGACGGGCAAGTGGCTGTTTCCCCGCCACGAGCTCGACCTCTGGGTCCTCTCGGGACTAGCTCGACCGCCCGGCATGAACCCCGTGGAGCCGCCGCCGAGCATCGGCGGCAGTCCGGACGATCTTCTGGAATGGAGCCTGCGCGAGTCCGGTTCCGCGCTCGCCTCGCTCAACGAAGGCACGATGCGCGGCGTCGATCGATTGCTGCGCGGCGAAGTGATCGCGACCGCCATCCATTTCCACGGCGAGGTCTCAGGCCGCAGCGGTGAGGACTCCAACATCGCGGCCGTGCGCGCGAGCTCCGGCCTGCATGATGCCGTGCTGGTCGGCGTGGCCAGGCGCGAACAGGGCCTTCTGGTCGCGCCGGGTAACCCCAGGCAGTTGCACGGCTTGCCCGACGTTCTCGCATCCGGCGCGAAGATCGCAGTGCGGCAAGCCGGCGCAGGCGCGCAACTCCTCCTGGAAGAGCTTCTCGCGCGCATCGGCGCCTCGCCGAAAGATCTGCGCCGGTTGGAGCCGGCCTGCCTCACAGGCCCCGACCTCGCCGCCGCCATCCGCTCCGGCAACGCCGATTGCGGCATCGCGACCCGCGCCGTGGCCA
>CAYVVB010000417.1:0-15736 GCA_964454955.1 uncultured Bradyrhizobium sp. | reverse complement strand
CGCCGATGCCGGCTAGGCGTGCGCCGATCGACCCTCGGGACGGCTTGGCGGATCAAGCCGGGCCGTCCGGAATCGCCCCGCGGCCAAGCACAAACTGGCCGACGGGGCCTTCGACATGGAACGGAAGGCCGGTCATTCGGGCGAACTGTTCGATATTGCCGGTGCCGATGGCGCAGCCGCCGAGGCCCATCTCGGTGGCCATCAGATAGAACGTCTGAAACAGCCCGCCGACGTTCTTCAGAATCAGGGAATAGGCGATGGCACTATATTTCCACGATAGCCGGCCGAATCGGGCAGCAACGGTGATCATCACTTGAGGGGGCCCCGCCGCATCCATGGCGAACTGGGCCGCGCCGAGCATGTCCTCGAGCTGCGAGGCGCCAACCTCGATTTTCACCAGCGCATGGGCGGCGGCGTCGTAGTGATAAAAGCCGCTCGGCAGCCCGGCGCAATTGGCCACCGTAAGGTAGAGTTCGAGTTCGTAGGCGCTGCCTGCGGAGGGGTAGGGCCGCGAGGTGTAGTCGAGGACGGGACCGTCGCCGTCGAAATCGAGCGGGGTTTCCCAACGCGTCAAGACCCGCGCCGTCGCGTCGAGAAACCGTGCGAGCTCGGCAAGCGTGATCGGGTTTGTCTCATCGAAGTCGCGGATCGAATGGCGTTCGCGCAACAGCGTTGCGAAGGGTGAGGCAGGCTCTGCGGGTGCTGCGTGCTCGTCCAGCTCGATTTTTGCGCCGGGCCAGCTCGGCCGTTCCGCCGCCAAGGGCGCGATGAAGCCGATATGGGGATAGAGGCCGCCCAGCGGATTGGCGTGCCGGCCCTCCGTCGAACGGGTGTGAAAAAGCAGATCGTGAAAGTCCCAGAGCACGAGGTGCTCGTCGCCCTCGTTGGGCCGCAGACTATCGTCGACCTTATCGCCGGATTTGAACAGGATGTGGCAGTCCGCAAGCAGCGCGAGCAGCTCGAGTCCGGGAAAGCCGCGGCCCTGCTTCAGGTCTGCGATCCTTTGCGGCCTCGACAGTCCGGCGAGAAGGCCTGCGATGGCCGGATCGCAAATCCGGAACACGGCGGGCGCGCGTGGCGATTCCAGCACGATCTCGTTGCCGCGTCGTCGCAGATAGGCAAAGCGCGACAGCACGACGCGATCGCGTGCGCCGAGCTTTGCGCCTTGCGGCCAGTAATCCGCGATCTGGGGCTCGATCACGACGAGCTCCCTGCTTGCGCGAGCAAGGCGATATTCGACCAGGCCGCTGCGCGCGAGGCGCGAGACGAGTGTCGCAAGCTCGTGGCCGAGCGGCTTGCCTGCAGAAGCGAACGATGAAACAGGCAGACCGCTGCGCAAGGCCTGCGCGTGGTTGATCGCGCCGGCGCTGAATTTGCCGAGATCGATCGGATAGCCGTTGACATTGGCGGCGAGGCTTCCATCCGCCTGCGCTTCAAGCGCAACGCGCTCGTTGAGCTTGACGGAAAGCGTGGCCGCCGCGGTCTTTCGGCCTGGCTTTGCGGTCTTTCCGACTCGCTTCTTGGTGGGGGCGCGCAACGAAGCTGGCTCCTCTCGTTCCTCTAGGTGTGCGGCAGGAACGGCGTCATTTCCGACTCGAGTCGCGGGCGATCGAGCAGGCCGAGCTTCACCGGAATATCGTAGAGGCGGCCCGGGCCGAGACGGCGGTAGAAGTGGCGCAGGCCCGGAACGATCACCCGCGCCACCGATACGCCGACGTCCGGACGGGTCTGGTCGAGCACCAGGAAATCGTAGCCGGCTTGACGGGCAACCTCGACGCAGGCCTCGACCTGGCTGCGGCTGTTGTCTGCGAGCTTGAGACCAGGCGCCGGCGGCACGAGCGGTTTGTCTGCCGGAATGAGGAAGGGATGGTTCTCCAGGCGCAACGGGGTCTCACCGTCGAGCGACGGCTTCTCGCCGCTGGCCCCGCCCATCATGCCGATCGCGAGGAACTGGTTGAGCTCTGTGAGCGCGCGCAACAGCGCAATGCGGCGATCGAAATGCGCACCGGAGCCGAACTCGATGTTCTCGTGGCCGTCCGCGATCCAATGCATGATCGCGATGTAGGTGGGAACGCCGAGGTCGCTGGTGACGTCGAGCACCCAGAGCTTCCGTCCGGCGGCGGCGAACTGCGCCCTGAGATCGCGGACATAGGAATCGTCGAACTGATCGAGATCGAGCTCCGCGCGTTGCACCTGATTGTACCACCAGATGGCGTAGGCATCTCGTTCCACGAGCTCGAGAAAACCCTGGACGATGGCCTCCTCCAGCGTGTTGCCCGCCGCGCAGCCGTTCGAATCCGTATGGGCGTCGCGATAGAAGAAATACATCAGCCCGGTCGGAAAATAACGGAAGCGCTGGTCGCGCAGCGACCATGCCGGCGACCACTCGACCTTCTCCGCCGGATCGAGCGGAGGAGGGACCGGGTGCGAATCATCCGAACGGGGCAGGAGCCGTGTGCGGAACTGCTGTTCACTGAACAACTGCACATCGTTGGGGAGAATGGCCTCGCCTTCGGCGAAATCGGTGAAGCGCCGCGTGATCCTGATCTCGTCGCCCTGGAAGATTCCGGAGTAACGCTCGATGGCCTCCATCAAGGCGCTGGCTTCCGCCTGCTCGGCCGTGGAGCCCTTGCCGAAACTGCCGCCCTGCAGCCCGGAGCGAAGCTGATCGATGTTGTCGGCCGGCGCGGAGAAATTGTGCTGGGCATAGTAATTGGTGTTGAGCGGCAAGTTGGCCTCGATCCGCTCGAGTTTCTTCACCACGCCGGTGAGCGGGCTCACATTCTTTCGATAATGCGCCACGGTGGCGTGCGACGTCACGGTGCGATAGCCGCCGCTGGTCATGACAAGTCTCGCACCCGGACCAAGTTCGACGGGCTTCGGCGCACGGCGAGGGTTCTGCAGCTTCTTGTTGCCGCAAGTCGGGCATTGCGGACGCTTCGCCACAAAGTGCCTGGCCACGGTCGTGCCGAGCAGATCGAAGCTTGCGATGTGGTCGCCAAGATCGGTGCGGAAGCCGGACGCGATCGCCTTGGCGATTTCGATGGCCGCAAACTGGATCGCGCTTTGGCCGAAGGTCTTGCGAACGAGCGGCGAAACGGCGACTGGCCGCGGTGCCTCGCGGTCGAGAAAGCCCTTGATCTCGCGATTGCGGATCATGCGATCGAACATGCAGGTCCAGCAGGCGCCCTCGGGCGGATTGAACAGCGGCCCGACCAGCGGAAACACGCCGGAGGGTTGCACCAGCAGCCATGGTGTCTTGTCCGCGACGCGCTGCCGGTTCAGTTCGGCAAGGCGTTCTTCCAGGTAATCGTTGACGAGCGTGATCGTCAGGTCAGGAGAGCGGTTGACGATGGCGACCCCGAGGTCGCGCAGTGCGGCATTCAGTTCCTTGGCACCGTCGACGTCGATCGCCTCGATACGCACGCGGCATCTCTTCAGGTTTTGTTCGGCATCCGCCGGCGCCAGACCGAGGCTCGCCCAATAGCCGGCCACCGGCGCGCTGAAGGCATGCGAGGTCGACATCAGGTAGCGCCGCTCGATCAACCGGTTCAGCGCTTCATCGATCTTCTCGATCGGAAATTTCCGCTGCAACTCCGACGCGAGCTGTTGCGCGCTCTTTCCGCGCTCGCCGATCGCGTTCGCAATCGCGCAATAGAGCTCGCCGTGCAGGAAGAATTTGCGGTCCTCGGAATAGAGGCAGACGACGTCGTTCGGCAGGACGTAAACGGTGAAGTTCGGCGCAAATTGCAGAACGTCCTTCTTGTCCCCTTGCCGCGCAACGCGGCGCTTGCGTTTGGCAGTCATCGTGTGGGCACGCTGGTTTGTCTGAGGGAAACGCCCGCGCATGGCGCACCATACCGCCACCGGACGCTATTCCGTTCGCGCGCTAGCACTTTCCGCCTTGATTGCAAATGCGTACGTATGCCGCTGTCAGGACATTGCGGCATCGGCACGCTGTCTGGGATGAACAACAATTGGCCGGGTCGATTGCCGAACCCGGCCAAGGAAATCGTTCGTTGTAGGCAGGCCGCAACGAGTGTCGCGGCTCAGCAGAGGCGGCAAACGCCCCAGGACAAGCAGCAGGCGCCACAGCCGCCACAACCGCCGCAACGGCACGCCCTGCAGCCACCACAACCTCTGCAGCCGCGGCATCCGCCGCAGCGACAGCCACGGGCCATCTGCACGGTACCGCCGTTGCCGTTTTCCTTATCGAAGAGATGGAAGGTTGCGAGGCTGACGTCGGCGATCTCTTCTTCTCCGAGCACGAAGCGCTGGTCGGCCATCGTATTCAGCGACTGCGGCATATCCGCAGTGGGGAGGGTGGAAGCGGATGCGCCTCCAGCGAGTGAGAGACCCAATCCGGCTGCTCCGAGTGCCGGCACGGCGGCGGCTTTTGTCACACGCTTCCGCTTCGAAGCTTGTTTCGCCCGTGGCATTGTCGCGTCCTCCATGACTTGTCGAAAGTGTCTCAGACTCCAGCCTATCAAATTGTACGCTGGGCTCATCTCCCACGCAAGCTGGATAACCTCACCAACTCGTTGTTATACATTCAGTTCCTATTCATCTTGATTAACGGCACGTTGTGTCGAAGGCGTCATATTTGTTGTGCGGACATTTGCAATGCACGCGACTGTTGTGACGCGCCGCCGCAACTGATGGATGAAGTGATCCGAGTACACTGAATGGCCGATCATCCCCCGAGCTTCGCCTGGTACGAGCTGTTGACGACGGATTTGCCTGCTGCGCAGACCTTCTATGGCAAGGTCGTCGGTTGGGATGCGCAGGACGCCGCCACGCCACAGTTCGACTATCGCGTTTTCAGTATGTGCGGCGCGGCCGTGGCCGGACTGATGGAGCTCCCGCTTGCGGGCCGGAAAAAAGGCGCGATGCCGCGATGGGTGGGCTATGTCGCGGTGCAGGACGTGGACGACACGGTTGATCGGCTGAGAGCGCTCGGCGGTGCGGTCTATGTGCCGCCGACCGACAGCAATATCGGGCGCATCGCGGTGGTCGCCGATCCGCAAACCGCAACGCTCGCCCTGGTCGCCGGGCTGAAATATGCCGCGCCGGCCGTAGAGGCGGGGGAGCTCGGCCATGTCGGCTGGCACGAGCTGCTGGCGGCCGATGAAAGCACGGCGTTCGCCTTCTACAGCGCATTGTTCGGCTGGCGAAAAGCGCAGGCCGAAGCGGAGCCGCTGGAATCCTATCAGCTGTTTGCGGCCGGCGGGCGAACGCTCGGCGGCATGTTCACCAAATTCGCGGCAACGCCGGTCCCGTTCTGGCTGTACTATTTCGATGTCGCCGATCTCGATGTCGCCATCGGGCACGTGAGGGCGGAAGGTGGGCAGGTGGCGCAGGGACCCGTTGAACTCTGGGGCGGCACCTGGATCGCCCGCTGCATCGATCCGCAAGGCGCGATGTTCGCGCTGCAGGGCAAGCGCACCGAGGCAGCGATCGAAGCCAGTCGCGCAGAGTCTGCGACCGCACTGCGCTGGTCGGCTGCCTGGGGAGGAATTTCCTCGCGCGGCAGGTTCGTGCTGGGAAAGAAGGGCTAGCCTGCGGTGCTCGGATCTGCCCCGTCGATACTCTCAGGCAGGTTTTGGCGGAGCGGGTTTGGGTAACGGTTTGTCCTGCCGCTTCGACCAGGAGATGTAATAGGCAACGGTCGTCATGATGGCGATGCCGGCGAGGCTGACGAGAACCTGGGCGAGGAAAGACCCCGAGCTCAGTGTCAGGACAAAATGCGCAACGAAGGACAGGAACACTCCGACGCAGAAGACTGCGAGCGACTGCTGGCCGCAAACGATGGCGGGATCGAAACCCTTCCACTCCAGGCCCGGCCAGGTCTTGGGAATGAACCGGACCACCAGCATCGCGATGACGACGAAGTGCAGGAAGCGGTAGGGCGCCATGTAGGTCTTGTCGTTCGGATTGAAGGCCGAATACAGCCAGTCCGGAAACATCGCGCCGAAGTTCGGGAAGCGGCCTGCCATGGTCATGATCATCGCAAAGATCAGATAGGCGATGCCGAGATAGAGCGCCGCGCTGGAGTTGATGATCGAGGCTGCCCGCTTGGCGCCGCCGAGCGCGCACCACGAGCCGAACACGAACAGGACCTGCCAGGCTAGAGGATCGAAATACCAGGTGCCGGTGGGATAGGCGTTGAAATTCCAGCCCAGATGCCGGGCCAGCAGCCAGAGCACGATCGAGGCCAGCATCGTGAGGTCGGGCTGGCGCAGCATCAGCCACAGGACCGGCGGGAAGAATCCCATCAGCACGATGTAGAGCGGCAGCACGTCCAGATGGACCGGCTTGAACTTGAGCAAGAGACCCTGACCCAAGGTCTCGGTCGCGTGGTCGACGAGACCGACCACATTGAACTCGTTGATCAGTTCGGAATCCGCAAAACGCCGCGCCAGATAGGCGATCGCCACGATGTAGATCACGAACAGGATGATGTGGGCGACGTAGAGTTGCCAGACCCGTTTGGTCAGCCGGGTGGCGCCGACGATGAAGCCGCGCTCGATCATCATCCGTGCGTAGACGAAGGAGGCGGTGTAGCCGGAAATGAAGACGAACAGGTCGGCCGCGTCCGAAAACCCCCAGTTCCGGGTCGTGATCCAGTTCACGACGTTATCGGGAATGTGGTCCAGGAAAATCGCCCAGTTCGCGATGCCGCGAAACAGGTCGAGGCGGAGGTCGCGTCCCTTCTCGGGTAGGGTGGCGTTGATTTTCATGGGGCGTTTCGCGCGTCAATGCCGCTCTTGGAAATTGAGCCCCGGGGCGAGAGCCCGACCACCCCAATACATCACCCTGTGGTGTCGTGATTGTCACAGGGCTGCATAGCGACTATAGGGGTCCGGTCAGGCTAGGATCCGGGGTAGAGGAATCACCGATCAAATCCGGAAAGGTGCCTCTAGCCTATCTTGAACGTTTCGACCACGTCCTTCAATACGTCTTTCTTTGAGGTCCCGACCACCCATGACCGCACGGATTTTCAAGCCCGCCAAGAACGCCATGCAATCCGGCAAGGCCATAACCCGGGAATGGCAGCTCGATTACGAGCCGGAGCAGCCGCGCGCCATCGAGCCGTTGATGGGCTGGACTTCCTCCACGGACATGAAGCAGCAACTCACGCTCCGCTTCCGCACCAGGGAAGAGGCCGTTGCCTATTGCGAACGCAAGGGCATTCCCTACCAGGTGATCGAGCCGAAGGAACCGTTGCGGCGGGCGGCGGCGTACGCCGACAATTTCTCATTCCGGCGCGGCGAACCTTGGACCCATTGATGGCGCGTGGGCGGTCTGCCGGCCCGCCTCGGTTGCGCCGTATCATAGTGGCGGAAAACCATGCCGCTCCATTCCAGCATTGATCCCGCTTCCCCGGAATTTGCACGCAATGCGGAAGCCATGCGTGCGCTCGTTGCAGACCTGCGCGAGAAGCTGAACACGGTCGCCGGCGGCGGCGGGAAGGCGTCGCGCGCCCGTCATACCGCGCGCAGTAAGATGCTGGCGCGGCAGCGCGTCGATCTACTGGTCGATCCCGGAACCGCCTTTCTCGAACTGTCCCCGCTCGCCGCCCATGGCCTCTACGGCGGCGACGTGCATTCGGCGAGCATCATCACCGGGGTCGGGCGGATTTCGGGCCGCGAATGCGTCATCGTCGCCAATGATGCCACCATCAAGGGCGGCACCTATTACCCGATGACGGTGAAGAAGCACCTGCGCGCGCAGGACGTCGCCCGCCAGAACAACCTTCCCTGCGTCTACATGGTGGACTCCGGAGGCGCCTTCCTGCCGATGCAGGACGATATCTTTCCGGACGAGCGGCATTTCGGCCGCATCTTCTACAACCAGGCGCAGTTGTCCGCGCTGGGCATTCCCCAGATCGCGATCGTGATGGGGTCTTGCACGGCCGGCGGCGCCTACGTCCCGGCGATGTCGGACGAGAGCATCATCGTACGCAACCAGGGTACGATCTTCCTCGGCGGACCGCCGCTGGTGAAGGCGGCGACCGGAGAAGTCGTCAGCGCCGAAGAGCTCGGCGGGGCGGACGTCCATTCGCGGCAGTCGGGCGTTACCGACCATTACGCGCAGAACGATGCGCATGCGATCGGGATCGCGCGGCGCATCGTCGCCACGCTGAAGCCGCCGCGCCAGAATGTGCTGAATATGCGCGAGCCGCGTGAGCCGCTATTTGCCGCGCAGGACATTCACGGCGTCGTGCCGGTCGACGGCCGGAAGCCGTTCGACGTGCGCGACATCATCGCACGCGTGGTCGATGGCTCCGAATTCGACGAGTTCAAGAAGCTGTACGGGCAGACATTGGTGTGCGGCTTCGCCCATATCTGGGGCTATCCGGTCGGCATCATCGCCAACAACGGCATCCTGTTCAGCGAAAGTTCGCTGAAAGGCGCGCACTTCATCGAGCTGTGTTGTCAGCGCGGCATTCCGCTGGTGTTCCTGCAGAACATCACCGGCTTCATGGTCGGCAGGAAATACGAGGCGGGCGGCATTGCGCGTGACGGCGCCAAGCTGGTGACGGCCGTGGCGACCGCGTCGGTGCCGAAATTCACCGTCGTGATCGGCGGCTCCTATGGCGCCGGCAATTACGGCATGTGCGGTCGGGCCTACAGCCCGCGATTTCTCTGGATGTGGCCGAACGCGCGCATCTCCGTGATGGGTGGCGAACAGGCCGCAATGGTGCTGAGCCAGGTCCGGCGCGACAACATCGAAGCGAAGGGGGAGACCTGGTCGGCGGAGGAGGAAGAGACATTTCGCAGCCCCATCCGCGCGCAATATGAAAGCCAGGGCAATCCCTATTACGCCACCGCGCGACTTTGGGATGACGGCGTGATCGACCCGGCCGACACCAGGCTGGTTCTGGGCCTGGGTCTGTCTGCGGCGGCGAACGCGCCGATGGAGCCCACCAAATTCGGCCTGTTCAGGATGTGACGATGCATCGCTCCAAGCTGTACCGGCCGTTCCGCACGCTGCTCGTCGCCAATCGCGGTGAAATAGCGGTCCGTGTCATCCGCACTGCCAAGCGAATGGGTCTGCGCACGGTCGCGGTCTATTCCGAGGCCGATCGTGGCGCGATGCATGTCGAGATGGCCGATGAGGCCGTACTGCTGGGTCCCGCGCGGGCGCGCGACAGCTATCTCAACATCGAGCGGCTGCTCGAGGCTGCCCGCAAGATTGGAGCCGAGGCCGTCCACCCCGGCTATGGTTTTCTCTCCGAGAACGCCGAGTTCGCGGAGGCCTGTGTGCAGGCCGGCATCGTCTTCGTAGGTCCCACTGCGGCGATGATGACCGCCATGGGCTCGAAATCCGGCTCCAAGGCCTTGATGGAAAAGGCCGGTGTGCCGCTGGTGCCGGGCTATCACGGCGAAGCCCAGGACGAGGGCACCCTTTCGAAGGCTGCCGACACGATAGGCTTTCCCGTGCTGGTCAAGGCGTCCGCCGGCGGCGGCGGTCGCGGCATGCGGATCGTGCGCTCGGCCGGGGAACTTTCTGCCGCAATCGTCAGCGCCAAGCGCGAGGCCAAAGCCGCGTTCGGCGACGATCGCCTGCTGATCGAAAAGTTCGTCGACAATCCCAGGCATATCGAGGTGCAGATCATCGGCGACAGCCACGGCAACCTGCTCTCGCTGTTCGAGCGCGAATGCACCCTGCAGCGGCGGCATCAGAAGGTCATCGAGGAGGCGCCGTCGCCGACGCTCAACGCGAAACAGCGCGACGCCGTCTGCGTGGCCGCGCGCAAGGCCGCGGGCGCCGTCAATTACGTGGGAGCGGGCACGATCGAATTCGTCTCCGACGGCAAGGACGTCTTCTTCATCGAGATGAACACCCGCCTGCAGGTCGAACATCCTGTCACCGAACTGATCACCGGCATCGATCTCGTCGAGTGGCAGTTGCGCGTGGCCATTGGCGAAGAGCTGCCACTGACGCAGGACCAGGTCAGGCTGAACGGCCATGCCATCGAAGCGCGCGTCTATGCGGAAAATCCGGGCAAGAATTTCATGCCCTCGGTCGGCAACATCCGTACCTGGCGCTTGCCGGAGCAGACCGGCGGATTGCGGATCGACGCCGGCTATCGCGCGGGCGATACGGTGTCTCCCTACTACGATGCCATGCTCGCCAAGGTGATCGCGTGGGCACCGACGCGCGAAGCGGCGATCGAACGGCTCAACCGGGGGCTGGAGGAAACCGATGTCCGCGGCGTCGTCACCAATATTCCGTTTCTCTCGGCGCTGATCACGCATCCGAAGGTCGCGGCGAACGCCATCGACACCGGCTTCATCGAGCGCGAATTGAAGGTGCTGACGCCGCCCGCGCCGGCCGCCGAGGGGCTCGAACTGTGTACCGCGGTTGCTGCCATTCTTGGTCAGGAGGCGAAGGGCGCGGCGACACGATCGCCTTGGGACACCTTCGGCTGGATGCCGGTCGGCCGTCGTCAACGGGAATTCTCGTTTCGCCAGGGGCAGGGCACCGAGCAGAAGGTGACGCTGCGTTATGGCAACGGACCATCGACGCTCGCCATCGGCGACACCGAGCTGGCGTTCACCTCGAATCCGACCGACGATGGCGGCTTTGATCTCACCCTCGACGGCGTGAAGACGCATGTCATCGCCATCATCGACGGCCAGGAGATCTATCTGCGCACGCGCAACGGCCGCTTCGAGCTGCATTGGGTCGACCCGTTCGGGGGCGAGACCGAGGAGCAGGTGGGCGAAGACAAGATCGTCGCGCCGTTGCCGGGCACCGTAGTCGCGGTGCTTGCCGAGGAGGGCGCAAAGCTCGAAAAAGGCGCGCCGATCCTCACGCTCGAAGTGATGAAGATGGAGCAGACCCTGCGCGCGCCGTTTGCCGGCGTCTTGAAAGCGATCAAGTGCAAGGTCGGTGATATCGTGCAGGAAGGCGTCGAACTCGCGGAGGTCGAGCCTGTCGGCGAGTAACCCGCATTGGTGAGTGCCATGAGCGACCAGATTCGCATCATCGAAATGGGGCCGCGAGACGGCCTGCAGAACGAAAAGACGCCCATCGGCGTCGCCGACCGTATCGCCTTCGTCGAGAGGCTGGTCGATGCGGGCTTGCGCACCGTGGAGGTCGGCGCCTTCGTCTCGCCCAAGGCGATCCCGCAGATGGTCGGTTCGGATGAGGTGCTGCGCGCCGTCAGCCGGATCGGAAACGCCGAATTCCATGTGCTGGTGCCGAACGAGAAGGGATACGAGGCCGCGCGCAATGCCGGTGCCACCGTCGTCTCGGTGTTCGCGGCGGCCTCCGAAGGCTTTTCCCGCGCCAACATCAATTGCTCGGTCGCCGAGTCGATCGAGCGCTTCAAGCCGGTGCTGGCCCGCGCCAGGACCGACGGCGTCAAAGTGCGCGGCTACATTTCCTGCGTTCTCGGCTGCCCGTTCGACGGCGACGTGAGGCCGCAAGCCGTGGCCGATGTCGCCAAGAGGCTATGGGACCTCGGCTGCTACGAGATCTCGCTCGGCGACACCATCGGCGTCGGCACGCCCGTCAAGGCAAAGCACATGCTGCGGGCGGTCGCAGATCACGTGCCGACCGCAAGCCTAGCGATGCATTTTCATGACACTTATGGCCAGGCGCTGGCCAATCTCTATGCCGGCATGGAGGAGGGCATCCGTGTCATCGATTCCGCCGCCGGAGGCCTCGGCGGCTGTCCCTATGCGCCGGGCGCCACCGGCAATGTCGCGACGGAAGACGTCGTCTACATGCTCGAGGGCATGGGAATTGGGACCGGCGTCGATATGGAAAAGCTGCTCGCGGCCACCAATGAGATCAGCCGGCTGCTCGGCCGCCCGCCCGTCAGTCGCGTGGCCACCGCGCTGAACGCAAAGAAGCGAAGGGTGAAGGGCGAATAGTGAGTAGGGAGTAGCGAATAGAAGAGACCTCTATTCGCTACTCCCTACTCACTATCTTCCCCCCTCCGGCCCCATCACCAGATTCGGCAACCAAGTCGAAATCTCCGGCACGAGGCAAAGCACAAGAACCGCGGCCATCATCAGCAGCACGAAGGGCAGGGTGCCCCAGATGACTTCACGCAAGGGAATGTCGGGCGCGACGTTACGGATGACGAAGATGTTCAAGCCGACCGGCGGGTGGATCAGCCCCATCTCCATGACGATGGTCATGATGATGCCGAACCAGATGATGTCGAAATTGGCCGCGCGCAGCGGCGGCAGGATGATCGGCGCGGTCATCAGGATGATGGATACGGGAGGCAGGAAGAAGCCGAGCGCGATCACCATCACCAGGATGGCCACGAGCAATTCCCAGCGCGGGAGCTGCATCGCAACGATCGATTCCGCGACCGACTGCGAGATATGCAGATAGCTCATCACATAGGAGTAGAGCAGCGACATGCCGATGATCATCATCAGCATGGTGGATTCGCGGACGGTCGATTTCAGGATCGGCGCAAGATCGCTCGGGCGCCATACGCCGTAGATCATCGCGATCAGCGCCAGCGCCAACAGCCCGCCGAGGCCGGCGGTTTCCGACGGCGTGGCGAAGCCTCCGTAAAGGGCGATCATCACGCCCGTCAACAGCAGCACGAAGGGGGCGACACGCGGCAGCGCGCTGAAGCGTTCGGCGAGCGTGAACTCGTCGCGGGCAAGAATCGCGGACGTGGGGCCGCCCTTCTCATAAACGGCGCGCGCCGTAGCATATTCCCGGCGGAAGCGGATCACGGCGTAGGTGCCGAACAGGCAGACCAGGAGCAGTCCGGGCCCGATGCCGGCGAGAAAGAGCCGGCCCAGCGATTTCTCCGCGGCCACCGCGAACAGGATCATGGTGATTGAAGGCGGCAGCAGAATGCCGAGCGTGCCGCCGGCCGCGATGATGCCGGCGGCAAAGCCGCCGGAATAGCCGCGCTTGCGCATCTCCGGGATGCCCGCCGAGCCGATCGCGGAACAGGTCGCCGGCGAGGACCCTGCCATCGCCGCGAACAGCGCGCAGGCAAATACGTTGGCGACGCCAAGTCCGCCGGGGACGCGATGCAGCCAGGCGTGCAGCGCGGAGTAAAGGTCCTGTCCGGCGCGGGACTTGCCGATCGCCGCGCCCTTCAGGATGAAGAGCGGGATCGACAACAGCGTGATCGAGGCCATTTCCTCGTAGACATTCTGGGTCACCGTATCGAGCGAAGCCGCGGGCATGTAGATGCCCATGAAAACGACCGCGACCGCGCCGAGCGCAAACGCGATCGGCATGCCTGAAAACATCGCAAGCAGGGTGGCGAACCCGTAGCTCAAGCCAATTCCGAACACGCTCATCGGCGCGATGCCCCCGTAAGCGGCACGATGATCTGCAGCAAGAGCTGCAGGCACAAAAGCGTCATGCCGCAGGCCATCAGCCCGTAGGGAATGGCGAGCGGCGGCGACCACATGGAGTTGGAAACCTGCCCGTCGACATAGGCCTCCTGGGCCAGTGTCCAGGATTTCCAGGTGAAGAAGGCGCAGAAGAGCAAGCTTGCGACGTCGACAAGCCAGAGCCGGATTCGATTGGCGAGCGGAGACAGCAGGCCGACGAAGGCCTCGATGCTGACATGGCCGCGCTGCCCCTGCACATAGGCCGCGGTCATGAAGGTGGCGCCGACCAGCAGGAAGACGGCAGCCTCGTCCTGCCAGTAATTGGCGGCCTGGAACAGGGCCCGGCCGAGCACGCTGTAGCTGAGGATAGCGCAGGCTGCGATCAGCGCCAGGGCAGCAAAGACCAGGATGATGTTGTTGCAGATCGCAAGTGCGCGTTCAAAGGCGGCCACCAGCATATTGCCGGGGGCCACCTTGGAAGCTTCCTCACGATCCGGGAGCGGACCGTGCATCATGCGTTGACGTTGGAGGCCAGTTTCAACAGGTTGGCGGCGGTTGCCGTCTTGGCGCCGTAATCCTTCCACGCGGTGTCACGGGCGATGTCGCGCCACTTGCCGACGGTGGCGAGATCGAGCGGGGCGACCTTGGCGCCGGCCTTCCCGTAGACCTTGGCGACTTCGACGTCGTCGTCCTGCGCGCCCTTCCGGCCGAACGCCTCGAGCTCGCTGCCGACGGCGACAATGATGTCCTGGTGCTTCTTCGGCAGGCCATCGAACACCGATTTCGACATCATCAACGGCTCGAGCATGAACCAGTAGGATGCACCCGCGCCCGAGGTCAGCGCCTTCGAGACCTCCTCGAGGCGGAATGAGATGAGGCTGGTGGAGGACGTGATGCCGGCGTCGCAGGCGCCGGTCTGCATCGCCTGATAGATTTCATTCGACGGCACGGACAGCACGGAGGCGCCTGCTGTCTGCAGCACCATGTCCATCTCGCGCGAGCCGCCGCGCACCTTCATGCCCTTGGCGTCTTCGGGAGCGACGATGGCGCGCGAGCGGCTGGCGACGCCGCCGGCCTGCCAGACCCAGGTGAGCAGGATGATGCCCTTGTCGGCGAGAAAGTCGGTCAGCGCCTTGCCGACCGGCTCCGTCTTCCAGCGCAGTCCCTGATCATAGGTCGCGACCAGGCCGGGCATCAGGCCGATATTGGTCTCCGGCAACTCGCCGCCGGCATAAGGCATCGGGTAAAGGCTGATATCCAGCGCGCCCTTGCGCATGGCGGAAAACTGGGCGTTGGTCTTGATCAGCGAGGAGTTTGGATAGATTTCCGCCGAAATGTCGCCACCGCTTCGTTTTGCCACCTCGGCAGCAAACATGCGGCAGAGCCGGTCGCGGAAATCGCCCTTGTCGATCGTGCCGCCGGGAAATTGGTGCGAAATCTTCAGCGCGGTGGCAGCCTTTGCGGTGCCAACCCCGAGGCGCAAAATGGCCGGCGCGGCAAGCGCTGACGTGATGATATGACGGCGTGTAAGCATGGAAACGTCCCTCTTAATTTGACCGTTGATCGGGTCTTCGCGCGGCCACCTCAGCCTGTATTCCACCCAAATGTCTCTCTATCCGATAGTTTAATGACCGCCCGACAGGGCGGCGCTACTTATTGCGGCGCACACCCGGCCCGATGCAGCAGATGCGCGCAGCGCACTAACACGTCCATCGCGGGCAAAATTGTGTCGAAGTGCGGCAACAGACCCCCGTCGGGTCGGCAAAAGCGCAAGGCTCGTCAGATTTTTTTCAATTGCCCTGTAACAAGCGCGGTCGCCGATCCGTGGAGCAAGTGGGCGGCATCGGCCGCTTTCCAACTCTGTCTTCGAGGGATCAGCAACCATGACCACTCATAGCCGCATCGTGCTTTCAATTTCAGCAGCCGCCGTCGCGCTTGGCCTTTCGCTCGCTCCGGCTGCTTTCGCCGACGACATGAAGAAGGACACGATGTCCAAGGAAAGCATGACCAAGGACAGCATGAAGAAGGACACGATGTCGAAGGACAGCATGAAGAAGGACGATGCGATGTCCAAAGACCACATGAAAAAAGATGACGGGATGATGAAGAAGAACTGACCGGTAGTCACGAGGCGTCTGACGGGGGACGCGCAAAGCGCTGTCCGACGACATCCGTCGCCCTTAGAGCTTGTCCCGTTCCGATGGAATCGGAACGGGGCTCTAAATTTTTGGTTTGACGCGTTTTCTTAACGCGAACTCGAAATGTCGAGACTCCGGGGTTCGCTGCTTTCGCTTCGCCCCGGAACCCCGAGATCTGAACGCGACTACCGCCTCTTGCCCTTGGCCTTGCGCGCGGCGTAACGCGCATCGCGCTTGGCCTTTTGTTCCGCCTCAAGCGCT
>CAYVVB010000416.1:0-4976 GCA_964454955.1 uncultured Bradyrhizobium sp. | reverse complement strand
ATCCCAGAGGCGGCAGTTATCGATATCGAAAGGCCGCGGCGTACCGGATGCCACACCTGCGCGGGGCATGACCACCGCCCTAATTCTGCAATCTCACGCCCAGCATCACCACGGTTGCCTTCGAGCTCGCATTCGCCACGTCGGAATCCAGGATGTCGTGGCGCAGCGTACCCTTGAGCCACAGGCTGCGCGTCATCTTGTAGATCAGATCGCCCTCGAACGAGTAGGTCGTGTCGTTGCGGCCCGCGCCCTGATAGTCGAGCGTGCCGTAGGTGAACTTGCCGATCCCCGTCAGCCAGCGGCGGAAATCGTGATCGACCTCGAGAGTGTAGGTGTGCACAAAGACGCCCGGACTGCCGGGCAGCGTGGTTTCGCCGATCTGGGTATCGGAATAGAATTTGGCCGTCGTCAGCGGCGTCGCGGTCCAGACCAAGGAGGCCGACGTGAGCAGACCCTGCAGGCGATCGAGCCTTGGATCGATGTAGTTGCGGGCGGCGTAGCCGATCGAGATTTCGCCGGTCAGCAGGCGCGTGAACTCGAACGAGCTGCCGGCCTTGGCGTAGCCGCCGTTCGAATCGCGCTCATAGCCGTCGCGGTCGAACTGGAGGTCGTGCACGCGGGTATCGCCCTCGACCTCCGCAAACGGCTTCAGACCCGGCATCACCTCGTAGGAGATGCGCCCCACCCCGCCATACTGGCTGTAGTTGCGGTCGTCATTGCTGGACGTGGAGCCGTCGGTCAGGGTCGAAGACTGGTAGGACGTGCGGTCGATCGTCGCCCCGCCGGAAATGGTCAGGCGGTTGAAGCGCTGGTCGAAGCCGACCGTACCGCCCAGCGTCGTGTAGACCGGATAGCTCGCCAGGCCCGCCTGGATGTTCGGTGAACCGGGATTGTCGGTGGAAACCAAGAGGCGCGCCTGCGCCGTGATGTCGGTATCGTTGCTCACGTCGAGGCGGCCATCGACATGGCCGGTGAAGTTCGGCTGGTTGACATTGGTCGGTGCCGGCGACGGTGCGCCGTCGATCGTCGCGGGCAAGCTGCCGCCATAGCCGGTGAAGGAGCCGCGCAGGTCAGCGACCAGCGCGTGACGCTCCCAGTTGGAGACCGCCAGAAATTCCGGCGCCACGACCCAGAACGGCAGCCCGTGCGGCTCATTGATGCGGGCAGGATTGGTGTCGTAGCCGCCGGACAGTTCCACCGCCGACTTGACCAGGAACGGGCCGACATAATCGCCGACCGCGCCGAACGGATCGTCATCGACCTTGAGCCGCCGGCGCGGCGGCTGACCCGGCACGGTGCCGGCCATGGCGGGCGGAATCGGCGGCTTGCTCGCGGTTTCCGAGGGCGGGATCGACAGGCGCAATTCGCCGGCGACATTGAGTTGCGGCGGCGGAGGCGGCGGCGTGCCGGGACCGGGCGGCGGCTTCGGCCTCGCCTGCCCCGGATAATATTTCGGCGGTTTGCGCTGGCGATTGAGCGAATCGAATCCGACATCCCCCCCGCCGCTGGCGGCCGGCATGTCTTGGCCGAACGGCGGGGAGGGATCGGGCGCCGGCGCGCCGGGCTGGTCGTCGGAGGCGTTATCGCCGAGCTTGCGGAACGGCATCTCCTGCGGCGGGACGAAAGCGCCGCGCTTCGGGTTGAACAGATCGGAGGTCAGCGTCTGCGCCACCGCGCAGGTCGGGTGAAAGGCGGCCAGCGCGAGCCACGGCAAGGCTGCGCGGAAAGCGCGCGCACAAGCATTCCGGCCCCCCTTTGGCCCCCGCGTCACAATAAAAAACTCCAATAAATCCATATACTTCGTCGACCAACTCCCCCAGGGCGCATGCGCCTTGCGGAACCCGCCGTTAATGGAGTTAAAACAATTATGGTTAATGACCCGTTGAGCGCCCGCCCGCCGCGTCGCCTCCTGCCGCAGCGCATGTTAGGAATCGCCTGACGGCCGCTTGGCGCCCTCCCCCTGGAAAGCGAAATGCCTCATTCGAAACCGCTGATCGCGACATCATCCGACCCTGCGGACGCCGCCGTTCAATCGGCCCTGCGCACGCTCGACGTCGGCAGCCGCGGGATTGCCGCGATAGCCAAGGCATTGAAGGGGCCGCTGGGAGCAGCCTTCGCGTCCGCGGTCGAATTGATCCGCAAGGCGCGCGGACGCGTCATCGTCACCGGGCTCGGCAAATCGGGCCATGTCGCGCGCAAGATCGCCGCGACCCTCGCCTCGACCGGCACGCCGGCCTTTTTCGTCCACGCGGCCGAAGCCGGCCACGGCGATCTCGGCATGATCACGGCCGACGACGTCATCCTCGCCCTGTCCTGGTCCGGCGAGCAGCCGGAAATGAAGAACCTGGTCAACTACTCCGCCCGCTTTGCGATCCCGATGATCGCGGTGACGTCCAACGCGGAGTCCTCGCTGGGCAGGGCGGCGCGGGCCGTGCTCGAATTGCCCAAGGCGCGCGAAGCCTGCCCGCACAATCTCGCGCCGACCACCTCGACCCTGATGCAGGCCGCGATCGGCGACGCGCTCGCGATTGCGCTCCTGGAAAGCCGCGGCTTCACCGCGCTGGAGTTCGCCAATTTCCATCCCGGCGGCAAGCTCGGCGCCATGCTCAAGCACGCCAGCGATCTCATGCACACCGGCGACGCGCTGCCCTTGAAGCCGCTGGGAACGAAAATGTCCGACGCGCTGGTGGAAATGTCCGCCAAGGGTTTCGGCTGCGTCGGCATCGTCGATGGGCGCGGCCGCGTCGCCGGCATCATCACCGATGGCGACCTGCGCCGTCACATGCGGCCCGACCTGATGACGGCGCTGGTCGACGAGGTGATGACAAAAAATCCCAAGACCATCGAGTGCCATTCGCTTGCCAGCGAAGCGCTCGAACTGCTCAATTCGGCGAAGATCACTGCGCTGCTGGTGACGGAGGCGGGCAAGCCGGTCGGGATCCTGCACCTGCACGACCTGCTGCGGGCCGGGGTGGCGTAACCTTCCCTTTCCCCGCAAGCGCGGCGAGGTGAAACAACCAGTCTATTCCTGACTAGTCTCGCGGGAATCGCGCGGCCTTCTCCTCCAGGGGCAGGGCGAGCCCGTTCGCCAGATATGAGACGGTGCGATAGAAGCCACAGAGCAGAATGATTTCGAGGATCTTGTCGTCGTCATAATGCGCCCGTAGCGCGGCAAATTCGGCCTCGCTCCAGGTCGAGCGGTGATGAAGCGCGTCGATGGCCGCAATCAGTGCCTTCTCGGCCTGCGACCAGGATGGTGCATCGGGGCCTTGCCGCGCGGTCGCGACGACGTCGGCCTCCGTCAATTGTGCGGGCGCGGCGAAGACTGCGACATGCACGCCCCATTCGTATTCGCATTTGTTCAGCGCGCAGGTGCGGTCGATCACGATCTCGCGCTCGCGCAGGCTCAGGGGACCACGGTCGAGCAGGCTGCCGGCGCGAAACTTGTCCCAGGCCCGGGCATGGCCTGCCATCACCCGAAACAGCATCAGCGGCGGCGCGCCGCGCATGATCTGATCGAACTGCGCCTGGATGTCGGGCGGGTAAGGCGGATTCAGCGGTGCGATCCGTGACATTACGATCGGTGACATCGCCGCCTCCTCTGCTACAATAAATGTAACGCATTACGCTACACTATCTGTAGCAAGAAGCAAGGAGGCGGCATTGGCGAAACAAACCCTGCGCAAGCGCCGTGTGCGCGGGTCGCGCTCGGGCCGCCCGGTCATGGCGATGCTCGATCTGTTGGGCCGGCGTTGGGCCTTGCGGATATTGTGGGAACTGCGCGACGGCCCGCTGACCTCGCGCGCGCTACGAAGCGCCTGCGACGAGGCGTCGCCGACGGTCCTGCAGGCGCGCCTCACCGAATTGCGCGAGGCCGGGTTTGTCGAGCTTGTCGCGACGGAAGGTTATGGGCTGACGCTGCTCGGGCGCGAACTGTTCGAAATTGTCCTGCCGCTGCACCGGTTCTCCGAGCGCTGGAGTGCAGGCAAGGCGAGCTAGTTTTCTTCTCCTTCTCCGCGGTTCCTCGCGGGAAGGTGAGACAACTACGCCGCAGCGACCGTCAGGTTCGCGCCGTCGGCGTGCACCACGCGCACGCGTGTGCCCGCGGGCGTATCGGGACCGGCAACGCGCCAGACGGTGTCGTCGATGCGCACGGTGCCGGAGCCGTCGATGATCGGCTTTTCCAGCGTGAACACGCGCCCCACCAGCGCCTCCGCGCGACGGTTGAGGAAGGCGTTGCTGTCGTCCGCCTTGCGGGAGCCGCGCGCCAGGTGCCGCCACGCCGGCACGGCGGCCGCGGCGAACATCGCGAAGATCAGAAGCTGCGCCTGCCAGGACGGATGCAGCGCAAACGACACCAGCCCCACCAGCAGGGCGGCAAGACCGAGCCAGAACAGGAACACCCCGGGCGCGATCAACTCCAGCGCCATCAGGATAACGCCGGCAATCAGCCAATTCCAGGTGCCCAGCGTTGAGAACGTCTCGGCCATGACGTGACCTCCCTTAATCCCCGACGAGCACGGCGAACTCGAAAACCTCTCCCAAAGGGAGAGGTCGGGTCGCATCGAAAGATGCGATCCGGGTGAGGGGGCGCGGTCCCTCGTTGGAGCGGCGCCCCTCACCCGGCGCGTTGCGCCGACCTCTCCCCGCTGGGGAGAGGTGCACGGAATGGTCCTGACCGGCTACATAGGTAACACAATAGACCGGCGACATGGGTAACAGGTCAACTGGTCGGCGAGGAGGACCTTGCCGATGGGGTGGAAGGAGACCTGTGCTGTGGATGAGGGGATGCGCTTTGTGGTGGCGGTGGAGTCGCTCGAGGAATCGTTTGCGTCGATTTGCCGGCGCTTTGGCGTGTGCCGACGGGTTGGCTACAAATGGCTGAGCCGTTTTGAGGAGGAGGGCGCTGCAGGGCTGCTCGATCGGTCGCGGGCGCCGCGGCATCATCCTCAGGCGATAGCGGACGAGCTCGCCGA
>CAYVVB010000415.1:0-6010 GCA_964454955.1 uncultured Bradyrhizobium sp. | reverse complement strand
GGTGAACCAGCGTTTGTCACCGTCATAAGCGCGATGCGAAGCATCGTCGCCTACTTGGCACTTGCATGGGTGTGCCAGAACCACACGACTTCGCCGTCCGCGATGGTGCCGCTCGTCAGGCAGCACCTTCGCGTCCACCGCCACCTGCCCCGCGTGTCGTGACGATCGCGATACGCCCCTCATGTCGGGACAGGACGCGCGGGACGATGCTTCTGATTTGCCCGACGGCGCAAGGCGTCGGGATGCGACAGTTTAACGCGACGGGCGAATCAGCATTGTTTTGCGGTTCGAAACATGGGCTCAGCATTAGCGAAACCCACCGATGCGCCAGCGGCGCGCTAACGCGGTCCTGCAGATTCAACTCACCGAGCGCAACCAGGCAGAGAACGCCTCGATGCTGAGCTGCTCGGGATGATTGGGGACGTGCACAACGTAAAAGCCGTAGCCCGGCAGCGACAGATCGTGAGCCTTGACGAGAACACCGCTTTTCAACTCGCGGCCTACGACAATGTCGCTGAACATCGCGACGCCCTGGCCAGCCACGACCGCGTCAATTGCGTGCAATTCTTCTCTGAAGCTCAGATCCCACGGCTTGTTGGTCTCAGGAATACCAGGATCGATCGACCGCGCGGTTGCCAGCCAGCGCGACCACGTCGGCGCGTCACGGTCACGGTTCATCCAGTCGAAATGGATCAACGGGTAGCGCAATAAATCCGCGGCACGACGGATTCGTTGTCCTTCCCGTGCCAAGAGCTCGGGACTACAGACCGGAAAGAATGTATCCCGAAAAATCTCCTTGCCGCTCAAATCGAGCGGCATCCGCCGTGCATAGCGAATTGCGACGTCAGCATCTCCGGCGCGCAAGTCAATGACCGCGTCGGTCCCAATGATCTCCAATGGGATTTTTGGGTGAGCTTCGCGCCATTTTGCCAGTCGCGGCACCAGCCATCGGCTCGCGAACGCATTGGGACTGGTCACTCGCAAGCGCTTTTGACCGACATGCGGAGATGCGGATGCAATCGCACTGACGAACGCATCGAAACCACTCCGGATCACCGGAAACAGTCGCTCGCCGGCAGTCGTGAGTGCAATGGGGCGTGGCTGACGACGAAAGAGCGGCTGACCACAAATCTCCTCGAGGAGACGGATCTGGTGGCTGATCGCGGTCGGCGTAACGCCGAGTTCATCGGCCGCCGCGCGGAAGCTCATATGCCTTGCGGCAGCCTCGAAGGCCCGAAGTGACCCCAATGGCGGAAGCTTTCGCATCGAAAGATCGTAGGTGAATTCAGTTCATCTGGCGACTGAGAAATACGATTTTGCCAGCAATCAATAGGCATGGGACTCTTGCGGCAGAAAACGCAGGAGGGAGATTGCGATGAGCGGCACCGGGTTTGCGAAACGACATGCTGGTGAATTGCTCGCACGGGCTTCCGAGGTCGCAATCCTGAGGCAGATGGTCCGGGGCGAAGTGGTTGCGCCGGGCGATTTCGCTTACGATCAGGCGCGGCGCGTCTGGAACGGAATGATCGATCGGCGCCCAGGCGCAATCGTCTACTGCGCCGGGTCCGATGACGTTGTTGCAGCGGTCAGGTTTGCACGTTCGCGGTCCCTGCTGGTTGCAGTGCGCGCCGGCGGACACAACATCGGCGGGGCCTCGGTGTGCGACGGCGGTCTCGTCATCGACCTCTCGCGCATGAAGCAAATCGAAGTCGACCCGATCAAGCGAACCGCGCGAACGCAGGCCGGCCTCAACCTCGGCGAGTTCGATATCGCGACGCAGGCCCATGGCCTTGCCACCACGATGGGCGTCAATGCCGACACCGGAATTGCCGGACTGACCCTGGGTGGCGGCTTCGGCAAACTCGGCCGCAAATATGGCCTCTCCTGCGACAACCTCATCTCGGCGGAGATCGTGACTGCAGAGGGGCGGCTGTTGCATGTGAGTGCCACCGAACATGCCGATCTATTCTGGGCGATCCGCGGCGGGGGTGGAAACTTCGGAATCGTCACGACGTTCGAATACCGGCTCTTCCCGGTCGGGCCGACGCTGTTGGCGGGCTCGATCTTGCATCCCTACGATCGCGCACGGGACGCGATGCGCTTCTACCACACGTTCGCGAGCCGCGCTCCCGACGAATTGAGCCTTGATGCAGCGCTGGTGACGATGCCCTCAGGGGAGCGCGCGTTCTGCATCTCTCCCTGCTATGTCGGTCCGATCGAGGACGGTGAGCGGATCCTCGAGCCGCTGCGCGCCTACGGAGCACCGATCCAGGATCAAATTGCGCCGCGTGCCTATGTGGAAATACAGTCCGCAGGTGATGCCAATTTTCCTCGCGGACGCCGGTACTACTGGAAAGCGCAGTTCCTGCGCGAACTCTCCGACCTCGCGATCGACGCGCTCCTTGGGAGCTACGCGAGTGCCCCTCCAGGATCGCTGCTGGTGCTGCAGCATGTCGGGGGCGCGATCGGTCGCGTTCCAACGACAGATACGCCTTACGTCAACCGCGATGCGCTCTACGATTGTTTTCCGATTTCGATCTGGGACGAACAGGAGGAAGATGCGCCACGCATCCGCTGGGCACGCGAGTTGTGGGACGCCATGCGTCCGTTCTCGACCGGCGGCGTCTACGCCAACAATCTCGGCGAGGAAGGAACAGAGCGCATCGAAGCCGCCTATGGCGAGAATTATCCGCGCCTGCTCGCTTTGAAGAACAAGTACGATCCGACCAATTTCTTCAGGCTGAACCAAAACATCAAACCGACTCCGGACACGCGCGCGCGTACCGTTTGAGCCATGGCCATCGACCGGGCCCTCGCTCGGTCGGTCGCATCGGGTCGCTTCGGGTCAAAAGCAACCACGCTCGTCACGCCGCCTTCGACGCGCGCGCGCCGAAGCGGGACAGGAGCTGCTCGACCTCGCTCGCCGGCTTGGCGCAGCTGAACAAGAATCCCTGCACCTCGTTGCAGCCCTCCGCGCGCAGCCAATCGAGCTGATCGACGGTCTCGACCCCTTCAGCCGTTGTCGTGATGTTGAGGCTGCGCCCGAGCCCCGAAATCGCGCGCACGATGGCGACGCAGTCGGAGCGTTTCGCCAGATCCTTCACGAAGGAGCGGTCGATCTTGATCTTGTCGAACGGGAAGCTGCGCAGATAGCTCAGGCTCGAATAGCCGGTGCCGAAATCATCCATGGAGATGGCAACGCCGAGCTCGCGCAGCTGATGCAGGATCGCGAGATTGGCTTCGGTCTCCGCCAGGAATACCGACTCGGTGATCTCGAGTTCGAGCCGCCTCGGCGACAAGCCCGAATTCGCGAGCGCTGAAATCACCACCTGCACCAGGTTGCGGCTGCGGAATTGCACCGGCGACAGGTTGACCGCGACCTTGACGGGATCGGGCCATTTCACCGCCTCGCTGCAGGCTTCGCGCAACACCCACTCGCCGATCGAGGTGATCAGCCCGATGTCCTCGGCGACGGGAATGAATTCCGCCGGCGAGATCATGCCTTTTTCGGGATGGCGCCAGCGCAACAGCGACTCGAACCCGCTGATCTTGTCGGTCGCGATGTCGACCAGCGGCTGGTAGTGCAGCTCGAACTCGCCATTGGCGAAGGCACGGCGCAGGTCGAACTCCATCTCCCGGCGCTTCTGGATTTGGCGGTCCATCTCACGCTCGAAGAAGCGGTGCATGCCGCGGCCGTCCTGCTTCGCCCGATAAAGGGCCATGTCGGCGTTGCGCATCAGCTCCTCGCTGGTGGCTCCGTCGCCCGGCGAGATCGCAATCCCGATCGAGGCGCCGATCACCATTTCATTGCCGTCGATCTCGTAAGGCGCGCTGAGTGCGCTGATCAGCCGGGCCGCAAAGTCGCTGGCCTCGTTCGGCGACACGTCCGAAGCCAGGATGACGGCGAACTCGTCGCCGCCAAGCCGCGCCGCCAGGTTGTTGCCGCGCACCTCGGACCGCAGGCGATCGGCGACCTGCCGCAACAGGCGATCACCCATCGGGTGGCCGAAGGAATCGTTGACGCTCTTGAACAAGTCGAGATCGACGCAGAGCACCGCGACGCGCTTGTTGGCCGCGTTGCCGGCTTCCAGCGCCTGCTTCAGGCGCTCCTGGTAGAGTTCGCGGTTCGCCAGATTGGTCAGGCCGTCGTGGTGGGCCATATAGGCGATGCGCGCCTCCGCCTTGCGCCGTTCGGTGATGTCGACGATGGCCACCAGGTAGCCGTCGCGCCCCTCGAACGTGACGCGCCGTCCGAAATTGAGCACGCAGATCTCGCTGCCGTCGGCCTTCAAGTGCCGCCAGTGCCGCTCGGACTGGTAGGAGTCGCCGAGCTGCCGCAGCGCCTGGCCGTGGCTGACCCACTCGTCCTGCGGCCAGATTTCGCGCAGTCTCATGGTCAGGAATTTCTCGCGGCTGTAGCCGTAGTGCCGCACGGCCGCGTCATTGACCTTCAGGAAGCCGGTGGTCTCGGCGTCGAACACCCACATCGGCATCGGATTGTTGTCGAACAGGAGGCGGAACGATTCCTCGCGCCGCTTCAACGGCGTGACGTCGGAGATGGTCAGCGAGAGAATGTCGCCGAACGCGGTTGCCCCCAGTCTCAGGCTGCGGTCGTCGCTGTCGATCTCGAACTGATCGCGGTCATTCCTGGCGACGGTCTCGCGCAGCCGCGCAACCACCGTCTCCGAACAGAGCAGGTGTTCGCCCTCGCTCAAGCGCCGCCATTGCAGGCTATGCGCAGGGACCTTGAGCAGCTTCGCCGCGCCTTGATTGTGATGGACGATCTGGAAATCGGAGGGCTGCCCGGTCGCGTCGCGAATGGTGGAAAGCGAGATGACGCCGTCGTCGGTCGTGGCGAAGATCGCGTCCAGAAGATTGTACTGTGCGCCGCGCTCGTTGACATAGGCGCCGACCAGCGTGCCGCCCCAGCGCGAGAACGTCGGCAGCGCCAGCACGTCGTAGGTCCGCACCATGCCGTCGCGCACGCAGTGGGCGGTGGCGAGATAGGGCCGGTTGTTCAGAATTGCGTTCGAGGCGGCTTCGGTCAACACCGTCGCACAATCGGGCGACAGCGCATCCATCGGAATGTCCCACCGCTCGTCACCCAGCCATTTCTGCGCATAGCGGCCGGTGCGCGAGACGGCAAACGCATCCTTCTCGCTCTTGAGCAGCACGATATGATCCGCAAGGCGCCCGAGGCTGCCGAGCATCACGTCTTCGTAGTGGGGAAGTCTTTCGCCGGGCCTCAGCGCCGCCTGCCATTTTCGCCGCAGGACAGGCACGTCCTCGAACATATCCGTATTTACTTTGACCGACTGCTTCCTGGCGGCACCCATGACATCCCCACGCACCGAGCGTTCTGCCCGGCGGCATCCAATGCAGACGGGCTTAATGGGCTGTAAAGTGCTGCCTGGGATGGGTGATTGTGACAGTTTTAAGTCGCGCGATGGTTAGCGCGTATTAGAGACTATGACAGCGAGGCGAAGCGGTCAGCGCGCGATCACCTCGACCTCGCCATCGACGCCGTTGACGACGTTGAACGGGCGCTCATAGACCTTGCCTTCGTTCTTGGCGATGGCGCGGTATTCACCCTCCGACAACACGACGCGCGGAAAGGCGCCGATCGATTCCTTGATGACGTCGCCGCCCGGGGTGATCACGGACCAGGCGGTGTTGGCGAGCGCCTCGCCGCCCTTGTCGGTCACCAGTTTCAGCGTGATCACGGCCGCGCGGTGGCTGACGGTCGCATCGGTCAGTTTGCCGGCCTGGACACGGATGTCCGAGCGCACGACCGAATTGGCGT
Source organism: uncultured Bradyrhizobium sp. (assembly GCA_964454955.1). GTDB lineage: Bacteria > Pseudomonadota > Alphaproteobacteria > Rhizobiales > Xanthobacteraceae > Bradyrhizobium. The sequence continues at coordinate 207 of CAYVVB010000415.1, read as the reverse complement.
CGCCGTAGTTGGAGACGATGTAGTAGGTGCCCTCCGGCAACACCAGCACGTCGCCCGCCGTCACGCTCGGAACCAGAGGCGCGCGCTCGGTGCCCTCGAACTGGCTGCCCTTGTAGATGCTGAAGGATATCTGGTTCGGCGGAATCTTGGAGGTGCCGACACGGCCCTCGATTCTCAATCCGCCTGCCGGCAGCACGAAGGACTCCC
>CAYVVB010000414.1:0-20393 GCA_964454955.1 uncultured Bradyrhizobium sp. | reverse complement strand
ATGTGGGGCCTCAATCCGCGAGCAAAAACTCACGAATGATGAGATTTGTACACCTGAGGAGGCAGCCCCCTCACCCGTTTCGCATCTTCCGTTGCGATCCGACCTCTCCCACAAGGGGAGAGGTGCACCGATGCTGCGGTCAGCCTGATTTAGCCGACTAGCCGCCCTTGTCGTCGTCCTTCTTCTTGTCGGCGGACGCTGCCGCGGCGGGGGGATCGTCGGGCAGGCCGTTGTCGATCTTGGCCAGAATCTTCGGGAGATCATCCGGCTCGGGCTTGAGGTCGCGGGCGTGCGCCCACTGGAATTTGGCTTCCAGCTTGCGCCCCACGCGCCAATAGGCATCGCCGAGATGGTCGTTGATGGTGGGGTCCTCGGGCTTCAGGTCGACCGCGCGCTCGAGGTTCTTGACCGCCTCGTCGTAATTGCCGAGCCGGTAGAAGGCCCAGCCGAGCGAGTCCACGATGTAGCCGTCGTCGGGACGCTGCTCGACGGCGCGCTTGATCATCTTCATGCCCTCGTCGAGATTGGTCCCCTGGTCGATCCAGGAATAGCCGAGATAGTTCAGCACATGCGGCTGATCGGGCTGCAGATCGAGCGCCTTGCGCATGTCCGCTTCGGCCTTCGGCCATTGATGCGAGCGCTCCTCGCAGATGCCGCGGTAGTAGTAATAGAACATGTTGTTCTTGTCGTTGGCGTCGGGCAGCGCGTCGATCGCCTGCGAATAGGTCACCGCGCAATCGGCGAATTTCTTGCGCCCGCGCTCGATGTTGCCGAGCGCCATGATCCCCTCGAGGTCCTTCGGATCCTGCGCGATCACGTCCTTGAGAATCTTGATCGCCTCGTCGCTGCGGTCGGCGGCGTCGAGATCGGTCGCAAGCTGGATCTGCGCGTTGCGCTTCAAGGCCGAGCTCGCGGGCACGCGCTCGTAGATCTTGATCGCCATCTGCGGCTTCTTCACCGACTCGTAGAGATCGGCGAGCGAGAGCAGCGCCAGCGGATGGCTGGGCTGCAGATAAAGCGCAAGCTGCAGATAGACGAGCGCAAGGTCCTCGCCGCCGCGGCGTGTCAGCGTGGCGCCGATGCCGTACAGTGCCTCGGCCGCGCCGGCCTGCGCCGAATCGACCAGCGGCGGCAGCTTCTTGCCGGCCCGGGTTTCACGCAGGCCCTCCAGCACCAGCGGATGGCGCGCCAGCTTCTTGTCGAAGGCCTCGTAGATGGCGGTCGCCGCACTCTCGTCCTTGTTGCGCGACAGCCAGCGCGCATAGGCGTCGGCCACCCGCAGCATGGAATCGTCGAGCTTGTAGGCCCGCTCGAACCGCATGCCGGCGTCCTTTTCCTTGCCGGCGAGCTCGTCGATCATGCCGGTATGGAGATCCTTGAAGAGCGGATACCATTCCGGCCCGGTCAGCTTGTCGATATTGGCGACGGCGGCCCTGGCGTCGCCCGCGCCATAGGCGGCCCAGCCCGACAACAGCGTCGCCACCAGATCGGTGATCGGGCCACGGATCGATTGATTGATGTTGCTCTGGGCGGCGGACCACTTCTTCTGCTTCAAATCCCGCACGCCGATCACGAGCCGCGCGACGCGGTTCGATTTGTCGATCGTGAGGATGCGCTCGGCGAGCTTGACCGCCTCGTCGATGTCGCCGTCGGCCACCGAGGAGATGAACGCCCGGTCCAGCAGCTCGTTGTTCTTCGGATCGGTGCGGAGCGCGGAGCGATAGAAGGCTGCCGCAGACGCGGCGTCGCGCTCCACACTGGCATGCCGCGCGGCCAGATAGCTGCCCGAGGTGGTCAGGTTCTTCAGGTCGTGGCTGGAGGGAAACTGCACCGCGCTGTCGGTCGGGTGCTCCGGCGTCTGCGCCCAGACCGAGCCGGGAGCCAGCAGCGCAGCGAGTGCGAAGGCGGCAAGAGTTGAACGGGTGCAACGAATCGAAAGCATCACGCCTCGCCTTGGGCTTGTGGATTCACGGAGCGTCTGGAATGCGAACCAAGCGGTGGCATCAACGCAGCGCCGGACAATGCCGCTTTTGAAGCCCGACCGCAAGGATAAGGGCTGGGTCATTCCGCCGGGAGAAGCGCCCCTTTTGCCCCGTATCCCGCCTCAAAGCGCCGGCACTGTGGCGTTATCGTGGCCACCCAAGGCAGATGCCGGAGATCTTCTCACGCAATCGTGCATGAGGGCATTGGTTTGCGTTGGACGCGCTGCCTGGCGGCATCTGCGCATCACCTCTAGCACCGTCATTCCGGGATGGTCCGAAGGACCAGACCCGAAATCTCGAGATAGTTCGATGCTTCGCATCGCCCCGGAATGACGGGGCCAGCAGGGCGAGGTAAATCCCCTACATCGCCTCGTAATTGGGGCCGCCGCCGCCCTCCGGAGGAACCCAGGTGATGTTGCCGTTGGGGTCCTTCACGTCGCAGGTTTTGCAATGCACGCAATTCTGGGCGTTGATGACGAAGCGCGGACCGCTCGCCTCCTCCACCCACTCATAGACGCCGGCCGGACAGTACCTGCTCGAGGGCCCGGCATAGACGTCGTGCTCGGAGGTCTTCTGCAGGTTCATGTCGGCGACCTTCAGATGAACCGGCTGGTCCTCTTCATGATTGGTGTTGGACAGGAAGACCGATGACAGGCGGTCGAAGGTGATCTTCCCGTCCGGCTTCGGCGTGGGGATCGGCTGATGCGCCTTGGCCGGATCGAGCGTCGAGCGATCGGGCTTGCCGTGCTTCTGCGTGCCGAACAGCGAGAAGCCGAGCGTGTTACACCACATGTCGAAGCCGCCGAGCATCACGCCGAGCACGGTGCCGAATTTCGACCACAACGGCTTGACGTTGCGGACCGGGTAGAGGTCCTTGCCGACGGGGGAATCGCGCCAGGCGACCTCATATTCGGAGAGCTCGTCATTGGCGCGCCCGGCCGCGATCGCGGCGTTGACATGCTCGGCCGCCAGCATGGCGCTGCCCATGGCGTTGTGCACGCCCTTGATGCGCGGCACGTTGACGAAACCCGCCGCACAGCCGATCAGCGCACCGCCGGCGAAACTCAGCCGCGGCACTGACTGATAGCCGCCTTCCGTGATCGCGCGCGCGCCATAGGCGAGCCGCTTGCCGCCTTCGAACAGCGGGCGGATGGCAGGGTGGGTCTTGAAGCGCTGGAACTCCTCGAACGGCGAGAGATAGGGATCGTCGTAGTTGAGATGCACGACGAAGCCGACCGCCACCAGATTGTCGTCGTAGTGATAGAGGAAGGAACCGCCGCCGGTCTTGTTGTTCAGCGGCCAGCCGAAGGAATGCTGGATCAGTCCCTTGTTGTGCTTCGCCGGATCGATCTGCCAGACTTCTTTGAGACCGATGCCGAATTTCGGCGGGTCGCTGGTCGTATCGAGCGAATATTTGGCGATGAGTTCCTTGGTCAGGCTCCCGCGGGCGCCTTCCGCAAACAGCGTGTATTTGCCGCAGAGTTCCATGCCGCGCGTGTAGGAGGATTTGTGCGAGCCGTCCTTGGCGATGCCCATGTCACCGGTGGCAATGCCGCGCACCGCGCCCTTGTCGTCATAGAGAACTTCGACCGCCGCAAAGCCCGGATAGATTTCGACGCCGAGCGCCTCGGCCTTGCGCGCCAGATAACGACAGAGGTTGCCGAGCGAGCCGGTGTAGCAATGATGATTGTTCATCAAGGGCGGCATCATGAAGTTCGGGAGACGGATCGCGCCGGTCGCCGTCATCCAGTAGAAGCGATCGTCGACGACTTTCGTCTTGAGCTGGCAGTCGGCATCCTCGCGCCAGTCCGGCACGAGCTTGTCGAGGCCGGCCGGGTCGATCACCGCGCCGGAGAGGATATGCGCGCCGACTTCGGAGCCCTTCTCCACCACGACGATGTTGAGATCCGCGTTGAGCTGCTTCAGCCGGATCGCGGCCGACAGCCCCGAGGGGCCTGCGCCGACGATGACGACGTCGAATTCCATCGATTCGCGCGGGGGGAGTTCTTCGCTGCTCATTGGTCTGGTCTCAGCCCGGTTGGCAAATTCCTTAGTTATTGGCTCCCTTGTTTCCGATTTTTTACCGCAGGACAACCATGGAAATGCGTTTCGCCGGGGTGCAATGGCACCTAAACTGACCTGGAGCCCTTCCGGCTTTGATGGAATCAAAGCCGGGGCTCCAGATTCTTGATTTGATCGCATTTTCTGCGGAAAACCGGCGGCCACTTTTCCGGAAAATGCTCTAAATGCGACTGCGAACCACCTTGCCATGACGCCCGAGCCCGCCCTCTCCGTTCGCGAACTGCTGGCCTTCTATCTGGAGGCGGGAGTCGATTGCGCGCTCGCCGAGGAGCCGCTCGACAGGCTGGCCGAGCCCGACATCGTCCCGCCACAGCTCAAGGCCATGCCGGCGCAGCCGGTGCGGGCTGCACCGGTCACGATTGCGCCGGTCCGCAGCGAGCCGCCGGCGCCGGACGCTGTGATCGCATCCGCGCGCGAGGCCGCGCGGACCGCGCCGACGCTGGAGGCGCTGCGCGAACTGATGGAGCGTTTCGACGGCTGCGCGCTGAGGGCGACCGCGACGCGGCTGGTGTTCGCCGACGGCAACGCGCAGGCGCGCATCATGTTCGTCGGCGAGGCGCCGGGCCGCGACGAGGACATCGAGGGCCTGCCCTTTGTCGGGCGTTCCGGCAAGCTATTGGATCGCATGATCGGCGCGATCGGGCTCGACCGCACCAGGGCCTATATCGCCAACGTCATCCCCTGGCGGCCGCCCGGCAACCGCACGCCGACGCCGCAGGAGACGCAAATCTGCCTGCCCTTCATCCAGCGGCAGATCGAACTGGTCGATCCGGACGTGCTGGTGACGCTCGGCAATCCCTCGACCCAGACCCTGCTGGGCACGCGCGACGGCATCATGCGCACGCGCGGGAAATGGTTCGACTATGACACGGGGACCCGGGTCATCCGCGCGCTTCCCACCTTCCACCCGGCCTATCTGCTGCGCTCGCCGTCCTACAAGCGGCTGGCCTGGCAGGACCTGCTGACGATCGCGAAAGCGCTGCGGGGGGCGTGATCGTTGTTTGCCTGCCCGTCATTCCGGGGCGGCGCGAAAGCGCCGAACCCGGAATCTCGCGCCACAACTTCTGGATTCCGGGTTCGCTCGCTTTCGCGAGCGCCCCGGAATGACAGGGGGGAGTTCACTACCCCTTCGGGCGCACGATGGCCCAGCCGATACGTAACACCGGCAGCCGTCCGTTCACCAGCCGGTCGAACGAGCGCGGCACTTCCGGTGCCAGATTCGGGAAGCGCTGCGCGATCTCCGGCGGCGGCGTGCCTGACGTGTCGGAGGCGCGCCAGACCACGACGCCGCCAACCTCACCGAACTTGGCCGGCGTCATCCAGGGCGTGCGCTGCGGGTCCGCATCGATGAACAGATGCGGCCGACCCGGCCCCAGCGCGATCAGGCTCGCGATCCCGGTATCGCCCGCGACCGCCGCGAGCGGACGATTGGTGCGCCGTTCAAAGCTTTCGCCGAAGAATTGCGCGATCTCGCGCGCCGGCAACGAGGTCGCCACTTCGTTTGCCCCGGTCCATGGCAGGAAGAGCGTGCCGCCGATCACGCCCAGCGCCGGTGCTGCAACAATGGCGGCCCAGACGGCGCGCAGCAGGCGCTGACGCCGCAAATGCAGAAGATCGCCGGTCGCGACCACCACGGCCAGTCCCGACATTATCAGCGCAACGCCCGTTCCTCCGGCGACGCGGTCGAGACCGAACAGGCCGCCAAGCAGGCTTGCGGCGACGGGCGGCGTGATCGCGAAGAAATACACGAACTGGCGCGCCAGGGGCCCAACCGGCGGCCGGTAAATGACCGGCGCTTCTTCTTCCTTGCGGCTGAAGACGTGCGAATTGAGCACGACCAGGATCAAGCCGCCCGCGATCGCGAGCAAAAGGCCGCCAACGAGGCGCACCCAGCGCACGGCGTACGCGCCCAAATCCGTGGCCGCCGGCCCATGCGGGCTCAGCGCACCCGCGCGCAGCACCCAGACCAGATAGGGCAGCGCCAGCACCACGACCACGAGCAACGCAAACAGTGGATCGAGCGAGCGCAGCGTGCGGCGTCCTTCGTCAGTGGCAAGCGCGAAGCCGGCGACCAGCAGCAACAGCATCAGAGCCGCCGGGGTCGTCAGCAGCAGAAGACCGGCGTCGATCGACCAGGCGAACCAGACGTTGCGCCGTCCCTGCCCGACCAGCTGCCATGTGTGCAGCAGGAGCAGCGCCCATAGCGGGCGCGCCAGCACCGCGGGACCGAAATCCAGGGTGTGCGAGCCGAACGCGGTGACCGTCATGGTCAGCAGCACGAGGAGCACGGCATGCTGGCCGCCCACCAGCGCCCGGCCGAGCAGAAACAGGATCCAGAACATCGCAATCGAGCACAGCTGGGCCAGCAAATAGACGCCGAACATGTGATTGCCGGCAGCGCGATAGGCGATGTCGGCGAGCCAGAACGCGAGCGGCGGGCCGAGCCCGGTACCGACCTGGTATTCGCGCCCAAAGGCGAGCGCGAGCGCAAGATTCGCAGGCGGCCCGTGATAGAAAGGCAGCGACACGATCAGCCACAGCGCGGCCTGCGCAAGCACCACGATCCAGACCACCAGCCGTGGCCGCGCCCGGATCAGTTCGATGACAAGGGAGGTGAAGCGCATCAAGCGTGTGATAGAGGGCGCGGACGCGAGAGGCAACCAAAGCGGAATGGTTTTTAGTGAATGAGTCTCCGCGGATACGGTTCACCTCGCCCCGTCGGCGAGAGGTGAGCCACCGTCGGCACGATTCAGCTTCTTAACCGGCACGATTCAGCTTCTTAAAGAGACACCGAGGCTTCCGAATCGATCTCTTCAATCTCCGTTTCGAGCGTGAACAGATCGGGCTCGCGCTTGATGGTCCACGGCTGATGCTTTTCGCGCGCGGCAATCACGGGCGCGAAGAAGCTGCGGTGATGTACGGAGGGCCCCAACCGGTCGAGCGCCTCCAGATGCTCCGGCACGCTGTAGCCCTTGTGCTGCTCGAAGCCGTAGCCCGGGCACTCCTCGGCCAGCGCGCACATCAGGCGGTCGCGCGTCACCTTGGCGATGATGGAGGCCGCGGCAACGGAAAGCACCATGCCGTCGCCGCCGATCACGGCATCACAGCCGCAACTCACGTCGATCCGGTCGCGACCGTCCACGAACACATGCTTCGGCGCCTCCGGAAGTGCGCGCACCGCGCGCGAAAGCGCCCAGAGCGAGGCGCGCAGGATGTTGTCGCGATCGATACGCGCCGGCGAGGCGAACGCGACTGCAAAAGCAGACGTCGCGCAGATCTTGTCGAACAACTTTTCACGCTGTTCCGGCGTCAGACGCTTGGAATCGTCGATGCCTCTCGGGATGCGCTTGGGGTCCAGCACCACGGCGGCCGCAACGACGGGGCCTGCGAGCGGTCCGCGGCCCGCCTCATCGCAGCCCGCCACCGGCCAGACGCCCTGCTTGAGCAGGGCGCGCTCGCGCCGGAAATGCGGCGGCGCGACCGCAATCACGCCCCTGACCTGCCCGGCCTTTGCCCGCCCGGCTTTGTCCGCTTCGGTACTCTTGCCGGATTTTTGCGGATTGGATTTTTCCCGACTGGGCTTTTCCCGACTCATGGCCGGGATGCTTGCGCAAGCGCAGGCCCAAACGCAACCGGGAACTCGACGGAATTCCCGTAATTCATAAACAGGCTCAGGCCTAGCTAGAACCGGCTTGGGCTAAAACAGGCTGAGCTGCTCGCCACCCCGCTTCGGCCGCACGAAATGATCGGTGGTCAATTTGGAGCGCCGTTTGTTGAGGCCGAGCTTCTCGCAGGCGATCTCGAACCGCCGCCCGATCATCCAGGCCATCGGCCCGGTGCCCTTCATCCGCGCGCCCCATTGCGAGTCGTAGTCCTTTCCGCCGCGCATGTCGCGGATCAAGGTGAAGACATGGCGGTAGCGGTCTGGATAATTGGCGAGCAGCCATTCCCGGAACAGGTCGCGCACTTCCAGCGGCAGCCGCAACAGCACATAGGCGGCCTCTTTCACCCCGGCATGGGCGGCGGCGTCCAGAATGCGCTCGATCTCGGCATCGTTCAGCGCCGGGATCACCGGCGCCACCATCACTGTGGTCGGAATGCCCGCCTCCGACAGCCGGCGCAGTGCCTCGAGGCGCTTGGCCGGGGTCGAGGCCCGCGGCTCCATGGCGCGCGCAAGCTTTCCGTCCAGCGTGGTCACCGAGATTGCGACCTTGGCCAGGTTGCGCCTCGCCATCCGCGCCAGAATATCGATATCGCGTACGACCAGGGCCGATTTGGTGACGATACCGACCGGGTGACCGGTGCGTTCCAGCACTTCGAGAATGCCGCGCATGATCTTTCGTTCGCGCTCGATCGGCTGGTAGGGATCGGTGTTGGTGCCGATCGCGATCATGCGCGGCTCGTAATCCGGCGCCCCCAACTCCTTTTCCAGGAGAAGAGGCGCGTCGGGCTTGGCGAACAGCTTCGATTCGAAATCGAGACCCGGCGACAGTCCGAGATAAGCGTGGGTGGGCCGCGCGAAGCAATAGACGCAGCCATGCTCGCAACCCCGGTACGGATTGATCGAGCGATCGAAGCCGATATCGGGGGAATCGTTGCGCGTAATCACCTTTCGCGCGGTATCGAGCGCGACGCAGTTCTTTAACGGGGGCAGTTCGTCGAGGCTCCGCCAGCCGTCGTCGAAGGCGACCCGCGCATCAGCCTCATAGCGGCCGCTGGCGTTGGATTGCGCGCCGCGGCCGCGCCGCCGCTCGCCGTCGATGGCGACCGCAAGCTCGGGCGAAGCAGAAGGCGCACCCGCCGGCTCGGAGGGCGCCGTGACCGGCGGGTGCTTGAGGGCATGAGAGGATGCTCGACTCATGGATAGAATCTTAGCACGTTGCTAGAACAAAGCAAGAACATCAATGTTGGTCATTCCGGGATGGTGCGCCAGCACCAGACCTGGAATGACCGCATTTGCTGAGGCTGCGCTCCTGGGCCACGCGGTTTTGACCGGGCTCAAGCAGGTCCCGTCAAATTAACGTTCTATGCTGGCTCGCGCCGGGGGAATGGATCGAACGGCGGGCGGCCGGGTTGATCGGGTTTCCGAAGGGGAGATCGGCATGCAGTTGGCGAGCGGGCGCGACGAGCAGACGGAGGCTGGCGAGTTGGAGTTGCTCGACCGGTACTGGCGAGCCGCCAATTACCTCTCGGTCGGCCAGATCTATCTGCTGGCCAACCCGCTGCTCAAGGAGCCATTGCGGGCGGACCACATCAAGCCACGGCTGCTCGGACATTGGGGAACCACGCCGGGGCTGAATTTCATCTATGCCCATCTCAACCGCGCGATCCGCGCAGCCGACCTCAACGTCATTTATATATGCGGTCCCGGCCACGGCGGGCCGGGCATGGTTGCTAACACCTATCTCGAAGGCACTTACACCGAAATCTACCCGGAGGTGACGCGCGATGCGGAGGGCTTGCGCAAGCTGTTCCGCCAGTTCTCCTTTCCCGGCGGCATTCCGAGCCATGCCGCGCCGGAAACGCCGGGCTCGATCCATGAAGGCGGCGAGCTCGGCTACGCGCTGGTGCATGCCTATGGCGCGGCCTTCGACAATCCCGACCTGATCGTCACCTGCGTCGTCGGCGACGGCGAAGCCGAAACCGGGCCGCTGGCGGCGTCCTGGCACTCCAACAAATTCCTCAATCCGGTGCATGACGGCGCCGTGCTGCCGATCCTGCATCTGAACGGCTACAAGATCGCCAATCCCACCGTGCTCGGCCGGATGAGCGACGACGAAATCCGCCATCTCTTCAGCGGCTACGGCCACGAGCCGCTGTTCGTGGAAGGCGACGATCCCAGGACAATGCATCGCCTGATGGCGGATGCGCTGGACGTCGCGCTCGCCAGCATCCGCTCGATCCAGCACAACGCGCGCGCCCAGGGCGACCTGCACCGGCCGAAATGGCCGATGATCGTGCTGCGCAGTCCCAAAGGCTGGACCGGCCCGAAAGAGGTCGACGGTCTGAAGGTGGAAGGCTTCTGGCGCGCCCACCAGGTGCCGATCACCGATCCGCGCAGCAATCCCGACCACTTGCGGCTGCTCGAACAGTGGATGAAGAGCTACGAGCCGGAAAAGCTGTTCGATGCGAACGGCCGTCTGATCCCCGAGCTGCAGGCGCTCGCGCCGAAGGGCGACCGCCGGATGGGCGCCAATCCGCACGCCAATGGCGGGCTGTTGAAGCGTGAGCTCAAGCTGCCGGATTTCCGGCAGTATGCCGTCGATGTGCCCTGCCCCGGCGGCAAGGTTGCGGAAGCGACCCGTGAACTCGGCAAATTCCTGCGTGATATCGTGAAGCTGAACGCGCCGGCGCGAAATTTCCGCATCATGGGACCGGACGAGACCTCATCCAACCGGCTGGATGCCGTGTTCGAGACGACCGAGCGGGTCTGGATGGAAGGCATCGAGCCTTACGACGTTCACCTCGCCCATGAGGGGCGGGTGATGGAGGTTTTGAGCGAGCATCTCTGCCAGGGCTGGCTGGAGGGCTATCTGCTCACCGGGCGGCACGGCTTCTTCTCCTGCTATGAAGCCTTCGTCCACATCGTGGATTCCATGTTCAACCAGCATGCCAAGTGGCTGAAAGTGTCGCGCGCGCTCGCCTGGCGGCGCCCGATCGCGTCGCTCAATTATCTCTTGACCTCGCACGTCTGGCGCCAGGACCACAACGGCTTCAGCCATCAGGATCCCGGTTTCGTCGACCTCGTCACCAACAAGAAGGCGGACATCGTCCGCGTCTACCTGCCGCCCGACGCCAACACCCTGCTCTGGGTCGCCGATCATGTGCTGCGCACCTATGACCGCATTAACGTGATCGTTGCGGGAAAACAGCCCTCGCCGCAATGGCTCACCATGCGCGAGGCCATCACCCATTGCGAGGCCGGCATCGGCATCTGGAAATGGGCCGGCACGGAAATGCCGGACTCCGAGCCCGACGTGGTGATGGCCTGCGCCGGCGATATTCCGACGCTGGAAACCCTCGCGGCCGTCGACCTGCTGCGCAAAGCGCTGCCCGACCTGAAGATCAGGGTCGTCAATGTGGTCGATCTAATGACGCTGCAGCCGAAGGACGAACATCCGCACGGAATCTCCGATCGCGATTTCGACGCCATCTTCACCCGCGAGCGGCCGGTGATCTTCGCCTATCATGGCTATCCCTACCTGATCCATCGCCTGACCTACAACCGGACCAATCACGAAGGGATGCATGTGCGCGGCTATGCCGAGGAAGGCACGACCACGACCCCGTTCGACATGGTGGTGCTGAACCAGCTCGACCGCTTCCATCTTGCGATGGAAGCCATCGAGCGCGTGCCGGGACTTTCCGTCAAGGCCGCCCACATCACGCAGCAATTCCGCGATGCGCTGATCGAGCATTCGCGCTATGTGCGCGAGCACGGCGAGGATATGCCGCAAATCCGCGACTGGGTCTGGCCGAACAGCGCGGGCGGCGCAACGCCCCGAGACGCCGGCGACTGAGCGCGCGTGAGCATTTAACAAGGATCAACCATGCGCAACGCCGTTCTCATCCTCAATTCGGGCTCCTCCAGCATCAAATTCGGCCTGTTCGACATTGCGCAGAGCGAACCGGCGCTGCTGTGCAAGGGCCTCCTCGATGAACAGGAGAAAGCGCCGCGCCTGCTCGTCACCGATCCTTCGGGCAAGGAGCGCTACGAAAAGCGCCGCCCGCCCGGCGAGCACGAGAGCAAAGCCCTTTTCGTCGATATCTTCGACTGGATCGAAAACAATCTCGGCCAGCACAGGCTTGCGGCCGTCGGACACCGCGTCGTCCATGGCGGGCGCGATTTCTCCGGGCCCGTCGTGGTGACGGACGAAATTCTCGCAGCGCTGGAAGCGTTGACGCCGCTTGCGCCGCTGCACCAGCCGCGCTGTCTCACGCCGATCCGCGCAATCACGTCGGTGCAGCCGGACCTGACGCAGATCGCCTGTTTCGACACCGCCTTTCATCACGGACTTGCGCCGCCCGTCAGCCGCTTCGCAATCCCACGGCGTTTCGAGGCGCTTGGCCTGCGCCGCTACGGCTTTCACGGCCTCTCATTCGAATACATCGCCTCGCGACTGGCGGAGCTGTCACCGGAGATGGCGCGCAAGCGCACCGTCGTTGCGCATCTCGGCAATGGCGCGAGCCTCTGCGCCATGCGCGAGGGAAAGAGCGTCGACACCACGATGGGGCTGACACCCCTCGACGGATTGGTGATGGGAACGCGCTGCGGCGCTATCGATCCGGGCGTGCTGCTCTATCTTCTGCAGGAAGAGAAGATGTCGGCCGACGAGGTCCAGCACCTGCTCTACGAGAAATCCGGCCTGCTCGGCGTCTCTGACCTGTCCGCAGACATGCGCGTGTTGCTGGCAAGCAAGGAAGCTTCCGCCCGCGACGCCGTCGATCTCTTCACCTTTCGCGTCGCAAGCGAAGTCGCCGTCATGGCGAATACGCTTGAAGGCCTGGACTGCCTGGTCTTCACCGGCGGCATCGGCGAGCACGCAAGCGAGATCAGGCGGCGCATCTGCGATCGCCTGGCCTGGCTCGGATTCAAGCTCGACGCATCCGCCAACGAAGCGGGCCGGCAGACCATTTCCGCCGCCGACAGCAAGGTCGACGTGCGGATCATCCCGACCAGCGAGGAGATCACGATTGCGCGGCACTGCGCGGAGGTTCTGGCCGCCAGGGAACTGCACCTGATGTGACAGTTTCATGAATGATCTAGCGCAATAGGTCTCGGCCGATGGCACGGCATACAGGGGCGACTGTTCTGTTTCCGGTGCGCCATGAAGACCCAGATCATCAGAGAACTCGGAGAAGGCGGCATCCTGTTGCCAGCGCTGGTCGCAGAGGGGCTGGCGGCCAACGACCGCATCAAGGTGCGGATGAGCGCGCTGCAGGCCGCCGCACAGCACGCGCAGCACCCCGAAAATCCCCCCACCGATCTTGCCGCTGAATGCCGCACCAGCGGCCTCGCCGCGTCGTCACTCACCTCCCTGATCGGCGGCGCGCATCGTCTGGGCGAGGCACGCTTCGCCGCGCCGTGCCTTGCTGAATTGATCAAGGACATCGGCGAGGACGCAGGCGTCATGGTCCGCGCCGTCGGCGCCGGCCAGCCCGCCGAGGGCGAAGCCGCCAGCGCCAGGCTCGCCACCATCCGCAACGCCGGCCTGCTCGAGCCCGAGGATGAGATCGCCTTCACGCGCGTCACGCAACTGACCGGCGCGCAGGAAGGACGCGACAGCCTCCATCGGCTGGTGATGGATCTGCATAAGGCGCTGAACCGGTTGGCCGCGGCTTGCGCGGAGGACATTGTCGCCGGCGCGCATGTGTTCGGACTGCAGGCGGAGGACCGCTCGGCGGTCGAAGGTTTCATGCGGGGCCTCAACGAGACGAGGGGGCTGAAATTCAACCATCCCGGCCTCGACACGATGGCGATGCGCGCCAATGGCCGGCTCCTGATCCAGAACGACATCGGCACCACCGACGCCCATGTCGTCGTCATCGCGGTCGAGGGCAACGCGGTGACGGTGACCTATACCGACGTACACCTTGCACGGGCGAAATTCTTCATTGCCCTGCTCGACAAGTTTCATGCCAGCTGGAGCGGACTCGATCGTCATTCCGCGGAAGGGCTCGGCGAGGAAGGCGCGTTCTTTCTCGTCACCGGCCGCCATGAGGGCGAGAGCGCCGACGATCGCAACCAGTTCCTTGCCGCCGTCGGCGCGTCGCTGGTGTTCCTGATCGACTGGAACAAGGCGCGCAAGCTGCTGCGCAATTATATCGCCAGGGAGGACGCCGTGCGCGTTCTCGACTGGGCGGCGCGGCATCGCATCGGTCACCGCGCCTTTCTCGAGCTTGGCGGCAACGAGCTCTTGTCCAGCGCGGTGCGCAACGCCGCCCCAAGCCGCATCGGCTTCGGCGAAAGGCTCGATCAGGCGCTGGGGCGGACTGCCGCGATCGACTTCCTGAAATCCGCTCTCCGCAATTCGACCGAAGGCCTGCGGGCGGGTCGATCGGTCCGCCTGGTGCGCGACCAGATCGAAGCCGAGCTGGTGCGACACCTGGAGCGGGTCGACAGCGCGCTGCTTGCGGTCGTCCTGCGCCAGGTGGGACTGGCGCATGATCTCGCCGCTGCGATTTTCCGCCACATCGCCGCGCTGCGCTCCGGCCAGCCGGCGGATGCCAACCGCCTCGCCGCACGTGCCTCGCATATCGAGCAGAAGGCCGACCGCATCGCGCTAGAGGCGCGCAATGAAGCCGCCCGCCTCAATGCCCGCTCGGTGATCGGCGAATTGATCGATCACGCCGAGCAAGCCGTGGATGAACTGGAGCAGGCGGCGTTCATTGCTTCGCTCGCCCCGGGCGCGATCGACGCGCGACTGCTATCGGCGCTGTCCGAGTTGAGCGCGGTCGCCATCAGCGCGACCGAGGCCGCGGCTTCCGGGCTCGCCGCGGCAAGCGAGGTGCCGGAGGGCCGCCGTGCCGATTCGGAGGATGCGCTTGCCGCGGTGATGCGGTTGATCGATGCCGAACATGCCGCGGACGCCCAGGAGCGCGCGATCACCGCGCTGGTGTTCGCCGGCGGCTTCGACGTCGCCACCTCGCTCGCGATCCTCGAACTGGCCCGTGCCATCGAGCGTTCGACCGACCGATTCGCCGGCTTCGGCCACCTGCTGCGCCGGCACATCATGGCCGATCTGTCAGCGTAAGGGACCAGCTCCAATGCATATCGTTCGTATCGGAGGAGAAACGACCGAGCAGCCATCCGCCGCGACCATCGGCTCCAAGGCCGCCAACCTCGCGCGCATGGCGGCGCTCGGCCTGCCGGTCCCGCCCGCCTTCGTGTTGCCGGTCGCGCTTTGCGCCGACGTCATCGCGAACAAGGCGGATGCGGAGCAGCACCTGCGCGACGGGTTGACGGAGGGCATCGCATTTCTCGAGAGCGTGACCGGACGGCGCTTTGGCGACCGCCAGCGACCGCTTCTGGTCTCGGTGCGGTCCGGAGCGGAAAAATCGATGCCCGGCATGCTCGACACCGTGCTCGATGTCGGCTGCACATCCACCGCCGTCCAGGGACTGATCCGCGCGACCGGCCGGCCGCGCCTCGCATGGGACTGCCGCCGTCGCTTTCTGGAGAGCTTTGGCGAGACCGTGCTGGGCGTCGACCCTGCCGCGTTCGGCGCACGCGTTGCCGCACTGATCGCGAGCGAAGGCGTCGCAAGCGATCGCGAACTGGACAGCGAGGCGATCGAGCGTCTCGGCGACGACCACCAGGCATTGATCGAGGGCAGCGACGACCGACTCGAAGACGCCGCGGGCCAGCTCGAGGCGGCGGCGCGTGCGGTCTATCGATCATGGATGAGCGAGCGTGCACAAACCTATCGGCGCTTGCAGAAGCTGGACTATCTGCAGGGAACGGCGGTCACCGTGCAGGCGATGGTGTTCGGCAATGGCGGGCTGTCGTCCGGCGCCGGCGTTGCGTTTTCCCGCGATCCCTCGACCGGCGCACAGAAGCCGATGATCGACCTCGTTCTCGACGCGCAGGGCGAAGACGTCGTCTCGGGCAGGCGCACGCCCGACAGGGAAGACGTCATCGCCCGCGCGCTGCCAACGCTCGCGGCCGATCTTTCCGCCGTGCTGCAGCGCCTCGAGCACGAATTCGGCGACGTGCAGGACGTCGAGTTCACCGTCGAGAACGGCAAATTGTGGATCCTGCAGACGCGCGCAGCCAAGCGCACGCCGCGCGCGGCGCTGAAGATCGCGGTCGATCTCGCCCATGAAGGGCTGATCAGCAAGCGCGAGGCGCTGGAGCGGATCGAGACGATCGACCTCGCCTCGCTGGTCGAGACATCGCTAGCCTCGGCGGGCGAGCCGGTCACCTCAGGCATCGCCGCGTCCGGCGGAATCGCGGTCGGACGCGCCGCGTTCGATACCGAACGTGCGCAGCGCCTTGCAGCGCAGGGCGATCCGGTAATCCTGATGCGGCCGGACACCTCGACCGCCGATGTCGCGGGCTTTGCGGTCGCAGCCGGAATCGTCACCGCGGTCGGCGCCCGCACCTCGCACGCGGCACTGGTGGCGCGGCAAATGGGCAAGCCCTGCGTCGTCGGCTGCTGCGACATGGGAATCGACCTCGCCGCCGACCGGGCGACGCTTGCAGGCCATGCGATCTCGGGGGGCGACTGGATCACCATGGATGGCGACAGCGGCCGGCTCTTTCTGGGCCGGCTCGAAACGGTCGTCACGCGCCCGGAAGCGGAGCTTGCCGAAATTGCGGATTGGCGCTCGCAGGGCGCCATCCCATCCGACGCAAGATCGCTGGAAGCCAAAACAACGGGTTCATAACCATCACCGTTATCCTGGCACGCGAGTGCAAGCTCGCCTCGGGGTGACGGTCGAAGATCGTCCCCCGCTCGAATTCCGGGCCCCGGCAGCCGCAAAAAGCCGCTGATTTGATTGTGACAAGGTGATAACAGTGCTGGGTTCTCGCATATCAGGTACCCCAGAGCTCAATGCTCAGCGTCATCATCCCAACCGAAGGCATCGAACAACCTGCTGTCGCGACCCTCGCCGCGCTGGTACCCGGTGCGGCGGCGGGCGTGGTGAGCGAAGTGCTCCTGGTCGATCGGGCCGATAACGGCGTGATCGAGCGCGTGGCCGATGTCGCCGGCTGCCGCTTCCTGCCATTCGACGGATCGCGCGCGGCCGCGCTTGCCGCCGGCGCCCGCCAGGCGCGGTCGCCGTGGCTGATGTTCCTGCGGGCCGGTGCGGTGCTGGATGCCACCTGGATCGATGAGACCACGCAGTTCATCCAAAGGGTTTCCTTGAGCGACCGTCCGCGCGCCGGCGTATTCCGCTATGCCCGCTCGCCCTATGCCGAACGGCGGCTCCACGACAGCCTGAAATTCATCGCGCGCACGATCGCCGGTCCCCTGGCCGACCAGGGGCTTTTGATCGCGCGCGAGCATTACGACCGCCTTGGCGGCCACAGTGCCGGCGGCGACCGCTCCGAGGCCAGGCTGCTGCGCCAGCTCGGCCGCTCCTCCCGCACGCTGCTGAGGAGCCGGATCGTCATGGTGTGATCGCGCGCACGCGCCAAAGATACTTGCCAAAGTCAATCAATTAATTGACAATGGCAAGTATCGTGAGGTGCGCCGATGCCGATCTCTCTTGCAACGTCCTACAGCGAGTCCGGCCGCGAGATCGCGGCGGTTCGCGCCTTCAACCGCTTCTACACCCGCAAGCTCGAGGTCCTCGACCAACACCTGCTCAAGACCCCGTTCTCGCTGAGCGAGGCGCGGGTGATGTACGAGCTCGCTCATCGCGGCGAGCTTTCGGCGAAGGAGATCGGGCTCGAGCTCGGACTGGATCCCGGCTATCTCAGCAGGATCGTCCAGAAGTTCGACGAAGACGGGCTGATCACGCGAAAGCCCCTGCCCTCCGACCGGCGGCAATACCAGCTGAATCTGACGGCCAAGGGACGCGCCGCTTTCGCCAAGCTCGAGCGCATCTCGCAGGAGCATGTCGGCACCATGCTCGGCGCACTATCGGGCGATGACCGGGGGCGGCTGCTCGGCGCAATGGGCGTGATCGAACGGCTGCTCGGGGCCTCGGCTGCGCCGTTGCCGACTGCGATCCTGCGCGACCCGCGCCCGGGCGACATGGGCTGGGTGGTGCAAAGCCACGGCGCGCTCTATGCCGGCGAATATGGCTTTGACGCCACGTTCGAGGCGCTGGTGGCGGAGATCGTGGCGCAGTTCATCACCTCCTTCGATGCCGCACGCGAGCGCTGCTGGATCGCCGATATCGATGGCCGCCCGGTCGGCTCGGTGTTTCTGGTCAGGGGTGACGACGATGTCGCAAAGCTGCGCTTGCTGCTGGTCGAGCCGGGGGCGCGCGGCCAAGGTCTCGGACAGCGGCTGGTCGCCGAGTGCGTGAGCTTCGCGCGCGCGTGCGGCTATCGCAGGATCACGCTGTGGACGCAGAGCATTCTGATCGCGGCCCGCAAGATCTATCAGGATGCGGGCTTTGCGCTGATCAGGAGCGAGCCGCATCGCAGCTTCGGCCGGAACCTTATCGGCGAAACCTGGGAGCGCGATCTGTGAGGCTCCCGCAGCGGGCGGAACCACGCACTAGAATGTGGCGCGCAGAACGGCTGCGGACGGAAGCCTGCCGAAATATCCGGCGAACCGTGCGTGTTGCATTCACGCACTGCATCGCGCAGCGATGAGCGGCGAGCGGAACACGGATCGCGATCCATCTATCACGCACAAATGAGTGAACGCGCCCATGGCGGGTCGCATTGTGCTGTGAACATGGGACAGGGTTCGTATCGGGCCCGCCTCAATCGATGGTTTCCTATCAGCGAGGAACCCGATGATCGACTTGACTGGCTACAAGCTGACATTCGACGACGAGTTCGACGCGAGAAGCATCTCGCTGACCGGCGCCGGCACCACCTGGGCTGATACGCGGGCGCAAGCGCGCGGCGATGCCTATGCCGACGTTGGATTCGGAACAAGCTCGTTTCTCGATCCCGGCTCGGGCTATGACCCGTTCTCGGTCTCTCACGGCGCGCTTTCGATCACGGCCGCGCCCAACCCGACCCATTACGGAGTTCCGGGAAGCTGGGCGTCGGGCCTGATCACGACGGAAGGCAACTTCGCGCAGACATACGGCTACTTCGAAATCCGCGCAGATTTCTCGGCCATGCCTGGCGCATGGGACGCGTTCTGGTTGCTGCCCGTCACCCCGATTCCCGATCCAAACCACAACGGATACTGGCAGGAGCTCGACGTCGTCGAACATTATGGCGTTTACGATCCTGCCGTTTACAGCGGCATTCACACGACGGACCCGGCGCCAAATCAGGACTGGCAGAATCTTCTGCAGGTCGAGAGCAATATGGCGAACCCGGCCGGCTACCATACCTACGGGATGGACTGGGAACCGGACAAGATCAGCTTCTACATCGATGGCCAGCTGATCGGCTCGCATCCGACGCCGAGCGACATGCACGGACCGATGTACCTGCTGGCGGACCTTGCCACCGAGCCGCCCGCACAGGCTGCGGGCGTGCCGATCACCTCGTATATCGACTATATCCGCGCTTATTCTTCTGATCCCCACGCGACTGCCGTCGAGCAAGGCGCGGTCTCACCGCCGGACGGACATGATCCGGGCCTCTACGGGGCCACAACGGCTTCGCAGGTCGCCTCACAGGACCCACCGACGGCGCCACCGGCGGCGGGTCCAACGGTGATCGGCAGCGGACCGGATCAGCTTGTGCTGAAGGTCAGCGAGGACGCTTATCTCGGTGATGCGAATTACACCGTCTCGGTCGACGGCACGCAGGTCGGCGGCACGCTCACAGCGCATGCCTCTCACGCGGCGGGCCAGGACGACCTCGTCACCGTGCAAGGCGACTGGGCCCCGGGCGACCACAGCGTGCTCGTCAACTTCCTCAACGACCGCTGGGACGGCACGCCGCAAACCGATCGCAACGTTTATCTTGATGGCGCGACGTACAACGGAACGGACGTCCCGGGAAGCGCCGGCGGAAGCGTAGTCGGGCAGCAGAGCTTCGTCTTCCGCGATTCGTCGACCGACCCGACTGCGGCGGGCACGTCACCCCAAGGCTCGGGATCGCAGACCTCGGCCACGCAACCGTCGTCGACGGTGATCGGAAGCGGGCCGGATCAACTGGCGCTGAAGATCAGCGAGGACGCCTATCTCGGTGACGCGAACTATACCGTCTCCGTCGATGGCGTGCAGGTCGGCGACACCCTCACCGCGCATGCCTCTCACGCGGCGGGCCAGGACGATCTCCTCACCGTGCAAGGCAACTGGGCGGCGGGCGACCACAGCGTCCTCGTTCACTTCCTCAACGACCGCTGGGACGGCACGCCGCAAACCGATCGCAACCTCTACGTCGACGGCGCCACGTTCAACGGACAGACTGTCCCGGGAGGCGCCATCGGAAGCGCGCTCGGGCAGAGCTTCACTTTCCACCACGACCTGGTGTGAGTAAGAGTGGCACTCGTCGGGTGATACGGCTGACGCCCGTTCGGATACATCACTGACACCTTTGCATCCCCGACTGACCCCTCGGGCTCAACCGGGCATATGACGAATCAGCGCATCGGCCTAGAATTTGGCCGGGTGATCGACGCTTCGCGCGACTGATTTCGGGGGCCAGGACATGAACCGCAAGCAACGCCGCGCCGCCGAGGCGGCCGCCAAGCGAAGCGGCGTGCCAAGATCGGATCCGCGCGTTGCCGATCT
>CAYVVB010000413.1:0-9209 GCA_964454955.1 uncultured Bradyrhizobium sp. | reverse complement strand
CGGATCGCGCGAGCTCAAAGCCGGCCTCTATCCACAGCGCCACGGGCCTAGCTAAAGCGCGATGGGATTAGGTTGAATCGCCATGTGCCTGCGCTGCTGGCGGTCGCACGGAGGGTAGGCTATAGGGTCCGCCGTGAACGTGAGTGCCGCCTCTTGATACTCTCCGCGATCCAAATTGTGCTGGCGCTCATATCGGGAGCGCTGGTCGGATTTTCGCTCGGCCTGGTCGGCGGCGGCGGCTCCGTTCTGGCCGTGCCGCTGATGGTGTACGTGGTCGGCGTCCCGAAGCCTCACATCGCCATCGGCACCAGCGCGATCGCGGTCGCCGTAAATGCCGCGGTCAATCTGTTCAACCACGCCCGTGGCGGCACCGTGCTGTGGCCGATCGCTGCGGTGTTCGCGGTTTCCGGCATGGCCGGAGCGTTCGCCGGTTCAACCTTTGGCAAAATGCTCGACGGGCAAAAGCTGCTCGCGCTGTTCGCGCTGGTGATGCTGGTGATCGCGCTGCTGATGCTCAAGGCGCGATCGCGGATCGGGGTGAGCGACGTCAAGATGAGCCGCGCCAACCTGCCGGCGATCGTCGGGCTCGGCCTCGCGACCGGAATGCTGTCCGGTTTTTTCGGCATCGGCGGCGGCTTTCTGATCGTACCGGCGCTGATGCTGGCAACCGGCATGTCGATCATGAATGCGGTCAGTTCGTCGCTGGTCGCGGTCACCGCCTTCGGCCTCACCACCGCGGCCAACTACGCGCGGTCGGGCCTTGTGGCGTGGGACCTTGCCGGCCTGTTCGTGCTCGGCGGGATTGCCGGGGGGATCGCAGGGACGCGCACCGCGCGGCATCTGTCCGGGCGGCGCGGCGCGCTCAATATCGTGTTCGCCGCTGTCATTATCGCGGTGGCGCTGTATATGTTGGCGCGTTAGTTTTGGCAGGTGTAAGCGGGGTAGGTCGAGCGCATGCGGGGCGGCAATAGATTGATCGGTGGAACCGGCCTGGCATCGAGCCGGCGCCAGATTCTGGGCCTGCTTGGCGCCGGCGCTGCGGCGCTTTGCGCAACGTCGCCTGGCGCGCGGGCGCAGGGCCTCGGCGGCGAGCCGAGCGAAGCCGCTGTACTGCGCGATCCCGACGTGCCCGTCGCCGGGAACGTCAATGGCGACGTCGCGATCGTCGAATGGTTCGATTATCAGTGCCCCTATTGCCGCAAGCTCGATCCGGAGCTGCGGCAGGTGGTGCAGGACGACGGCAAGGTTCGCCTGGTGTGGAAAGACTGGCCGATTCTCGGTCCGGTCTCGGTGATCGCGGCGAAAATGGCGCTGGCGTCCAAGTATCAGGACAAGTACGAAAAGGCGCATGATGCCCTGATCGGCATCAACTCCAAGCTGACCGAGCCTCGGATCAACGAACTGCTTGCGGGCGCCGGCATCGATGTCGATCGCGCCAAGCGCGATCTTGCTACCAATGAGCAGGCGATCAATGCCGTTCTCGCGCGCAACAACGAGCAGGCCGAGGCGCTCGGATTCAACGGCACGCCATCCTTCATTGTCGGCAAATTCCGCGTGCCCGGCGTTCTGACCATGGATCAGTTCGCGCAGGTCATCGCGGACGCGCGCAAGGCCAAAGCCGACAAATCCAAGGCCGAGAAATCCAAGGCAGGCAAATAGAGGCAGGCAGACAACGAAAAAGCTCGGACTCTCTGTCCCCGCGGGGTTCGCGGTTATCGCGACGAGATCCTGACCCAGTCGTCATGGGCGCGCGTCTTCAAGGCGTCCCAGTCCCTCGCCACGACGTCCCAGTTCACGATGGTGCGGTTGTTCTGCGCAACCTGACCATCGGCTTCGCTCGGCGTCTGCATCGAATCATAGGCATAGACGCCCAGCGTCAAAAGTACGGCGCCAAGGATCATTCCGACAATCGTCCGCATGGCCAACCTCCGATGACGGCTGCTAACGCGGTTCCTCCCCGAATGGTTCCTTGCCCGGTTCCCGCGTGTCGGCGCCGCCGATCACGCCCGGCTGCCAATCCAGCTCAGAAGTGCGGCATTGATCTCGCGCGGATAGCAGTGGCTCAGGTCATCGATCTCACGATAGGTGACGTCGGCTCCCGCGGCCGATAGCGCGTCGCGGGTTTGCCGCGCCACCTGCACCGGAAACATCCAGTCGAGGCTGCCATGCACGATGCAGATCGGCAGCCCGCGCAGTCGTTCCGCGTCGGCCGTTGCCGCCATCAGCGGGTGGAACGTGGCGCAGACGGGGGCAAGATGAGTGAAAGGCGAGGCGCTCTCGAGCCCGCTGACGTAGCAGAACGTTCCGCCATCGCTCATGCCGGTGAGCAGGAGTTGCCCGGGATCGATGTTCCACCGGTTTCGCACCGTCTGCAGAATGCGCATCAAATTGGGCGTGTCGTTGTCGTCGCCCATCAGCGCCCATGTCGGCCCTGTCGCTGTCGGGGCGAGCAGGATCGCACCGAAGCTGCGCGCATCGCGCAGCCAGCTCCAGAGGAAACCGCGGCCGTTGCCGCTGCCGCCGTGCAGCGCCACGACCAGCGGCCAGGCCCGGTCCTCCGTGTAATATTCCGGCACGTAAAGCGAGAAGCCGCCGCGGCTGCCAGGCTCGTTGTGATCGTGGATGATACCGGTGTCTTGTCCGGCAGGCCGGCTGATCCGTGCCAGGAACTCCGCATCCTCACGCAGAGAGGGATCGGCAAAAAAGTCGCTCACCGGCGGAAACTTGGCCGCGAGCGGATAGAGCGCTTCCTGCGCCCGTGGGAGATAGCGCAACGTACGGTACACCGCCGCGAGATCGCCCTGGCCGCGCTGAACGGCGCGCAATCCTGCGAATGCCGCAAGCGTCGCATCGCTTGCCGCATCGAGCGAGGTCCGCACGTCTGCAAAGCGCTCCGGCCATTCGCCGAGGCGCGAGCGGGCAGCCTGCAAGGCCTGCTCGGGCTCGCCGACCGTCTCCATCACGCGGTCGAAGTCCGGCGGGTGCAGATGACGTGCGACGAAGGCGAGCGCTTCCAGCGAATCCAGCAGCGGCGGCAGCGTGGCCACAATGTCGTCAACCACCGCCTCGCTCATTGCGCGTTCCGATCCTGAAGCGTTCAATGCAGCCGCGGCGCCTTGAGCAGCCTCGTGCGATCGGTCGAGGCCAGCACTACGTCGAAGGTGACGCCTTCATGGTGCACGGTGAGCGGCACGTCGACGCCGGCGTTCCCGAGTGCCCAGAGCTTGCGATAGAACGCAGCCTGGCTCGAAATGCGCTCGCCCTTGACGGCCAGGATGACGTCGCCTGCCTTCAACTCGGCGCGGGCCGCCGGCCCGTCGTTGGAAATGCCGATCACCACGACCTTGTTGTCGATTTCGGTCGAGTACATGCCGAGCCAGGGCCGGGCCGGCCTGTTGACGCGGCCGAACCGGCGCAGATCGTCGATCACCGGTGAGAGCAGGTCGATCGGCACGATCATGTTGACATGCTCGGCCTTGCCGTCGCGCTCGCGTTCGAGCTGGAGCGAGCCGATGCCGATCAATTCGCCTTTTCCCGAGATCAGTCCCGTGCCGCCCCAGTTCGGATGTGCCGGATGGGTGAAGATGGCCTCGTCGATCAGGTATTCCCAGTAGCCGGCGAATTCCTGCTTGGCGATGATCTGGCTCGCGAGCGATCGCGTGCGTCCGCCGGCGCCGCCGAGCACGACGTTGTCGCCGATCTTTGCCGCGGCGGACGAGCCGATCGGCACTGGGTCGAGGTCGAGCGACCCGAGTGCCTGCACCAGTCCAAATCCGGTGGCGGAATCGAAGCCGAGCGCGTGGCCTTCCACCACACGCCCGTCACCGCGATGCAGCCACACGGATTCGGCTTCGGTGATGAGATAGCCGATGGTCAGCACCAGGCCGTCGTCGATCACGACGCCGTTGCCCGCGCGCTCGGTGCCCAGCGTCTCCGCACTGAAGGCGTCGGGCGGGATGATGGAGTGAAGGCCGACGATCGAAGACAGCACCCGATCAAGGTCGAAGCCGTAATCGCCGGAACGCGGCTGATTGGCAGCCGGCACTCTCCATTCGGTCAAAGAGGCCATCGCGGCTCTCCTGTTCAGTCGGCGCTGATTTCGCGCGGATCCATGGCAGGACTTCGGGCGCCGGCGGCGGCGGCGGCCGAAGCGTTAACTCTATCACCACTGCAGGCGTGCGCACTAGCTCTGCGAGCCATGCGGCTTCGGCCTTGCGCACATGCAGGACACGCCGGTCCGTGTCCCGTCACGTTCCGAAATTCTTCTGGATGGCGCCGCCGAGACTTTCGCCGTCGAGATAGCGCTGGCGCAACTCGCGCTTGAGCAGCTTGCCGCTCGGGTTCTTGGGCAGGCTGTCGACGAAGATGACACGCTTCGGCACCTTGAAGTGCGCCATGGCACCGGAGCAGTGGCCGATGACAGTATCTTCATCCAGCCTCTCGCCGCTCTTGACCACGACGATCGCGGTGACCGCCTCGATCCAGCGCGGATCTGGCAGGCCGACCACCGCCACCTCCGACACCGCCGGAAGGCGATAGATCATTTCCTCGACCTCGCGGCTTGCGACGTTCTCCCCGCCGGTCTTGATCATGTCCTTCACCCGGTCGACGACGGTGATGTGGCCTTCGGCATCGACGGTGGCGAGATCGCCGCTGTGGAACCAGCCGCCGGCGAACGCGGCTGCGGTCCTTGCCGGGTCGTTGTAGTAGCCCGATAACAGATGCGGTGAACGGTGGACGATTTCGCCGACTTCGCCAACCTTCACGTCTTCCATCGCGGTGTTCACGACGCGGGTTTCAACATTGATCGCAGGCTTGCCGGCCGATCCCGCCTTGCGCAACTGGTCCTCCGGCTTCAGCACGGTCGCGAGCGGGGCGATCTCCGTCTGGCCGTAGAAATTCCAGAACCTGACGCCCGGCAATCGCCGCTGCAACTCGCGCAGCACCTCCACCGGCATGATGGAGGCGCCGTAATAGCCCTTCTTCAGCGTCGACAGGTCGGTGTTGTCGAAGGCCGGCGAGCGCAGCATGGCGATCCAGATCGTCGGCGGCGCGAAGAACGAGGTGATCTTGTGCGCGGCGATCAGCGCGAGCACGTTGTCGGCGGTCGGCTTTGCGGTGATGACGCCGGAGGCGCCAAGATAGATCGCCGGCCCCAGAAAGACGTCGAGCTGCGCGCAATGATAGAGCGGCAGCGCGTGCAGCACGTTGTCCTCGGCCGCCATTCCGCCGTCGATGATGCAACTGACATACTGCCACATCACGGCGTCATGGGTGAGCACCGCCCCCTTCGGCTGGGATTCTGTGCCGCTGGTATAGATGATCTGCGCGGGATCGCGGCTGTCGACCGCTGCGTCAAGTGGCGAGGCATCGCCGTGCAGCAGGTCGTCGAATGCGATCATGCCTCTCGGCGCCACCGCAGGATCCTCGCCCGGCAGCCAGAACAACGTCTCGATGGCCGAGCCCTTGGCCGCCGCGGCGCGCGCCGTGTCGACCAGATCGGGGCCGGCCGCGAGCACTTTTGCGCCGGAATTGGTGAGGATGAAATTGATCTCGTCCGGATTGAGCATGAAATTGATCGGCACCAGGATCGCGCCGATCCTCGCAACCGCAAAGCGCAGCGCCGCAAAGGCGTGGGAGTTGCGCGAGAGCACCGCAACGCGATCGCCCTTGGCGATCCCAAGCCCAAGCAGTCCCCGGCCGAGGCGGTTGCAGATCTCGTCCATCTGGGCAAAGCTCCAGACCACCTCGCCGCAGATCAGAGCGGTCTTTTCCGGATCGCGCCTGGCGGACCGGCGCAAGAGATCGCCGATCGAGTGTTCGCGCGCTTTGCCGATCGTGGCCGCAATGTCGTTGGCCATTTGCCCCTCCCTCAATAGTCTCATTGTCGTTCGTTAAAGTGTCACGTTGAGCGACATTCCTCAACGATTCCGGATCAAGTCGGGCACAATAAAGATGCCTGGTGAGACCATAGGGGCCCGATCCGGGGCAGATCGTGAGAGGTCGCGGGCCTGTCGGACGCCCGCTTCCTTATCGCTTGCGGGCTGGCTTGGATTTATTCAAGGCCACGGCCTCGCGAATGAGCGCCTTCAACGCCTTCTCGTTGATCGCCGCCCCCTCGTGGAAATCGATGGCGCGCCTCGTGTTTCCCTCGAGACTGGCGTTGAAGAGCCGCGAAGGATCCTTCAGGGCCGCGCCCTTGGCGAAGGTCATCTTCACCGCGTTCTTGTAGGTTTCGCCGGTGCAGATCAATCCGTCGTGCGACCACACCGGAACCCCTCTCCACTTCCACTCCTCGACGACTTCAGGATCGGCTTCCTTCACGAGAGAACGAAGCCGACTGAGCATCTGGCCCCGCCAGTCGCCCAGCTCATTGATCTTCGCATCGATCAGTTCGGAGGGAGATTTGGTTTCATGCGATCCGCTCTTCGTCATGCCCGTTTCTCGTCCTGTTGTCCGCAATCGCATTTTTCCGATCAGTAAATAACGGGGAGGTTCCAAGATCGATTCCGATCGAGACTATTTTTGAACCGAACATCGGACAATGAGGTTCGTTGTGCATCATCCCATGGACCGTTGCGTTGCGTTCGGGGCTGTCATCTCGGCTCCTATCGAATTTTCGCCGCACGTAGCAGACGGATCGGGCCATGCAGCTTCGCTATGTCGCGCGTGGGGCCGTTTGGGTGGCCGGCTCGCATCCACCGGCACGGGGGCTCTATCTGACCGATCTGTGGAAGCGGGCGCTATGGATCGGCTTGACGATTTTCTGGATCGCGCTGTTGCTTTACGTGCGCATCCTGAAGCCGCTGATCATGCTGCAATCATGCTCTGCATGGCCATCTGTGGTGGCGTTTGGGATGCCCTCTGCAATGATGACCGAAGACCTGCCCGGACCTTACGGGTCGAGTTCGGTGTCCCAGTAGAGATAATCGAGCCAGCTCTCGTGCAGGTAGTTCGGCGGGAATAGCCGGCCGTTGCGGTGCAGTTGATGCACGGTGGGCGCGAAGGGCGCCTGCCTCGGAAACATCTTGGCCTGCTGCGGCGTCAGGTTGCCCTTTTTCAGATTACAGGGCGAGCAGGCCGCCACCACGTTTTCCCAGGTGGTCTGGCCACCTTTGCTGCGCGGAATGATGTGGTCGAAGGTGAGATCGTCCGGCGATGAACAATACTGGCAGGCGAAGCGGTCGCGCAGGAAGACGTTGAAGCGGGTGAAGGCGGGATGGGTGGTCGGCTTGACGAAGGATTTCAGCGAGACGACGCTGGGAAGCTGCATCTCGAAGGAGGGGCTTCGCACCGCTCGATCATAATGCTCGACGATATTGACGCGGTCGAGAAAGACCGCCTTGATCGCGTCCTGCCACGACCAAAGCGATAGCGGATAATAACTCAGCGGCCGGAAGTCCGCGTTCAGCACCAGCACCGGCCAACCGCCTTGTGAGACATGTGCGTTCAAATAACGCTCCTGACCCCCAGAGATCGGCTGCGAAGCAGCATGTGCTGACATACTACAGGCAGCGTGACGGGATTGTGAAGAGGTTAGAAGAGCTTATCCTGCGGGAACGCGCTGCGTGGCGCGCGCGGCAAGGGACACACCGAAAGTTGCGAATCAGGGGCGGAATTGCCTGTGCGCGGGCACTTTGCAGCGATGGGCCGGGCCCGTTTCGCTGTTGCCTGTCATGCTCACGCCGCCCGTGTGGGATTGTCCGGCGAACCATGATCCTGCCGTTCCGGTTCCTGGTCGAGAAAATGCGGCCAATTCTGGGCGAGGCTATGATGTCCGTAATCAGCCAGGGCCGGATGCAGCACGATCACGATCCGGGCTGCTTGCGCGCCGTGATCGTTGCTTTCTTTGATGATTGTTTTGCGACGGCGGCGCTGCTCGAAAGATTATTCGCTTTCGCCTCGCCCGTGACGACGCCTTCGCGCTTCTTGACCGCGCGGTAATAGCTCCACCACAGATGGGCCGCGGCGCCGCGCAGCGGGCGCCAGGGTTCGGCGAGCGGCGCCATCTGCTTCCCGGTCGGCCGCGCGTTCAGTCCGAGGCCGATTTTCACCGCCTCCTGTAGGGCGAGGTCTCCGGCCGGCCAGGCGTCGCCATGGCCGAGGCAGAACAACAGGTAGACGTCGGCGGTCCATGGCCCGATGCCGGGCAGCGCCGTCAGCGTGTGGTGGGCGGCGTCGGCGTCCTCCTCCGCCAGCACATCGAGGTTCAGGCGCTCGGCGGAGAGTTCGCGCGCAATGTTTTTCAGGGTCTTGATCTTGGCCGCCGACAATCCGAGCCGGCCCAGCCGGTCGGTACGGGCGCGCCGCACCGCATCGTGGTGAAAGGGATCGAAGGCGGTGGTGAGCCTTCCCCAGATCGCCGTGGCGCTCGCCGTCGAGAGCTGCTGGGCGCAAACGATATGCGCCAGCCCGGCAAATCCCGGCTCGCGTCGCCGCAACGACGGCATGCCCGCGACATCCAGGATCGGCTGCAGGCGCGTGTCCTGCGTCACCAGCCTCTCAATGGCTTGCTCGAGGTCGGCCTGGGTGTGCAGGTGGGTGGTCATGGCTGGCAGCAACTCGCTCGCTCGTCATGCGCGGGCTTGACCCGCGCATCCGTCTCCCATCTTAACAGACTCCTGATGGATGGATTGCCGGGTCAAGCCCGACAACGACAAAAGATGCCACCCGTTTTCCGATTTGCCCCAAGCCCGAACGGCTATCTTCACCTCGGTCATGCCTATTCGGCGCTGCTGAACTTCGATCTGGCTCGCCGCGCGGGCGGACGTTTTCTGCTGCGGATCGAGGATATCGACCCGGCTCGCTGCAGGCCGGAATTCGAAGTGGCGATCTATGAAGACCTGGCCTGGCTTGGGATGGCATGGCAACAGCCGGTCCGCCGGCAGTCCGAGCATCTCGCCGACTATCGCAACGCGCTCGAGAAATTGTCGGCGCTCGGACTCGTCTATCCGAGTTTCGAAAGCCGCGCCGAGATCGCACGGCAGGTCTCAGAGCGCGAGGAGGAGGAGGGCGCATGGCCGCGTGATCCCGACGGTGCGCCGCACTATCCGGGAATGGCAAAGCAGCTTTCCGCCGACGAACGCGAGCGGTTGATCGGGCAGGGCGGGCCTTACGCCCTGCGGCTCGACATGGCGGCGGCGACCGAACGTGCGGGCCGCCTCGGCTGGATCGAGCAGGACGAGGGGCCCGCCGGCGAGACGGGCGCC
>CAYVVB010000412.1:0-3104 GCA_964454955.1 uncultured Bradyrhizobium sp. | reverse complement strand
CATCGTCGAAGAAGGTCTCAACGTACGGCAGGCCGAGGCGCTCGCGCATGAAGAGGGCGTGCCGGAGCGCAAGCCGCAGAAGGCGCGCAGCGCGAAGGCGAAGGATCCCGACACGATCGCGCTGGAGAAGCGCGTCAGCGATGCCTTGGGCCTCGCCGTCAGCGTCAATCACCGCGACCCGGGTGGCACGGTACAGATCAGCTACCGCAACCTGGAACAGCTTGATGAAGTGATGCGCCGCCTCGCGCCGGGCGCTTAAGATTAGTCGCGCCGTCATTCCGGGGCGCTCGCATCGCGAGCGAACCCGGAATCCTGAGATTGTAGCGCGAGATTTTGCCTTTCACGGCCCCGGAATGATTTACGGAAAGATCACCCCCGCCGCTTCGCATTCACTGCGATCGACAGCAGCGCGCGCTGCGCGAGAACGGCAGCCCGCGCTGGCTGCTTGCGCCTGTCGAGGGCCGCGGTGGCAAGCTGGTCGATGATCGCAGCCAGCCTGCCCGGATTGAACTGGCGCAACGCAGTTTCAACGGCCGGCTTGCGGGAGAAATGCAGCCGGGGGAAGCCGCCTTCGAGCAGCGTCGACAATGGTGTGCCTTCGGCCAATGCGAGCGCCGACTTGTGCAGCCACGCCGCCTGGCGCTGTGCGGCCGAAATGATGACGCCCGGATAGGTGCCTGCGATCATGGCTTTGGCGAATTCGGTCTCGACCAGTTCCGGCTTGCCGGCAAACGCGCCATCGACAATCGGGTCAAGCTTCAGTTCGGACGCGTCGGCAACCACGGCCATGACGTGATCGAGCGTCACCTCGCCATCGCCATGCGCGAACAGCGTCAGCTTGCGCAGTTCATTGCGCGAGGCCTGGCGGTCGCCGCCGAGCAGTGCCGTCAGCGCGGCGCGTGCATCCGGTGCGATGCGCAAATTCGCGAGCCGCAGTTCGTCATCGATGAGCCTTGCGAGGTCGCGTTCGCCGTCCGGATAGCAGCCGATGGCGACGGCGGTCCTGGCGCGCTCGCAAGCCTTGCGGAGCGGCGATTCCGGCCGCAGTTCGCCGGCCTCGATCACGATCCGGCAATCCTTCAAAGGCGTGTCGGCGAGCGTGTCGACGCCGCTGGCGAAATTGCGCGAGCCGGCGCGGACGCGAATGGCGCGGCGGCCGCCGAACAGCGGCACCGTCAGCGCCTCGTCGACCAGCCGCGAGGGCTCGGCGGCAAGCTCGTCGCCGTCGAGCCTCACCAGCGAAAAGGGATCATTCGGGTCGTCGACGGCGGAGGCCAGCAGCGCATCCGCCCGCTCGCGCACCAATCCCGCGTCTGGACCATAGAGCAGGATGATCGGTCGCCCGGCATCGGGCCGGGCGAGAAATGCATCAATGTCTTTTCCGCGTAATGCGACCATTGAACGAACCAGCCGAGGTGGTAGCGACTTTCTCGCTCCGGGCTGATGGAGCCTCAGGTGCCGGCGGCAAAGAAGGAGGCCAGCCGGGTCTGGAGATTGTCCGCGATCTCCTGCGCGGCGCGGTCTTCGGCGTCGCGAAACGCGCGGGAGCGCGCGAAGCGCTGGTAGGAGCCCGGCATGTCGTAGGAGACCCGGGCGAAGGTGCTGCCGTTCAGCACCGATCTGTTGGTTGCGATCTCGATCAGGTTGAATTGGGCGTCGATGCCGTAATTCTCGCTGGTCGGCAGCGCGGTATTGGGGTCGACCATCAGCGACGATCTGGTCGTTGTGAATTTCAGGACGAGGCGGTGGGTCGGCGGCATGCCGGTGGCATTGCCGTAGAGTTTGAACGCGAGCGCATTGCGGATGGCGACCCCGATTCGGGCCTCGCGCGATCCGTTGGGCTTGTCGACGGGTGGCACCTCGACGCCCAGCAGCTTCTCGCGCAGGTCGGGGGTGCCGTCGGTGTGCTCGGCATACATCGGCTGGAAGCATCCGGCCGTAAGCGCTGCCAGAGCGGCCACGGCGACCAGCCGAGCGGCGAAGCGCGTCCTAGCCAACCACATTCACGATCCTCATAGGAACGATGATGACCTTGCGGACGGCCTTGCCGCCCAGCGCGCCTTTTACCGCATCGAGCGCCAAAACGGCAGCCTCAATTTCCGCGTTCCCGGCGGCCTTGGCCACGGTCACCTCGCCGCGTTTCTTGCCGTTCACCTGAACGACCAGCGTGATCGTGTCTTCAACCAGCAAATCGCGTTCGATTTGCGGCCAGTCGGCTTCCGAGACCAGTCCCGCCTGGCCCAGCACCTGCCAGCATTCTTCCGCCAGATGCGGCATCATCGGGGCAAATAGCTGGACCAGGATCAGGGCCGCTTCCCGGACTGCCCAGGCGAGGTCGGCCGACGGCTGACCGCCTTTTGCGAGCACGTCGGCCAGCGCGTTGGTGAATTCGCGGATATGGGCGAGGCAGACGTTGAAATGCAGCCGCTCGATGCCGCCCGCCACCTTGTCGAGCGCGCCATGAGCGGCCTTGCGCAGGGCGGTCGCATCCGCACCGAAGCTCGGCGGTCGTGCCGCCGAGGCGCCCTTGGCGATTTCGGCCGATTCATTCACCAGCCGCCACAGCCGTTGCACGAACCGCGCGGCGCCTTGCACCCGCTCGTCGCTCCAGATCACGTCGCGATCGGGCGGGGAGTCCGACAGCATGAACCAGCGCGCGACGTCGGCGCCGTAGCTTGCGATGATGTCGTCGGGGTCGACGGTATTCTTCTTCGACTTCGACATCTTCTCGATCGAGCCGATCGCCACTTCTTCGCCGGTGTCGATGACGATGCCGCGGCGGCCATCGGCGCCGGTTTCGATCTTCACTTCGGCCGGCGTCACATAGGAGCCGTCGGCCTTCTGGTAGGTTTCGTGAACCACCATCCCTTGCGTGAACATGCCGGCGAAAGGCTCGTCCATGCCGATATGGCCGGTCGCCTTCATCGCGCGAATGAAGAAGCGGCTGTAGAGCAGATGCAGAATGGCGTGCTCGACCCCGCCGATATACTGGTCGACCGGCATCAGCCGATCGACCACCTCGCGTGTGGTCGGGGCCTTCTCGTTCCAGGGATCGGTGAAGCGCGCAAAGTACCAGGACGAGTCGACGAAAGTGTCCATGGTAT
>CAYVVB010000411.1:0-7904 GCA_964454955.1 uncultured Bradyrhizobium sp. | reverse complement strand
AGATTGCGCCAAACTGTGTGCGGATAGCGGCTGGTCCGTCGGAAGGATGATCGAGCAACATCGTCGTCTCCAGGTTGAGTGCTTCAGCAACCTCAGTCTGGCTTCAGACCTGGCTGCTATCCACTCCCCATGGAATCTTCGGAGCTGACGCTCCTCGCAATGACGATTAAACCTGCGGCGCGGCCAGATTCTCGATCTTCACCCCGTCGCGCTCTTCGATGATTTCCGCGATCATCTGCCGGTGGCAATGCCGGTGATCGCGCTCGTAACAGAGCAGACAGACCGGGCCCGCCTTCTTGACCAGCACCGAGAGCTCATCAAGCTCGTGCTGCGCTTCCGGCTTCTTCAGATGTGCGCTGTAGACCTTCTCCAGCTCCGTGTAATTGCCGCTGCGCGCAGCCTGCCGGCCCTCTTTGGGCGTGCCCAGCGCTTTCAGGTGAACATAGGCGATGCCGCGCTCGTCCAAGCCGGAGGCTAGCTGGTTCTTGGAAAAGCCGGGGCGCCGCGACGAGGTGACCGCGCGCACGTCGACCAAGAGCTTCACGCCCGCGCTTTGCAGCTCGTCCAGCACCGCCCTTTGCGGCGTCTGCTCATAGCCGATGGTGAAGAGTTTCGTCTTGGCAGGCATCGACTTCTTTTCATTTAACACGTTTTCTTCGCGAACCGGTATCCACTTCGCTCGAAAACGCTTTGCTTCACTTCACGCGTTCGATCAGCTCCATCGCGCCGGCCGGCGCGCGGACCTTGCCCTCGTGGATGACATAGGCGAACACGTCACGCGGCTTGACCTCCGCCTTGCTCGAATCCACGCGCGGCAAATCGTCCGGTTCGCCCCCGCTCGCCCATAGCTGCAGGCGCTTCGCCCAGGCGTCGAGCTGCTTCGGCGGGTAGCAGGTCGCAAGTTCGTCATTGCCCTTCTGCAGCCGCGCATAGACGAAATCGCCGGCCACGTCCGCGATCGCCGGGTAGGCGGCGTGTTCGGCAAACACCACGGGGATTTCGAATTTCCGCAACAGCGCGACGAAAGCGGGCACGCGAAAGCTGTCGTGGCGCACCTCGACGACGTGACGAAGCGTCCGGCCGTCCATCTTGCGCGGCAACAGTTCCAGGAACTTGCCGAAATCCGCCTCGTCGAACTTTTTCGTCGGCGCGAATTGCCAGAGCACCGGACCCAGGCGGTCGCCGAGCTCCAGCACGCCGGTGTTGTAGAAATGCTTGATGGAATCGCCGGCCTCCGCCAGCACGCGCCGATTGGTCGCAAAGCGCGGTCCCTTCACCGAGAAGACAAACCCGTCAGGCACCTCGCGCGCCCATTTGCGAAAACTCTCGGGCTTCTGCGAGCCATAATAGGTGCCGTTGATCTCGATCGAGGTCAGTTTCGAGGCCGCGTATTCCAGTTCCTTCGCCTGCGGCAGCTTCTCGGGATAGAACACGCCGCGCCACGGCGCGAAGGTCCAGCCGCCAACACCGATATAGATGTGTCCGGATTTTCTTGCTGCGGCTGAGGACTTGGCCACGCGAAGGTCTCGCTTCCTGCTTGCCGGATGAAGACTAGCCAAATTGGCACGCATTGGCCAGTTCGCGAAAGCGAGCGGGAGGAATTCATCATCTTCGCGCCATTTCGCGCGCAACCGCAAGGCCTTGATCTGCTTAACCGCGTCTCGACTTCAAGCTAGGATGCCGTCAAAACAAGGAGAACAGGATGCGGACGATGTTGGCTTTGGCCCTTTCGCTCACCGCTTCGAGCGCGCTTGCGGACGAAATCGGGGACGCCCACAAGCTCGCGCTGCAGGGCCGCGATTCCTACTGGAATTGCCTGGCGCGCGAATATTCAGGCACCGACACCAAGGGCATGTCGGCGCAGGATTTTACGGCCAGGATCGCGGACGCCTGTGCTTCGGAACGGCAGAACTTTCGGGTCACGCTTCTCGGCTATCTCGGCCTGCAATTCCCCGATAATAAGGCCGACGCCAATCTCACCACAGCCAATCGTGCGATCGAGCTCGCGCAAAAGGACGTTGTGACGGCATTCATCCGCCACAAAGCTACGCCGAACTAGTGTCCTCGCTTTATTGATGGGGCGCCGTTCCGTGCTATCAATCGGCCGGAATCAGGGGGAAGATCGGTATGACATCCCAGTCATTCGCAGGTCTGTTGGGTGCGATCGTGGCAATCGCCGTGCTGGCCGCGGCTGTCTATTACGGGCCGATCGGTCAGTTCGGTAAGCCGCCGAAACCTCCGGCCCCGGTCGCGCAACCCGCGGAGCCTGCGCCCACGCCGACCCCGCGCGGGCCGGTGATCCGGGAAGTCCCGAACTAGCGTGGTACGGCACCCTTGCGGAACCGCAAGGACCTTCCTATTCGGGGTTAGCGGTGCCGTCGACGCCCTGAACACAGAGCTCCGGCGCCGAACGACCACGTAATAGCGAGGCAGCGCCGGATGTACGCGCGCCTGTTATTCGTGGTCGTAAGCATTTTCTCCACCATTTTGCGCGTTTTGCGGCCTATCCGCCCGGGCGATCCGGCTTGGCATCACCTGATGCGGCGGATATAGGCTGGCCCGCATGAATGAAGCCCTCAGACCGACGCCCGAGCGTCCGCAAGCCGCTGCGGGCGGGCCGGTGCTTTCCATTGTCGTTCCCACCTTCAATGAGCGCGACAACGTCGCCAAGCTTTATCGAAAGCTGGATGCGACGCTGAAGGGCATCGCCTGGGAAGTCGTCTATGTCGACGACAATTCGCCCGACGGGACCTGGCAGGCGGTGCGGGAACTGGCGCGCCAGGACGGGCGGGTTCGCTGCATCCGTCGCATCGGCCGGCGCGGGCTGTCCGGGGCCTGCATCGAGGGCATTTTGGCCTCTTCGGCGCCGTATGCCGCGGTCATGGATGCCGACCTGCAGCACGACGAGACGCAACTGCCGAAGATGCTGTCGTTGCTGCAGAGCGGCGCAGCCGAGCTCGTGGTGGGCAGCCGCTATATCGAGGGCGGCAGCGCCGTCAGCTTCAACAAGCAGCGCGCCAGCGCGAGCGCGTTTGCCACGGAAGTTGCCAAGCGCGTGCTGGGGGTCGAGATCGCCGATCCCATGAGCGGGTTCTTCATGATCGGCCGCGATCGCTTCGAGCAGCTCGCCCCAAAGCTCTCGACGCAGGGCTTCAAGATCCTGCTCGACATCGTCGCGACTGCCGGCGGCAAGCTGGCCGCGGTCGAGATACCCTATACGTTCGGCGCGAGGTTGCACGGCGAAAGCAAGCTCGATTCCATGGTGGCGCTCGACTTTCTCGGGCTCGTGCTTGCGAAGCTCACCAACGATGCGGTGTCGCTGCGCTTTCTCCTGTTCGCAATGGTCGGCGGCACCGGCCTCTTGGTGCATCTCGGCACGCTGTTCCTCGCATTACAGGTTCTTGACCTGCCGTTCGCCGAGGCCCAGGCGGCAGGCGCCTTTGTCGCCATGACCAGCAATTTCATCCTGAACAATTTTCTGACCTATCGTGACCAGCGGCTGAAAGGGTTCGCGATTCTCCGCGGCCTGTTGGCATTCTACCTCGTCTGCAGCGTCGGCCTGTTCGCCAACGTCGGTGTGGCATTCTCGGTCTATGACCAGGAGCCGATCTGGTGGCTCGCAGGCGCCGCGGGCGCATTGATGGGCGTGGTGTGGAATTACGCGATGTCGGGGCTGTTCGTCTGGCGCAAGCGATGACGGCTGGTGCCGCCGATTTGACGTCCCGGCATCGTTCGGGGCAAGCCCGATCCAGACTTCAAATCAAACAGCGGCACGGCAATCGTAAGCTTGCGGGTGCTCACGGCCCTCCGACGTTTGCGAAAAGCGGGTGCTGAGATGGAGCACGAACTTCGGAAATTGGGCACTGGTGACGACCGGTTCGTTCGCAATACGGCCCTGGCGATCCTCGCGTTGACGGCGTTGCGGCTCGTTGCCGCGGCATGGACGCCGCTCACTTTCGACGAAGCCTATTACTGGATGTGGTCCAGGCATCTGGCTTTCGGCTATTACGATCATCCGCCGATGGTGGCGCTTGTCATCCGCGCGGGCGCGCTGGTGGCAGGCGACACCGAGTTCGGGGTGCGGCTGGTTTCAATTCTGCTGGCACTGCCGATGAGCCTTGCGGTCTATCGCACGGCTTCGATCTTGTTTGGCGGGGTGAGGGTGGGGGCGACCGCCGCCATTTTTCTTAACGTCACGCTGATGGCGGCGGTCGGCACCATGATCGTCACGCCCGACGCGCCGCTTCTTGTGGCCTCGAGCTTCGTGCTGTTCTTTCTTGCCAAGGTGCTGGAGAGTTCACGCGGTGCCTGGTGGCTTGCGGTCGGCGCCGCCGGCGGAGCAGCGCTGCTGTCAAAATACACAGCGCTGTTCTTTGGACCCGCGATCCTGATCTGGCTGTTGGCCGTTCCCCGGCTGCGGCGCTGGCTACTGACGCCATGGCCCTATCTCGGCGGTCTCGTTTCGCTTCTCATGTTTGCACCCGTCATTCTCTGGAATGCGGATCATCACTGGGTTTCCGTCCTCAAGCAGATGACCGGGCGTGCGCGGTTCGAGGATTTTCGTCCGGCCTTCATCGCAGAGCTGATTCCGACGCAGATCGCCTTCGCGACGCCGCTCGTGTTCATTCTGGGCGCGATGGGACTTTATGCGCTGATCCGGCGCAAGGTGGGCGCCCAGCCGTCGCGGCTCCTGATCGATGCCATGTTCTGGACGATCACGCTCTATTTCGTCTGGCATTCGCTGCACGCCCGCGTCGAAGCGAACTGGTTCGCGCCGGTCTATCCCGCCTTTGTCATTGCGGCTGCGGTCGCAGCTCATCTCGTGCCGTGGGGCAGGCACGCGCAACGCCTTGCAGGGTTCTGCCTGCGTTGGGCGCTGCCGGTCGGTACATTGATGTTCGTGCTGCTGATCGTGCAGGCCAATACAGGACTCTTGAGCGGCTATCGACGCGATGCGACGGTGCGTAGCGTCGGCGTCGGCTGGCGCGAACTGGCCGCTCGGATCGATGCCGTGCGCGCGCAAGTTGGTGCGACATGCATCCTGGCGCCGGACTACGGCACCACGAGTTGGCTTGCATTCTATCTGCCGCGCGGGACTTGCGTGGTGCAGCCGATCCAGCGCATCCGCTGGGTCAATATGGGGGAGCCTGATCCTGCGACGCTCGCCGGTCCCTTGCTCCATGTCGACGAGTTGCGTCCCGCGGAGCTGCCCTATGTGAGGGGTCACTTTGCGCGCGTCGAGCGGGTTGCGGAACTGCAGCGCAAGCGCGGGCCGCTGGTGGTCGAGACTTACGTGCTCGATCTCCTGCGCGAGCCCAAAGGCGAGGTGCTCGACCGCGCGCCGCCGCCGGAATTATTGCCCTAAGGCTGGGCGTTGCTTTCAGTCCGGACTGTTTCGTCCGCTCGACTTCGACAAGCATTCTGTCGCTCGCATGGATCGCGAGCATGTTGATCCGCTTCTAGTTCCATGCCTGCGCACCATCTCGACTGCACTGCCGTCGGTTTCGGCCCACGTCATCGCTCGCGATGGGGCAGACGGAGTCGGCCTTGATGCTTGTCGGGTTGGTGCGTCGGCACCGTAGTGGTTAACGCGAATCGGCAAGAGCCGGACCGGCCCCATTTTCGCCGGAAATCATTGCGTTAACAGTCTTAACGACTTGTCTCAAATCCCACCGGACTTAATCAGCATTTAACGAAAAGTCTCGTTAATGACGCTCTGCGCCTCTGGAAGATGCTGTGCGAACTGGGAAACAAATGCTCGCAATAGCCGGAGGAAGAGCTGCGAAGGTGTTGGGCGGTTAGTAAGAGTAGAGTTGAGTTGACCAGAGTTGCCTCGGCGGGGCGGAGCCGCAAGAAATCTTCCGGAAAAGCTTTGTCCCGCAGACTGCTGGGCGGGACGGCGGTCGTCTGCCTCGTGCTTGGGTGCGGCTGGACGATCTACACCAACATTCTTTCCGCGAACGTTTATCCGACGCTGGTGGGCGGTGATTACCGCGAGCCCGTGGTGACGTTGGCTCGCAAGACGCCGACGCGCGACGCTGCGGAAGCCATCAAGGAGGCCTTCGCATCGCTCCCGGCCCCGGCGCCCCGGCGCGCCAAGCCCGAGGTCGTCGCATCGATCTCGCCCGACATGTTTAACGAACGGTTCGAGGCCTCGGCGCCGACCGGCGTGCCCTCCCGTGCTGCCGAAGCGGCGCCGCCGCCGAATGTCGCCGAGAGGCCGAAATCCGCCGACGCTCCGAAGATGGCCCAGGCCGGCAAGCCGAAGGACGCCGCGCCGAAACAGCAGCCCGCGCAATTGGCGATGAACGTGCCGCCGCCCGTCGACCCGAAGTCCGCCGCGAAGCCGGAGGGCATGTCGCTGCATGACATGGCCGCGCGTGCCAAGGCGGCGATGATGTCGATCGCCTCGGGCGGCAAGCAGGCCATGGTGGAAAAGCTATGGGGCAAACGCGAATCTTCGGGATCGCTGCTCGCCTATGCTTCCGCGGATGCCAACGTCACGGCCTCGATCCCACGCAACCAGAACCCGATGAATGGCGGCTCGCCGCCCTATGACCGCGACACCGCCGTCTACGACATCAGCGCCCATACCGTTTTCCTGCCCGACGGGACCAGGCTCGAAGCGCATTCCGGCCTCGGCTCCGAACTCGACGATCCGCGTTCCGCGCGCATCCGGATGCGCGGCGTGACGCCGCCGCACATCTACGAATTGACGCCGCGCGAGGCGCTGTTCCACGGCGTGCCGGCGCTCCGGCTCAATCCGATCGGCGGCGAGGACACGATCTACGGCCGCGCGGGCCTGCTCGCGCACACCTACATGCTCGGCCCCAACGGCGCATCCAACGGCTGCGTCTCGTTCAAGGACTACTACGCCTTCCTCAATGCCTACCGCACCATGGGTATCAAGAAGCTCGCGGTGGTGGCGCGGATCGATTGACGACGACACCCGTAGTGGGTTGACCTCCTTTCCTGGCATTTCCAACTGACGTTTGAAGCTATGGATTCCGGGCTCGCCCTTCGGGCGCCCCGAAAATGACAGCGCAAAACAAGAACCCCGGCATTGCTGCCGGGGTTTTGCGTTCTTCGGATATCGCTGAGCGCGGTGGATCAGAAGTCCATGCCGCCCATGCCGCCGCCCGGAGGCATTGCGGGGCCGGCAGCCGGCTTCTTCGGCAACTCCGCGACCATAGCCTCGGTCGTGATCAGGAGCGCGGCCACGGAAGATGCGTTCTGAACCGCGGTGCGGACCACCTTGGTCGGGTCGATGATGCCCTTGGAGACCAGGTTGCCGTACTCGCCGCTCTGCGCGTCGAAGCCGTAGGCGTACTGATCCTTCTCCAGGACCTTGCCGACCACGACCGAGCCGTCCTCGCCGGCGTTGATCGCGATCTGGCGCGCCGGCCAGGACAGCGCCTTGCGCACGATCTCGACGCCGGTCTTCTGGTCGTCGTTCTGGGTGCGCACGGTCTTCAGCTTCTCGGTGGCGCGCAGCAGGGCGA
Organism: uncultured Bradyrhizobium sp.; assembly: GCA_964454955.1. Lineage (GTDB taxonomy): Bacteria > Pseudomonadota > Alphaproteobacteria > Rhizobiales > Xanthobacteraceae > Bradyrhizobium. Next base: position 402 of record CAYVVB010000411.1, on the reverse strand, counting down.
CACCGCCGCCCGGCAGGATGCCTTCCTCGACGGCCGCGCGGGTCGCATGCATCGCGTCATCAACGCGGTCCTTGCGCTCCTTCACCTCGACTTCGGTCGCGCCGCCGACGCGGATCACTGCGACGCCGCCGGCGAGCTTGGCGAGACGTTCCTGCAGCTTCTCACGGTCGTAGTCCGAGGTGGTCTCCTCGATCTGCGCCTTGATCTGGGCAACGCGGGCGTCGATGTCGGCCTTCTTGCCGGCGCCGTTGACGATCGTGGTGTTCTCCTTGTCGATCATCACCTTCTTGGCGCGGCCGAGCATGTTGAGGGTGACGTTCTCGAGCTTGATGCCGAGGTCTTCCGAGATCGCCTGGCCGCCGGTCAGGATCGCGATGTCCTGCAGCATGGCCTTGCGGCGAT
>CAYVVB010000410.1:0-2146 GCA_964454955.1 uncultured Bradyrhizobium sp. | reverse complement strand
TGGCGATCCCGGCAGGACTCGAACCTGCAACCCGCGGAGTAGAAATCCGCTACTCTATCCAGTTGAGCTACGGGACCGTCTTCAGGCAGTGCCAAATCGCACGTGCTTCCATAGCACTGCCAATATGAAAAATCCGCACCTCCGAAAAGAGCCTTCCGAACCGTTTTCCGCCAACGAGCGACAAAGGCCGAGGAAGGAACCGCCTTCCGCCCTCAAGGGCTGCGGCCCCCACCCGGCGGGACGCGATGGTTTCCGGCTGCGCCATGTTACATGCGACTTTTTGCTACCTTTGTTTCACCGCCATCAGTGCGTCACCTTTTCGCAATTCTTTTCCGGCCATGCGGCGTTTGTCCGTGGCCCCAAGGAGCCCCTCATGATCGGTTTGGTTCGCGCCGCGGCAGTTTGCGCAATGATGGCGTTTGGGCTCGTTTCGGCGCAAGGAGCGGAAAAAGCCTTCAAGCGGGACGATCTCGCCGATTCCGCGATCAAGCTCGAGGCCCAGATCAAGGGAGAGGCGGGGCCGGTCAGCAAGTCTGCGGCGACCCTGCGTACCGACGCGGATGCGGCCTTCAAGCGCAACGATTTCCGCACGGGCTTGCAGGTTCTCGGCCAGATCGCCGCGATCGCGCCGGAGGACAGCGGCAATTGGCTGAGACTCGCCCGGGTCATCTTTCAGGTCGTGCCGAAAAATTCCGGCGAGGAAACCTTCCTGCTCGAGCGCGCTTCCACCGCGGCGTATATCGCCTATCAGCGCGCCCCCAGTGGGCAGGAGGAGGCGGATTCCCTGGCCGTGCTCGGCCGCGCGCTGGCCGAGCGGAAATTGTGGCGGCCGGCGCTGGATGCGCTCAGGCTGTCGCTCGAGGGTCGCGAGGTCGCGGAGGTCCGTGGCCAATACGAGAAGCTGCGCGACGAACATGGCTTCCGCCTGCTCGACTATACGGTGGACTCCGACTCGGCGAGCCCACGAGCCTGCTTCCAGTTCTCAGAGGAGCTGGCCAAACGCACTGATTTCACGCCGTTCGTGGCGCTGGCGGGCACCGACAAGCCGGCATTGTCGTCGGAAGACAAGCAGCTTTGCGTCGAGGGTTTGAAGCACGGCGAACGCTACAACATCAACCTGCGCGCCGGCCTGCCGTCGACCGTGAAGGAGACCTTGCCGAAATCGGCGGAGTTCAACGTCTACGTCCGTGATCGCAAGCCTTTCGTGCGCTTCACCGGGCGCGCCTATGTGCTGCCGCGGACCGGCCAGCGCGGCATTCCCGTGGTCAGCGTCAATACGCCGGCGGTCACCATCGACGTCTACCGGATCGGCGACCGCAATCTCATCAGCGCGGTGATCGACAGCGACTTCCAGCGGCCGATCAGCCGCTACCAGCTCTCCGAACTTGGAGACCAGCGCGGCCAGAAAGTCTGGTCGGGCGAACTCACCACCGCGGCCACGCTCAACCAGGATGTCACGACCGCGTTTCCGGTCGATCAGGCACTCGGCGATCTGCTGCCCGGGGTCTATGTCATGACTGCGGCCGCCAAGGGCCCGACCGGCAGCGACGAGGACAGCCAGCTCGCGACGCAATGGTTCATCGTCTCCGATCTCGGCCTCACGGCCTTCTCGGGCAACGACGGCATCCACGTCTTCGTCAATTCGCTGGCCTCGACCGAGCCGGTCGCGCGCGCCGAGGTGCGGCTGATCGCGCGCAACAACGAAATCCTCGCCACCCGGAAGACCGACGACTCCGGTCACGTCCTGTTCGAGGCGGGTTTCGCGCGCGGTGAGGGCGGCCTGTCGCCTGCCATGGTGACGGTGTCGGGCGAGAAGGCCGACTATGCCTTCCTGAGCCTCAAATCGAACCCGTTCGACCTTTCCGATCGTGGCGTGGCGGGGCGAGTGGTGCCGTCAGGCGCGGACGCCTTCGTCTATGCCGAGCGCGGCGTCTATCGCTCCAACGAGACGGTGTATCTGACTGCGCTTTTGCGCGACGGCCAGGGCAACGCATTGACGGGGTCGCCGGTCGCGCGGTCCCTGCGGGTGCGGACGCCTTCGTCTATGCCGAGCGCGGCGTCTATCGCTCCAACGAGACCGTCTATCTCACCGCGCTGCTGCGGGACGGGCAGGGCAATGCCGTCTCAGGCGGACCGCTGACCTTGG
>CAYVVB010000409.1:0-7728 GCA_964454955.1 uncultured Bradyrhizobium sp. | reverse complement strand
CTGGTTAGGGATGTAGGCCAGCACCAGGGCCATGCCGAACAAGCCCACCGGCAGGTTGACGTAGAAGATCCAACGCCAGGAGGCGGCGCTGGTGATGAATCCGCCGAGCGGCGGGCCGATCACCGGACCGATCAGCGCCGGCACCGTTACCCAGGCCATCGCGTTGACGAGGGCGCTCTTGTCGATCGAGCGCAGCAGCACGAGGCGCCCCACAGGCGTCATCATGGCCCCGCCCATGCCCTGCAGGATGCGTGCGATCACGAAATCGGTGACCGAGGAGGAGATTGCGCAGCCGATCGACCCCGTCATGAACACCGCGACTGCGATGGCGAACACCATTCGGGCGCCGAAGCGGTCGGCGGTCCAGCCGCTCGCCGGGATGAAAACCGCGAGCGAGAGCAGGTAGGAGGTGATGGCGAGCTTCAGCGTGAGCGGGCTCGTGCCGATATCGGCGGCGATCGCCGGCAGCGAGGTCGCAATGACCGTGGAGTCCATGTTTTCCATGAACAGCGCGGTAGCCACGATCAGCGGGATCACGCGTTCTTTGTTCATCGGGCGGTTCGAAATGGTGGCAAAAAGGAAAGGCGGGAGAGCGGGGCTGTAACATCCCCCTGGCGCAGAGGCTATTGCGGAACCGGCCGGACCACTTAAATCCTCCGTGACGAGATTTGCCGCCGGAGCTTTCCGCGATGATTTATGTGCTTGCCGCGCTCCTGCCCCCGATCGGCCTGTTGCTGAACGGCCAGCCTTTTTCGGCGATTTTCAACCTGGTTCTGATCGTCTTCTGCGTCATTTTCGGGTTGGTTTTTCACATTCTGCTGCTGGTGCCCTCCGCGCATGCCATCATCGCGGTTCACATGAAGCGGGAGGAGCGGCGGCATCGCGAAGTGGTGGACGCGATCCGCCGATACGGCCCGCCGCCCGGCTATCCGCACTCCTGAGACGGAGGTGCGAAAAGGCTGTGCATGACGCTTTGATTCGTCACAGCGGCGTGCTATCGACCGGCGTCAACCCCACTGATGGGCATCGATTCGGCGGCGTCGCCCAGAGCTTCGCCGACGGCGACGTTCATCCCTGATGATTGTTGCGGCCGGGCGGCCGCCAGATAAGGAGTTGGCGATGGCGACGGTGCAGGCCCTTCAGGGGATCCGCGAAGCCTACACATTCGACGATGTGCTTCTCAAACCCGGCCTCTCGGACGTGCTGCCCGGCGACGTCGACATTCGCTCCCGGGTGACGCGCGCGATCCCGCTCAACATTCCCATCATCGCGTCCGCGATGGATACGGTCACCGAAGCGAAAATGGCGATCGCCATGGCGCAAGCGGGTGGACTCGGGGTCATTCACCGCAACTTCGACGTGGAGGGCCAGGCCACCCAGGTGCGTCAGGTGAAGAAGTTCGAATCCGGGATGGTAGTCAATCCGCTGACCATCGAGCCCGAGGCAACGCTTGCGGATGCCCTGGCCCTGATGAGCCATCACGGCATTTCCGGCATTCCCGTGGTGACCGGTGGCGGCCCTGGCAGGCCGGGCAGGCTGGTCGGCATTCTCACCAACCGCGACGTGCGCTTCGCCACCGACCACCGGCAAAAAGTCTCGGAGCTGATGACGCATGAAAACCTCGTCACGGTGCGCGAGGGCGTGAGCCAGGACGAGGCGAAGCGGATGCTGCACAAGCACCGCATCGAAAAGCTGCTCGTGGTTGACGATCAATATCGCTGCGTCGGCCTGATCACGGTGAAGGATATCGAGAAGGCGGTGGCGCATCCGCTGGCCTCCAAGGACGAGCATGGCCGCCTGCGGGTGGCGGCCGCGACCACCGTCGGCGAGGGCGGTTTCGAGCGCACCGAGCGGCTGATCGATGCGGGTGTCGACCTGATCGTGGTCGACACCGCGCACGGTCACTCCTCGCGCGTCTTGGAAGCGGTCAACCGCATCAAGCGGCTGTCCAACGCGGTGCAGGTCATTGCCGGCAATATCGCAACGCAGGACGGCGCGCAGGCGCTGATCGATGCCGGAGCGGACGCCATCAAGGTCGGCATCGGGCCGGGCTCGATCTGCACCACGCGCATCGTCGCGGGCGTCGGCGTGCCGCAGCTCACCGCGATCATGGATGCGGTGGAAGCGGCCAGGAAGGCCAATGTCTCGGTGATCGCCGACGGCGGCATCAAATATTCCGGCGACCTTGCCAAGGCGCTCGCCGCGGGCGCGGACATCGCCATGGTCGGTTCGCTGCTCGCCGGCACCGACGAGACGCCAGGCGAGGTGTTTCTATGGCAGGGCCGTTCCTACAAGGCCTATCGCGGCATGGGCTCGGTCGGCGCGATGGCGCGCGGCTCGGCCGACCGTTATTTCCAGCAGGACATCAAGGACACGCTCAAGCTCGTGCCGGAAGGCATCGAGGGGCAGGTGCCCTACAAGGGTCCGGTCGCCAACGTCATGCATCAGCTCGCCGGCGGTCTTCGCGCGGCGATGGGCTATGTCGGTGCAAAGAATCTCGCCGAGTTTCACCAGAGGGCGCAGTTCGTCCGCATCACCGGCGCGGGCCTGCGCGAGAGCCATGTGCACGACGTGACCATCACCCGCGAAAGCCCGAACTATCCGGGCGGGGTGTAACGAAAATAAGCACGTCATTCCGGGGCGATGCGAAGCATCGAACCCGGAATCTCGCGCCGCAATCTTGAGATTCCGGGTTCGCGCGTTTCACGCGCGCCCCGGAATGACGGAGCAAGAAATCGGAGGAAACCATCATGGCTCAGGCCAAGCGCATCGTTCTGGCAGCGCGTCCGGTCGGCGAACCGAAACCGTCCGATTTCCGCATTGAAGATTGCCAGGTGCCGGTGCCTGGCGAGGGGCAGGTCCTGTTGCGCATCATCTGGCTGTCGCTCGACCCCTATATGCGCGGGCGCATGAGCGATGCGGCCTCTTACGCTACGCCGGTGCCGATCGGCGGCGTGATGGAAGGCGGCACCGTGAGCGAGGTGATCGCCTCTAACAATCCCGGATTTGCCAAGGGCGACATCGTGGTGTCGCGCGCCGGCTGGCAGACGCATGCGCTGTCCGACGGCAACGGCTTGCGCAAGGTCGATCCGAAGCTTGCGCCGATCTCGACCGCGGTCGGCGTGCTCGGCATGCCCGGCATGACCGCCTACACGGGACTGCTCGAAATCGGCAAGCCGCAGCCGGGCGAAACCCTCGTGGTCGCCGCCGCCTCGGGCGCGGTCGGCTCCGCTGTCGGCCAGATTGCCAGGATCAAGGGCGCGCGCGCGGTCGGCATCGCCGGCGGCAGGGACAAATGCGACTACGTCAAGCGCGAGCTCGGATTCGACGACTGCCTCGATCACCGGGAGCCGGATCTTGCAGCGAAGCTGAAAGTGGCTTGCCCCAAAGGGATCGACGTCTATTTCGAGAATGTCGGCGGCGCCGTATTCGATGCGGTGTTCCCGCTGCTCAACCCGTTTGCGCGCATTCCAGTTTGCGGGCTGATCGCGCATTACAACGACACCGAGGCCAAGCCGCCGAAGTGGGCGGCAAGCCTGATGCGCGCGGTCCTGACCAGGCGCCTGACCTTCCGCGGCTTCATCGTCTCCGATTTCGCCGCGCGCCAAGATGACTTCCTGCGCGACATGTCGCAATGGGTCCGCGACGGCAAGGTCAAATACAAGGAGTTCGTCACCGAGGGCCTCGACAGCGCGCCACAAGCGCTGATCGGGCTGCTCAAGGGGGCCAATTTCGGCAAGCAGCTCGTCCGCGTCGCTCCGGACAAGGCGTAGCCGGCGGCGAGGCCCGGCTAAGCGTGCTCGAGAACCTCCTCCAGGTCGACATCAATCTGGCCGGGCGCTTTGACGTAGCGAACTTCAAGCGCGTCGGGTTGGAAACGGTATTCCACCAGCCCGACCTCCTTGACGCCGATGCGGTCTTGCCGCTCGTCGGAAATGACGAAACCTGCCGACGGCGCCCAGACATGCCTGACGCCGCGGTAGGTGAAATCCCGCCGCTGGTGCACGTGCCCGGAGGCGATCAGGCGAATGTCGGCCGTGCGCAGCATGTCGGTGAGCCGCCGCCGCGCCGGGAACGGAACGTAGCGGATCGCCGTCGCCTCCAGCTCCGGATCGTCGGGCGCGTTCAGGAAGATCGGCTTGTGCAGAAACAGCGCGACCGATTTGCCGTTGGTACTGGCAAGTTCGGCAGCCAGCCAGTCGAACTGCTCGGCCTCGCTGACCAACCCGGAGTTCATCACCAGCGAATTGAGCCCGATGAAGCACCAGCCTGCGGCCTCGAACCGCCAGCGGTCGTCGCCGAACGCGGCGATGAAGGCGCGCCGGTCCTTTTCGTTGACCGGCTGCGACGGCACCGGGCCGACCCGGGTCGGATTGTCCCCGATATCGTGATTGCCGGGCAGGTAGCGGCAGGGGACCGGCAGGGCATCATGCAGGGTGCGCGCGAACTCGAGATCGTCCGCGTTGCGCGGCGCGTCGAAGGCGACGTCGCCGCTGTTGACGACGAGGTCCGGGCGCGTTGCGTCGATATGGTCGCTGATCCTTTCGAAATTGGCCGTCAATTTGGGCTGGCGGCGGGCAAGGTGCGTGTCCGAAATCTGCGTCAGGCGAAATTCGCTCATGCGTTCAACCCTCGTTCCCGTCCACCATATAATCTGCCGGCATCGGATTCATGACGGCAAGGTGGCGCTTCAGTTGTCGGGGGGAGGGCGGCCGTTATGAGATTGGCGGCAGGTGACCGCGAGGGGAGTTCCAATGTCGGTTCAATCGGTCTTGCTGCCGCTGTTCGTTCAGGTGGGGCTGACTTTCGCGCTTCTGATCTGGATGGTGGGCCTGCGCAGGCAGACCCTGGTGAGCGGCGAAACCAGGATCAGGGATATTGCGCTCGGAGAGCCGAACTGGCCGGTCCGGGCCACCCAGATCGGCAACTGCTACAGCAACCAGTTCGAACTGCCAGTCCTGTTCTATGTTCTGATCGCGCTGGCGCTGCCATTGCGTCATGCCGATCTTTTCATCGTCCTCATGTCCTGGGTATTCGTCATCACCCGCTTCGTCCATGCTGGCGTATTCGTGACCTCGAACGATCTCGGACGCCGCTCGATCGCCTGGCTCGCCGGTGTGCTCGTGCTATTGGTGATGTGGATCTATTTCGCATTGAGGATTCTCCTCGTCATTTGAGCGGTTGCTGCCGCTTCCAAACTGAAAGCTTGAGATGACCCCGGCTGCCCGGCTGACTGCAGCGATCGAACTGATCGAGACGATTGAGGCGCAACGCATCCCTGCCGCGCAGGCGCTGAAGGAGTGGGGAACCGCCCATCGCTTTGCCGGCTCCGGCGATCGCGCGGCAATCGCCGGGCTCGTCTGGGACGTGTTGCGCCGCCGCGCCTCGAGCGCTTACCTGATGGACGATGAGAGCGCGCGTGCGCGCATGCTCGGCATGTTGAAGCTCGAGCGTGGGCTCGATGTCGATGCCATCGCCGCACTGTGCGACGGCAGCCGCTTTGCGCCGTCCCCGCTCACCGACGCCGAGCGAACGGCGCTGACGGAGCGCTCGCTTGAAGGTGCGCCGCCCGCAGTCGCCGGGGATTATCCCGAGTGGCTCGATCCCTATCTCGCGCAGGCCTTCGGTGAAGACCGCGCGCTCGAGGCTGTGGCAATGGCAAGCCGTGCGCCGCTCGATCTGCGTGTCAACACGTTGAAGGCCAAGCGCGAGAAAGTGCTCGCCTCGCTCGCCCATCTCGGCGCGAGCCCCACGCCGTGGTCGCCTGTCGGATTGCGGATCGCGCTGTCGGCCGACGCAAGGAACCCCGGAATCCAGGCGGAGGAGGCCTTCATCAAGGGTCTTGTTGAAGTCCAGGATGAAGGCTCGCAGCTCGCGGCGTTGTTTTCGGCGGCAAAACCCGGTGAGCAGGTGATCGATCTCTGCGCCGGCGCCGGCGGCAAGACGCTCGCGTTGGCGGCGATGATGCAGGACCGCGGCAGGTTGATTGCGACCGACCGCGACAAGCGCCAGCTCGCGCCGATCCACGAGCGGCTGTCGCGCGCAGGCGTTCACAATGCCGAGGTGCGCACGCCCAGGGGCGAGGCCGATCCGCTCGCCGACATCGGGGCTTCCGCCGACCTCGTCGTGATCGATGCGCCCTGCACGGGAACCGGAACCTGGCGGCGCAACCCCGACGCCAAATGGCGCATGCGGCCCGGCGCGCTCGAAGTCCGCTTGAAGGATCAAGCCGAAGTGCTTGATCGTGCGGTTGGGCTGGTCAGGCCGGGCGGCCGGATCGCCTACATTACCTGCTCGGTCCTACCCCCCGAGAATGGTGAGCAGGTCCGCGCCTTCTTGGCGCGCCATCCGGAATTCTCGCCAGTGCCGCCCGCCGAAACCGTGATGGTGCTCTGGGACAGGGCCGAGGATTTCGCCGGCGCGGCGCTTCAGACGCCGGAGGGCTGGCTGATGACCTCGCGCCGGACGGGGACGGATGGGTTCTTCGTGTCCGTCATGCGGAAGCCTTCGGCGTGAATTCGAGTAGCCGTCATTCCGGAGCGCCTCGAATTGGCGACCCGGAATCTCGAGATTCCGGGTTCGATGCTACGCATCGCCCCGGAATGACACCAACCAGCTAAAAAGCGTGGATGTCCGGGTCAGGCTTGGCTGCCAAAGGGTTGCGGGAGCGCCCCCCGTCGCGTACTTCCTGTCCATGACAGCCAGCACGCAAGCCCGCGAGTCGTCGACGCCGCTTCCGGCCTCGGCGCATGAGAAGATTCTGATTGTCGATTTCGGCAGCCAGGTCACCCAGCTGATCGCCCGGAGAGTCCGCGAGGAGGGCGTCTATTCCGAGATCGTGCCGTTCCAGAAGGCGGAGGCGGCCTTCCAGGAGATGAAGCCGAAGGCAGTGATCCTGTCGGGCGGTCCGGCCTCGGTGCTGGACGATGGTGCCCCGGCGGCACCGATGGCGATCCTGACGGCCGGCGTTCCGGTGCTCGGTATCTGCTATGGCGAGCAGACCATGGCCCAGCAGCTCGGCGGCATCGTCGAGGCCGGTCACCATCGCGAGTTCGGCCGCGCCACGCTCGAGGTGACCGATGGCTGCGCGCTGTTCGACGGCGTCTGGCAGAAGGGCGGCCGCTACGACGTCTGGATGAGCCATGGCGATCGCGTCACCGGACTTCCTGACGGCTTCCGCGTCGTGGCGAGCGCGCCCGGCTCGCCGATTTCGGTGATCGCGGACGATGTGCGCAAGTTCTACGCCATGCAGTTCCACCCCGAGGTGGTGCATACGCCCGATGGCGCAAAGCTGATCCGCAACTTCGTGCGCAAGGTCGCCGGCCTGAAAGGCGACTGGACCATGCGCGCCTTTCGCGAGGAGGCGATCGAGAAGATCCGCAAGCAGGTCGGCAGTGGCAGGGTGATCTGCGGCCTTTCCGGCGGCGTTGATTCCGCGGTCGCGGCCGTGCTGATCCATGAGGCGATCGGCCACCAGCTCACCTGCGTCTTCGTCGACCACGGCCTGCTCAGGCTGAACGAGGCCGAAACCGTCGTCGACCTGTTCCGGCATCACTATAACATTCCGCTGGTGCATGTTGATGCTTCCGAGCAGTTCCTGGGAGAGCTTGCCGGTGTCACCGAGCCGGAAACCAAGCGCAAGACCATCGGAAAACTCTTCATCGACGTGTTCGAAGCCGAGGCGAAGAAAATCGGCGGCGCGGAATTTCTCGCGCAGGGCACGCTCTA
>CAYVVB010000408.1:0-3940 GCA_964454955.1 uncultured Bradyrhizobium sp. | reverse complement strand
CGATCGTGATGTTGCGCGACACGACCGTGCCGTCGACTGGAGAGATGATGTCGGTGTAGCCCAAATTGACCTGCGCCGCGTCGAGCTCGGCCTGGCGCTGTTCGATGGTGGCCTGATCGTAGGCCACTTGCGCCTGGGCCTGGTCGAAGGTGCTCTTGGCGTTGTCGAAGGCGTCGAGGCTGACCGCATTGCTCTTCACCATCATCGCGTAGCGTTCATACGTCACCTTCGCGTAAGCGAGCGCCGCCTGATCCTTCTGAAGCTGCGCGTTGCCCACTGCGAGATTGGCCTTGGCCTGGTCAACCGCGGTTTGATACGGGCGCGGGTCGATCTTCGCACACACCTGTCCGGTCTTCACCTGGGTGTTGTAGTCGCAATACATCTCCTTAATAACGCCGGACACATAGCTGCCGACGATGATGGTGAGCTCCGGGTTGACCGTGCCGGTGGTCGAAACGATCCGCGTCACCGAACCGACCGTTGCAGCGGATGTGACATAACGGACGGACGAGGCGGAGTGCGATTTCAACCAGACAATCGCGGCGATACCGGCCACGACAACGAGGGCGCAGCCGGCGATGAGAATCCGCAAACGGCGCCGCCCCGCCTTGGGCGCCGCAAGCGGAGCGGCTTGGCGCGCCGGCAGATCCGAGGTGGCCCGCGCCAGCTCGGTCATTGCTCGTCCCTGAAGCGCGCGCTGTCGGTTGCCATCTCAAGGCAGGTCTGAAGCTCGACATAGCTCGGCGTTCCGTCGCCGCTTGTTTCGCTGATGCACTCCCGCTTGTCACGCGCTGCAAGATGATCCCATTGCTGAACGAGCCACTGTCTGGACTGCTCCTCGTCGTTCATGCACGATTCAAGGGTTTCTCCGACGCCGCCCGTGTCGGCGATTTCGGCCTTGCAATTTTTCACGATGTCGAATTTCGGCACCACATCGGCGGCGTGGGCCGCTGGCGGTCCGTTCAGGACTGCGACGGCAAGCGCCAGAAAGAAAATGGATATACGCATTATTGACCTCCGATCGCATTAGAGATCGAAGGGCGATTGCAGTGTTGACGAAGATCAACGCCCCGCCGGAGCCGGATTAAATTTGGGACACGTCTTCAGTTTGAGGCCGAGCTGAGCGCCGAGCGGAAGCGAACGAGCGACAGCATCAGGAACAGGGAGGCGATGCCGGCGACGGCCAGAAACTGCGGCCACACCACGTCCAGGCCCGCGCCGCGGTAGAGAATCGCCTGGGCGAACGAGACGAAGTGGGTCGAAGGCGACGCCTGCATCAGGGTGCCAAGCCACGGCGGCATGCTTTCCAGCGGCGTCGCGTTGCCCGACAGGACATTCATCGGAACGGCCACCAGCATGTAGAGCAGACCGAGCTGCGGCATCGAGCGTGCCACGGTGCCCAGAAACAGCCCGATGGCCGTTGCGAAAAACAGGTAGAGCACCGTCCCGAACATGAACAGCGGGATCGAACCCGCGATCGGAATCTTCAGCAGCGTGCGCACGACCAGATAGAGCGACAGTCCGACGGCGATCGCAATGACGAAGCCGTTGGCCCAGATCTTCGACATCGCGATCTCGAACGGGCTGAGCGGCATCACCATCAGGTGATCCATCGTGCCGTGCTCCCGCTCCCGCACCAGCGCGGCGCCGGCGAGGATGATCGCGAGCATGGTGACGCTCGAGATGATGCCCATGACGCTGGAAAACCACGCGGTGTAGACATTCGGATTGAACGCGATCCGGACTGCCAGGTTCACCGGCGATAACGGCGTCGATTCGTTATGGGACACGAACTGGGCGATTTCGGTGTCGATGATCTGCTGCGCGTAGCTGGACCCCAGCCCCGCCTGCACCATGGCGGTGGCGTCGACATTGATCTGCAATCCGGGTTGGCGACCGGCCAGCACATCGCGCTGGAAGTTCGGGGGAATGTCGAGAACGAAGGTGAATTTGCCGGCATTCATCAGATGCTCGACGTCGGGCTGGGCGACCTCGACCGGCTCCTTGAAGTAGGGCATCAGGAACGCATGCGCGAGCCGCCGCGACAGCTCCGAGTGATCCTCGTCGACGATGGCGATCGAGGCATGGTAGAGCTCCTGCGAATTGCTCTGCGCCTGGCTGATCACGGCCAGCGAGAACGAATAGACCACGAAGCCCAGCAGCACCCAGTCGCTAAAGAAGCTGCGCAGCTCCTTCGTTCCGAGCCAGAAGATGTTGGACAGCGAGCGCATCATCTCATCGCTCCTGCCTGGCGAGCAGCAGCAGGCTGATCGACGTCAGGACCGGGATGAACATGATCAGCATCAAGACGCTCGAGCCGAGGTCGCCAAATCCCAATCCCTTGGTGAAGGTGCCGACGCTGATCGGGCGGTAGTAGGTCATCGGGAAACAGAGGCCGATCCATTGCGCCGTGCCCGACAGCGAGGAAACAGGGGTCATCATGCCGGAGAACTGCTGCGCCGGCAGGATCGTGAGGATGGCGGTGCCGAACAGCGCGGCGATCTGGCTCTTGCAGAAGGTGGAAATCAGCATGCCGTAGCCGGTGGTCGTGAAGACGTAGATGATCGTCCCGACGAGCAGGGCCAGGAAGCTGCCTTTCAGGGGCACCTCGAAAACGAAGATCGCCATGGTGAACATGATGGCGAAATTGATCAGGGCGACCGCGACATAGGGTAGCTGCTTGCCGACCAGGAACTCCAGCCGGGTCACCGGCGTGACATAGAGATTGGTGATCGAGCCGAGCTCCTTCTCGCGGACCACGGCAAGCGCCATCAGAATCGCCGGAAACAGCGCCAGCATCATCGCAAGTGTCGAGGGCACCATCGCATAGATGCTGTCGAAATCCTGGTTGTACTTGAACCTGATCTCGATATTGGCCGGCAGCGGCACGGATGCTTGCGTGGTCTTGATGGCGGGATCGCTCAAGTAGAGCTGGTGCATGCCTTGCAGGTAGCCGCGAATGGTCTGGGCGCGGAACGGCATCGCGCCGTCGATCCAGGCCGAGACCCAGGCCGGACGCCCTCTCTTGATGTCCAGGCCGAAATTGGGAGGGATTTCGATGCTGACGTTGATGTCACCGTTCCGCAGGCGCCGGTCGAGCTCGGCGTAATCGGCGATCGGGGCCTTTTCCACGAAATAGGGCGAGCCCCTCAATTCCTCGAGATACGCGCGGCTCTCCGGGGTCTGGTCGCGGTCGAGAACGGCAAAGGTGAGATTGTTGACATCGGTCGAAATGCCGAACCCGAAGACCAGCATCAGGAGCGTGGTGCCGAACAGGGCAAACATCAGCCTGATCGGATCGCGCAGCAGTTCCAGGCCCTCGCGGATGGTGTAGGCGAACAGCCTCTGAAAGCTGAAGAACGCGGTCGCGCGCTTGCCGGCGTCCGCTTCAACCGGTTGCGCGCCGGCGGCCGGCACCTGCGTCAGCGTGATGGTCGAGACCGTGCCCGGCTTTTCCTGTTCGAGGAAGCTGATGAAGGCGTCCTCCAGGTTCTTGGCGCCCTTCGCCTTGATCAATCCGGCGGGCGTGTCGGTAGCAAGCACGCGCCCTTCATGCATCAGCGATAGCCGGTCGCAGCGCGCCGCCTCGTTCATGAAATGCGTCGAGACGAAGATCGTCATCCCCTGATTGCGCGACAGGTCGATCAGCAGCTCCCAGAACTGGTCGCGCGCCAGCGGATCGACGCCCGAGGTTGGCTCGTCCAGAATCAGAAGGTCGGGCTTGTGCACGACGGCAACCGCAAGCGACAGCCGCTGCCTGATTCCGAGTGGAAGTGCGGAAGCGAGATCGTCGAGATAGTCGGCCAGGTCGCACTTCTCGACCAGCTCGGCAATTCGGCTGGCTGCGAATGCGGACGGCAAATGGAACAGTCGGGCGTGCAGCATCAGATTCTGGCGGACCGTCAGCTCGCCATAGAGGGAAAAGGATTGCGACATGTAG
>CAYVVB010000407.1:0-1803 GCA_964454955.1 uncultured Bradyrhizobium sp. | reverse complement strand
AGGCGGCGGGCGACCAGAAGTACGGCACCGTCGACGGTTCGGTCGGCTTGGCGGGATCGGGCAGCACCTTCCAGTTCTTCGAGGTCTATGCCCGTCAAACCGGCGGCCAGCTCTTCTCCGACGACGGCACTCTCGGCTTTTCCAAGCAGGCCGCGACCGATTGGTTCGAGATGTGGGACCGGCTGCGCAAGAGCGGCGGAGCGCCGCCTGCCGATGTTTCGGCCGAGACAGGAACCGCGCGTCAGGACTACCCGATCGTGAAGGGCCTCACGGCCAACTACTTCACGAACGCGAACATTCTCGCATCCGTGCAGTCGATCACGCAGGATCACCTGGTGCTCACCACGCCGCCTTTCTCCAACGACGGCGGCAAGTCGGGTCTTTACGTCGACCCGCTGAACTGGATCACGGTCTCCGCGGCCTCGAAATACCCGGCGGATGGCGTTGATCTGATCAATTTCTTCCTGAACGACCCAGGCGCCGTACAGAGCTTCGGGCTCGACTTCGGCGCGCCGGCCAACCTCACGCTGCGCGACAGCATCAAGGTCACCGGCTCGGATAAGCAGTACCAAGACTATCAGAACCTGGTCGCCAGCAACTATGCCGAGCCGCTCCCGACGCTAGTCGTGCGCAACCCGAAGAGTCAGGCCGACGTCGCCGACGCCTGGACCAAGGCCAGCCAGGACATCTCATTCGGGAAGATTTCGATCAATGAGGGCGTCGATCGGTTCTTCGAGCAGGCCCAGGGTTTCCTGAAGCGCTAGGCGCCCGGAAAATCTTCGTGTCCCTGTTGTGGAGAGAGGCGGTTGTGTCGGTCGCGCGTAGCAGGCGGTTCACTGAATGTCCACGTACGCTATGGCCGACGGGATCGCCTCCTCCCTTCGTCCATCTCTATCGCCATCAGGCGCGAATTCTGGAAATGAATGTGAGCCAGACGGCCGTCAAGCTGAGCAGCGCTCAGCCTGTGGACTCGCATCTCTACGAAGGTGTCTCCTTGGACGACGCTCGCAACAACCGGAAGGCTCCGGCGAAGACACGCAGGCGGACCAAAGCCAACATCGGCGGCCGAGAGAACCTGTGGGCGCACATCTTCCTGGCGCCCTGGTTCATCGGCCTGGTCGCACTATCGCTCGGTCCGATGGTGTATTCGCTCTACCTCTCCTTCACGAATTACAACCTGCTCAGCCCGCCGGTCTGGGCTGGCGCCGCCAACTACCAGCAGATGCTGCACGACGAGCGCTTCCTGCAGTCGGTGAAAGTGACGTTCAGCTACGTCATCATCTCGGTGCCGCTCCAGCTCGCGTTCGCGCTGGCGATCGCGGTGCTCATGAATCAGGCGTTGCGCGGCATCGCCGTCTATCGCGCGATCTATTATCTGCCAAGCCTGCTCGGCAGCAGCGTCGCCGTCGCCACGCTGTGGCGGATCGTGTTCGGCAAGTTCGGGTTGGTCAATCAACTTCTCGGTCTCATCGGCTTCAGCGGCATGCCGAGCTGGATCGGCAATCCCGACTATTCGCTGTGGACGCTGATCCTGTTGCGCGTGTGGGAGTTCGGCATCCCGATGGTGATCTTCCTCGCCGGGCTGCGGCTTATACCCAGTGAGCTTTACGAGGCGGCCCGCGTCGATGGGGCCGGGCCAATACGTCGTTTCGTCAGCATCACCATTCCGATGCTGACCCCGATCATCTTCTTCAACCTGGTTCTGCAGGTCATCCACGCATTTCAGGCGTTCAACGCGGCGTTCGTCATCAGCGGCGGAACCGGCGGACCGTCCGACTCGACGTTGCTCTACACGCTGTACCT
>CAYVVB010000406.1:0-7956 GCA_964454955.1 uncultured Bradyrhizobium sp. | reverse complement strand
CATCGTAGGCAGCGTCAATGCCGAGATGCAGCGCCGCAACATTCCGAACACCTACACGGCGAACGGCCGGCCCGCTGCTCCGGGTCCGCGCCACATCCGGCCGCTGACGATCAGCCGCTCGATGTGAGCGCCGTCTGGCTTCTCATATATTGGCGGCCGGCTTCGGCGTTCGCGACAATTCATCTCGAATTGTCGGACCGAGCCTAACTTAACGTTGAAATCTGCGGGTCATATTGCGCCGCAGTGAAGTTTGGATTCCTGGAGGGGTTACACGGCACCAGGAGGCCGCCATGAGTACGGATTTCAGTATCCGGCCGGTGGGCGCACCGGCTGCATTGCCTGTTGCGCATCCCCAATCCCACGCGGCCAGCGCCGCCATCCCAACCGAGTTGCCGCCGGGCAAAAGCGTCACGGCCGCGGAAGCCAGCGCCGCAGCCGGCAATGATCTGCAGAATCAGAACCCATTGGATCTCGCTCATCAGATCCTCCACGACCTCGACGCGCTGTCGGTGGTCTATCGACTCGTGACCGGAAATGCCGACGAGATCGTCGAGCAGCACCCTGAAAAAGCAGCGCTGCGCCGCCGCGCGTATTTTCACGAGCTCGACAGGAAGCGTTCGCCGCCCCGCGTGATCCCGACAGACGTCACGGCGTGAGGCGATGTCAGCGCAGCAGCTGCAAGACGGTGTGCTGTGACTGATTGGCGAGCGCGAGCGCCGAGACCGCGATCGATTGACGCGCCGACAGCGCCTGGCTGTTGGCCGCTTCCTCCCGTGTATCGGCGGGCCTGCGGTTCGCCGAGCCGGACTGCAGCACGTCGATAAGGTTCCTCGTGAAATCCTCCCGGATCCGCACGACCGCCAGGCTCGAAGCAAGCACGGCACCTTCCGCCCGCAGCAGGCTCGAAGCTGCGTCGAGCTTGGCAATGACGTTATTGGCCGATACATCATCCAGGAAATCGATCCCCTCAGTCAGACTGGCAAGGCCAAGCCCGTCGGCATCGAACGTCACGCCCGGGATGTTCAGGCTCGACCTGCCGCTCTGGTTGAACACGAGCTTGAGGCTGTCGCCATTGAGCAGGTTGACGCCGTTGCAGGACGAATCCAGGGCGATCGTCGTGATCTGCTGGATGATGAGGTTGTACTGGGCGAGCAGGCCGGCACGGATTGCCTGCGAAATGGGATCGGCCACCGCGGCAGTGACGTTTCCGGCCGTAGCCCCGCTCGCCGTGATGTCGACACCGCCCGCCGGCGCCTTCCCCACCGCCGTCATGGCCTGGCTCGCTGCATCATTGGTCGAGACGAAGATCAGAGTGTCGTAGGTCGGGGACAGCGAAGCCGTGACAGTGACGCCATTCGAGGCCAGGACGCTGTTCAACTGGTCAAGTGTCCGGACCGTCGCTCTGCCCGCACCACTTGAAAAAGTCGAGCCGATCGTCACGGCCAGCGCACCGGCTGCGGTCCTGAAGGTCATAACGGCACCGCCGAGCTTGCCATCATGGAGACCGGATGCGCCGGCAGCGCCGGCGCCGGTCACCTCGACGCTGGCCTTTGCCGAGTAACCAAGCGGGCTCTGCAGAACCTGGTTCGCGACCGCCTTCGCGCTGTCGACCAGGCTTGCGAGCGAGGCGATGCCGGCATTGGCAAGCTCGAGGACTTGCACGCCCTTGCCGATGCTCTCGAGCAGGCTGCCGATGTCGCCGGCGCGCCGCTCCGCAGGGGGCGGGCTGTCGGCGAGCTTCCTTGCCTCGGCCAGGCCGCTTTGCGCGGCCAGACGATGGGCGCTGGCCTGCAGCGAAAGCAGATTCTGGCGGACCGAAGCCGAAAGGACGATGTCGGACATTCGCAGACCCTCTTGAATCCTGAGGCGCCGAAACGCGTACGAATTGCAGCTTGCCGAAGATGATTGGCTTCTCTGCGCTTGTACGCTTACGTCCTTTAAAGGAAGGTTAATGATCGCTTAACCGGCAAAGTAAACGAATCGTCTATCGCGGGCGTCGGGAGAGCTCACGTTGAGATGATCGTTCTGTTGCACCCGGCCGCGTGCCGTTTACGAAGCATTAACCTCATTTGAGAAGGATCGGCTGGATGGATAGCGAGCCTGCACGCTGCGGCGATGGCTCGCCCACGATGCTCACGGAGAACCGGCATGGCCTTAAAGGTCGAACTCAAGCCGCACGAACGGATCATCATCGGCTCCAGCGTGATCACCAATACGGACCAGCGGGCCCGGTTGCTGATCGAGGGCGAGAACGTTCCGATCCTGCGCGAGAAAGACATCCTGACGCCGCAGACCGCCGACACGCCGGCCAAGCTGGTCTATCTGGCCGTGCAATTGATGTACATCTCGGCGGACCCGCAGAGCAACCAGGACATCTATTTCAACCTGATGCGCGAGATCGTCGCCGCTGTGCCAAGCGCATGGCCGATCATCGAGGAAATCAACAATCATATTCTGAGCGGCGAACTGTACCGGGCGCTCAAGGAGGCCCGCAAGCTCATCGACTACGAGAAGAGGCTTCGCGAGTTGCACGAGGCCGGCAGGAAACTGCACGACGTCGATACGGCCGCCTGAAAGAGGCTCGCCCGCTTCGATCCATCAACGAGCAATCGCTCACGATGCTGAGCGCATAGCTCCGAATTCCAGGACCGAGGAGATCAGCGCGTCGATGTCGGGCGTGTCGGTCCGATGGTTGACGATCGCGGCGCGTATCGCGAGCCGGCCGTCCAGCATCGTTGTCGACGGCACCGCTGCTCCCGATTCCTGGATGTCCATGACGATCTCGCCGTTCACCCTGTCGGCGTCAGCAGCGCGATAGCGAAAGCAGACGATGTTGAGATTGACCGGCGCCATCAATTCCAGTCGAGGCTCGGCGAGAATACGGGCCTCCAGATAGCGGGCGAGCCCGCAACAGCGCGCCGCGACGGCGCCGAGCTTGTCGGCGCCATAGGCCTTGAACGTGAACCAGCTCTTCAGCGCCCGGAAGCCGCGCGAGAGATCGGGACCGAGATCACAGGGCCAGGGCGATCCCGCGGCCAACCCTCTCGTCTCGCGTCGCAGATAGGCCGCCGGCGTGGCGAAGGCGTCGCGGTGGCGTTCGCCGTCGCTCACCAGCAGAAACCCTGCGTCGTAGGGCACCTGGCCCCATTTGTGAAAATCAAGCGCGATCGAATCGGCTTGCTCGATGCCGGCCAAGAGCGGAGAGAGCACCGGCGACAGGATCCCGAGCGCGCCGAAGGCGCCGTCGACGTGAAACCAGAGATTCTCCTCCTCACAGAGCGCTGCGAGGCTCACCAGATCGTCGATCGCGCCGATGTCCACGGTGCCGGCGGAGCCGACCACGAGGAACGGCTTGAGGCCGATCTCCCGGTCCCGCGCGATCTGCGCCCGCAGCGCTGCGACATCGATCCGATGCGATTCATCGACGCCGATACAACGCAGCGCGTCGCTGCCCAGGCCTGCGATATCCACGGCCTTGCTGATGCAGCCATGGGCCGCCTTCGACGCGTAGGCCGTCAGCAAGGCGCCCTGGTCACCGATGCCATGCCGCCGAGAAATCGTTCCGAGCGCCGCGGTGCGCGCCACCAGCACCGCCATCAGATTGGCCATCGAAGTGCCGGTGACGAAAATGCCGCTCGCGCTATCCGGAAAGCCGAACATCTGGCGGACCCATTCGACCATCTGCCGTTCGACTTCGACTGGAATTTGATCGCGCCCGCCAAGATTGGCGTTGAGGCCGGCCGCCAGCATCTCCGCCAGCATGCCGACGGCGGTGCCGCCGCCATGCACCCATCCCATGAATCCAGGATGGACATTGCCCGTCGCATAGGGCGCGATGAAATCGACGAATTCGCGATGGACTTGGCCGAGGTCGGACGGCCGGCGCGGCAGGCTCCCGCGAAAGCGGGCGCGCACCTCGTCCGGAATCGGCCGCCACACCGGACGCTCGCGAACCGATGCGATGTGGTCGATCATGTCGTCGAGCATACGATGGCCCAGCACACGGATCTCGTCCCAATTGTCGGGATCGAGCGTCTCGCTCGCCTCCGACCGAAGCGAGGCTTCTCTCAACGGTCTGGTCATGCCGCGCGCTCCCGGCCCTGTGCCGCACGTCGCTCCAGCATCGCGGCGAACGCGCCGAATATCTTGTGCATCTGCGGTGACTTGTAGGGGAAGACGTCCGGCGGATCCATGTTGTGGACGACGGCCGTGTTGTCGGCCTCGAAAATCAGCAGCGAGCCGCCCTTGGTTTCCGCGCAGTCGATCGTGAAATAGTCGAGACCGATGCGCGCCGCGATGCCCGCGAGTGCCGTTTGATGCCGGCGACCGAAGTCGACGTCGAAGGTGCGCATGAAGGTTTCTTCCTCCAGACGCTTGGCGGCGCTGTCCCGCATACCCGCATTGAGATACCAGATGTCCCAGCGGCGGGCGATCGCCATGTGGCAGGCGTAAGCGCGCCCCTCGACGAAGACGATGCGGTACTTGCGGAACAGGCTGTCTCCGCTCGAATAGTCGACAAAGGTGGCAACAAAGAATTGCTGTTCTTCGCGACTGTCGAGATAGCGCCGCATCGCCGCGCCGTCATCTATCCGGGCAAGCCCGCGGCCCGCATGCGAGCCGCGCGGCCGCACGATGACGGGGAAAGCAAGGTCCGATGCAAGATCCGTCAGCGCCTCCACCGATTGCGCAGCCTGCAGCAATTGTCCGCGGCTCGCATCGACGGTTGACGGAATGACGAGCCCCTCGATCCCCCGCAGCAGGCGGTGCAGCTTGTCGCGATCGAGATTGCCGACCAGTTTCGGCGGATTGAGCAGCGGCCGCGGCCAGCGCGGCGCGACCGCATCGATCATGCGCAAGGCCTCACGGCAATCATCGGAGTCGGATGCAATGACGATGGCGATGTCGTGGTCCGGCAGCGGGACCGGCAGTTCCGCTTCCGGAATCACGTACAGCACCATCAGTTCGATCCCGGACTCTTCAAGCAGAAAATCGATCGGCGTGTTGCTTCCCATGTCGGTGGCCGCGGCGAGCGCCAGCACGCGCAGGTGCGGCGCTTTCGATGCGCAGGGGGAGCGAAACAATCGATGCGAGAGCAGAACCTCGTGCTGCATGGCGAGCGCCGTCGGCTTGTCGCCGAGCAACTGAGCGACCAGCGTCAGATCGAGCGCCTCGCCTGCATTCGCCGATCCGTCGAGCACTTTCGCGATCAGTTCCCCCCAGATCGAGCGGAGATCCCTGCCGTCGAAGGAGACCTTGGCGAGTCTGGCGATGCCGATGCGGTCCGCACAGCCTGCGCGCGCTGCGTCGGACAGTTCGATCAATCTGGGCTCCACTGCAGCCTCCACGGATTGCCTGACTCGGGCGTGCGCCGGCAAGAGCGCGACCTTGGCAACGGAAGCCTGCGATGCGATCGAGCTTACGCTCGTTGTTTCGGGCTACAGTTTCGCCGGGCGGCTCGCCCGTATTTCTCACCAAACCGTAAACAGACGTGGTTAACGAAAGCCTAACGGTCCGGCCCGCCCCGAGGGGCTGTGGCACGGGCGCGCGTTCGATCGTACCGGCGCAGTCGCCGGCGCTCTGGTGGAACGCCGTGATTTGGGAATTAAGCCGCCTGCAGCAGGTTCTGCATCGTGCTCTGCACGACCGACATGATGTGCTTGTTGGCGGCGTAGTTGTTCTGAACCAGGATCAAGCTCGACAGTTCGCTGTCGATGTTGATGCCGGCGGCGGAGTTGGATTTCTGCCGGAGCGTGGAGACCACGACATTCTGCCCCTGCTGCAATTGTGTGGCGAGCGTCGAGGCATTGGCCTGCTGGCCTGTGATTTGCTGCAGATAAGCCGGGAGCGTCGCCTTCAACGGCTGCGCGGCCAAGCCGAGCCCGGTCTGTGGCGAGTAGCTGAAAGTCGCCGACGTGAGCTGTGAGAGCAGAAAATCCGCTCGCGTGGTGTCGCCTGCGGATGTCGGCGACGACGTGCTGTAGACGCTCATTTTCGAGGGATCGGCGAGCAGCGCCGGGTTGACCGCGATGCGGCCGGCGAGCCCTGTCATTTGCGGCCCGTTCGCGGTGACCGCGCCGGTGTAGAGGGTGTTTCCGTCGGTGAACAGCGCAAGTTGCGCGACGCCGCCCGCCAGCGATCGAACGGTCGTGATCGTGGAGGCCGCACTGATAACCGAAGCGCCCGTGCCGTCATCGGCCACGCGCAGCGTCGAGCCCGACGGATTTGAGAACCTCAGGTGATTGGAAGCCAGCGCCGTATTCAATTGCGAAACAACCGACGCCATTCCTAACGAGAAATTGGCGCCGACCAGGAGCGGATTGGCGTTGGCACCGTTCTGCAGCGGCAGCGCGGCGGGATCGGTCGCGTTGACGATCGAAACCTGGCGCTGCGTATTCGTCGTCGTGTCGGTATAGGTCAGGTTGATGGTGTTGCCGGACGATATATTCGATGTGTTGAGGTCGAAAGCGGAAGACGATCCCGCGACGGGCGTGCCGGCCGTGGCCTGATCGGAGAGCGCGCTCGAGAGCGTCGCCGCGAACTGGTCAATCTGGGTTTGCGCCTGCACCAGCGTCTGGTCGCGCAGTTTCAGATCGGCGGCAATTTGCCCCGAACTGACGGCGCTACTCGCGACGGCGTCGACCGTACTGCCGTCGGGCAGCTTGATCCCGAGCGAACCTACGCCGGATGTGGCCGGATCGGCGTTGTAGAGCGAGGACGCGCCGAGCGCTCCGTGCGAATTGTACACGAAGGTCGATGCGCCCCCTTGTCCGACCAGCTGGATGCCGGAATCGGTGAACAAGCTGGCTTGGTTGGAGGAGTCGGTGACGAGGCGAACGTCCACCAGCTTCGAAAGGTCGCTGATGGCGTCGTCGCGCTGGCCGATCAGCGTCCCGGCGGTTGGATCGGCCGAATCCAATCCCTGCAGCCGGGAATTGATGTCCGCGATCTGGCTCAAATCGGCATTGGCCTTCGCCGCCGCATCGCCGATATCCCGATCGACATTGCTGCGCAGCGTCTGGATGCCCTGCGTGGCCGTATTCAATCGCGCAGCGAGCGATCGCGCGGCCGACAGCGCCGCACTCTGCGCTGATGCGTTGCCGGGATTGGACGAAAGTGACTGCAGCGCTCCGGTGAAATTGCTGAACGCGATTTGCAGCGCGCCGCCGTCGGTATTGCCGTAGACGCCCTGCAACTTGGAGAGGATGTTGGCCATCCGGTTGGCGTAGCCGGCGCCCGAGGTTTCCGTGCGCAACTGTTTTTGGATGAACAGATCGAGCTGCCGGTTGACGCCGGCGGTCGGGACCATCGCACTTTGATTGGACGTGGCGACGTCGACCTGGGTCGGGCTTGGGGTTATCGAGCCGGACGTCTGCGCGCTGGCGGTGCTCGATGACACGACGGTTTGCGCGGCCTGACCGCCCCGCAGACCACCCATCGCGCTCGCAAGAGCCGCAGCCAAGCTCATCTCGTCTCCAAATTCGATTGCGTCGGCAAGCCGCGCGCCATGCCCCTATCCGCGGAGATCATCGCAAGCGCTATGCCAAATTGAGAAATGATCTGAGATCAACGGGTTGGACAAAAACACCCTGTCCGCTGACCAACACAGATTTGCCGCGCACGGCAACAATTGCCGCCCCCGGCGGCTGCAACGCAATTCGCCGCCGAGGAACGAAGCCGACGAAGGGTTCAGTCAGCTTGACGAGGCGGCCGGGTGAAACACCAGCGCCAGACCATCCATGCAGTAGCGCAGGCCTGTCGGCTTCGGTCCATCGTCGAAAACATGCCCGAGATGGCCGCCGCAACGGCGGCAATGCACTTCCGTCCGCACCATGCCGTAAGAACGGTCCTCCGTAGCGGCGACGGCATTTTCCAGCGGCTGATAGAAGCTGGGCCAGCCGGTGCCGCTCTCAAACTTGGTATCGGAGGAAAACAGCGGCAGGTCGCAGCCGGCGCAAG